>CANGQZ010000073.1 GCA_947455865.1 Sphingomonadaceae bacterium
AATAGGTTCGAGTGTTGCAACCCAATCCTATCCGAAAATCACGGTGACCACCCGCGCCACTGGCCGGCCGCTACAGCGCGATATGGAAAGCGCGCGTCCGGCCAGCAGCGCTACCGTCGGAACCTACACCACGTCGTGGGACACGATCCAATTCGGCGATGCGCCGAGCATTAACGGATGAGCGGACACTTCGTGCCCTTGCGCCCGAGTTCGGAAACAAGTTTACCTTTTTCGCTGCGGCTGTCGCTGCCCTCGTGACAAATCCAAATCGCTTGCCTAGGACGCGAGCGATGCGAACAGCCGGTCGTCAGACGGGCGTGGAGGATCGATGAGCAAAGTTTATCCCGATGCCGAAGCCGCGCTGGCCGGTCTGCTGCGCAACGACTTGCTGATCGCCGCTGGCGGGTTCGGCCTTTGTGGCATTCCCGAACGGCTGATCGATGCGATTGTCGCGAGCGGGGTCACCGGGCTGACGTTCGCCAGCAACAACGCCGGGATCGATGGAGAGGGCCTCGGCAAGCTGCTGCGCACCCGCCAGGTCCGCAAGATGATCAGCTCCTATGTCGGCGAGAACAAGGAGTTCGAGCGCCAGTACCTCTCGGGCGAGCTCGAGGTCGAGTTCTGCCCGCAAGGTACGCTGGCCGAGCGCATGCGCGCTGGCGGCGCCGGGATTCCCGGGTTTTACACCAAGACCGGGGTCGGCACTCTGGTGGCCGAAGGCAAAGAGGTGAAGTCGTTCGACGGGCAGGATTACATCCTCGAACGCGGGATCGTAGCCGATCTGGCGATCGTCAAGGCGTGGAAGGCCGATACCACCGGCAACCTCGTGTTCCGCAAGACCGCGCGCAACTTCAACGTGCCCGCTGCGACGTGCGGCAAAGTCTGCGTGGTTGAGGTCGAGGAACTGGTCGAGGCCGGCCAGCTCGATCCTGACAAGATCCACCTGCCGGGCGTCTACGTCCAGCGCCTGTTCGTCGGCGCGCCTTACGACAAGAAGATCGAATTCCGCACCGTCCGCCAGAGGGAGGCCGTCTGATGCCCTGGACCCGCGATGAAATGGCCGCCCGCGCCGCGCGCGAAATGCAGGATGGGTTCTATGTGAACCTCGGCATCGGCATCCCGACGCTTGTGGCGAACCACGTTCCCGCCGGCATGACCGTGACGCTGCAGTCAGAGAACGGGATGCTCGGGATCGGGCCATTCCCTTATGACGACGAGGTTGATGCCGATCTGATCAATGCCGGTAAGCAAACCATCAGCGAAATCGCTCATTCGGCCTACTTCGATAGCGCCGCCAGCTTCGCGATGATTCGCGGCGGCAAGATCGATCTCACCGTGCTCGGCGCAATGGAAGTGGCCGAGAATGGCGATATCGCCAACTGGATGATCCCGGGCAAGATGATCAAGGGCATGGGCGGGGCGATGGACCTTGTCGCCGGGGTCAAGAAGATCATCGTGGTGATGGAGCACAACGCCAAGAACGGCGATCCCAAGTTCATCCCGGCCTGCACCCTGCCGCTTACCGGCGTAGGCGTGGTCGATATGATCGTGACCGACCTCGCAGTGTTCCAGCGGCCGGATCACGCCTCGCCGTTCAAGCTGATCGAATGTGCCCCGGGCGTCACCCCCGAGGAAGTCCGCGCCAAGACCACTGCGCATTACGTCGCATAACGGCGCGCCGATGCGCGTGCTGCTGACCGGCTCATCGGGCTGGCTCGGGCGGCACCTCGCCCCGTTGCTGGCCGCACGCGGCCACAACGTCACCGGGCTCGACGTCAGCCCCGGCCTTGCCACACAGGTGCTCGGCTCAGTCGCCGATGCGGCGCTGGTCCGCACCACAATCGGCGATTTCGGCATCGAGGCGGTGATCCACGCCGGCGCGCTGCATAAGCCAGATATCGCGCGGTTCTCCCGTCAGGCCTTCATCGATACCAACGTTACCGGCACGCTGAACCTGCTCGAAGCCGCAGTCGCCGCCGGGCACGATCGGTTCGTTTTCACCTCGACCACCTCGTTGCTGATCCGCGCCGATGTCCGGGCCGGTGCTGGGCCGGATGGGGCATGGTGGCTCGATGAAGACTTTGGCCCGCTCGAACCGCGCAACATTTATGGCATCACCAAGTTTGCGGCCGAGCAGATCTGCCGCCTGATCGCGCAGCAGCACGGCCTGGATCTCGCGATCCTGCGCACCAGCCGGTTTTTTCCCGAGGATGACGATACCCATGCGGTGCCCTCCGGCGCCAACCTCAAGGCCAACGAATTGCTCCACCGCCGCCTGACGGTGGAGGACGCTGCTCTGGCCCATGCCTTGGCGCTCGAACGGACCACCGGCTGCGAGACTTTTGTGATCTCAGCCCCGCCGCCGTTCACCCGCGCCGACGCCGCTGCGCTGGCACGCGATGCGCGGCCGGTGATCGCCGCGCGCTTCCCCGAAGCCGAAGCGCTATATGCCCGCACGGGGTGGGACCTGCCGGCCACGATTGACCGGGTCTACGATCCCGCCAAGGCGCAGCGCCTGCTCGGCTGGCGCGCCGAGACCGACTTTACTGCCGTCCTTGCCGCGCTGGCCGCCGGCTCCCCGCTGCCGTTTGCGCACGATCCAGACTTCGTTTCGCCGGTGCTGAACCGCCCTCGCTGAGCGCTTGCCGCCGCGCCTGCGCCCCGGCATAAGACCGCAGGACATGCCCGCGCCGGAACGCGCGGCCGACTTGGGAGACTCGCGATGACCGACCTTTCCGCCATTCCGCTCACCCGCCTTGACGGGCAGGCCGATTCGCTCGCCAATCACGCTGGCAAGGTCCTGCTGGTGGTCAACGTCGCCAGCAAGTGCGGGCTCACCCCGCAGTATGAAGGGCTTGAGGCCCTCTACCGTGCCCGCCGCGACGATGGTCTGGAAGTGCTCGGCTTTCCCGCGAACGATTTCGGCGCACAGGAACCCGGCACGCACGAGGAAATCGCCGAGTTCTGCTCGCTCAACTACGGCGTCTCGTTCCCGCTCTTCGCCAAGGCCGATGTTACCGGCGCAGCCAAGCAGCCGCTCTACGCCGCGCTGACCGAGGCGGTGCCGACCCGGCAAGGGCCGTCCGAGGAATTCCGCGAGATGCTGCGCGGCTACGGCATGTCGCCCACGCAAGACCCCGAAGTGCTGTGGAATTTCGAGAAGTTCGTGATCGCGCGCGATGGCAGCGTTGCCGCGCGGTTCGCACCCGGCATCTCGCCCGACGATCCGGCGCTCGTCGCCGCGCTCGAGACTGAACTCGCGAAGTAGGAGCCTCGTTCCGGCGCTGGTTCGGGCGGCCGGGGCGGATGCCGCTCTTGCCGCCACCTGAACTGCGGCTATTCTCGGGGCCATGGCCTACACCCTGATCACCGCCAACCGGAACTATTCTAGCTGGAGCCTGCGGCCGTGGCTGCTGCTGCGCGCGCTTGGCATCCCCTTCGCTGACCGGATCGAGCCCTTCGCAGCCCCGGTCAACTATGCCGCATTCCGCGGCTTCTCACCGACCGGGCAAGTGCCGGTGCTGCTCGACGGCGCACGCACGGTGTGGGACACGCTCGGCATCGTGCTCTATTTGGCCGACCGGCATCCCGCAGTCTGGCCGGCCGAGGCCGAAGCGCGCGCCTTCGCCCAGTGTGCGGCCAGCGAGATGCACGCCGGGTTCTCGGCCTTGCGCAATGATTGCACGATGAATGTCGGCGTGCGGGTCAATCCGCGCCCTGCCTCCGCCGCCCTGACCAAGGACATCGCCCGCATCCGCGAGATATTCGAGGAGGGCCTTTCCCGCTTCGGCGGTCCGTGGTTGGCCGGAGCGGACTTCACCGCAGCCGATGCGTTTTTCGCGCCGGTGGCCTTCCGTATCCGCACTTACGGTCTCGATGTCGGGGCCGGGCAGGCCTGGGTCGATCACGTCCTCGCCCACCCGGCGATGCTGCAGTGGGAGGCCGAGGCGCTTGCCGAAAGCTGGCGCGAGGCAAGTCACGAGGAAGAACTGGCGGCCGCCGGCGTGATCACCGCCGACTATCGCGTCGCCTGAACCCCGCAGGGACGATTCAGCCGGCCACTGCCGCCTTCAGCGCCTCGACCAGATCGGTCCGCTCCCAAGGGAACAAGTCGCCTTCCGCCTTGCGCCCGAAGTGTCCGTACGCCGCGCTCTTGCCATAGATCGGCTTGTTAAGCCCAAGCCCAAGGCGAATGCCCTTCGGGGTCAGCCCGCCAAGGCGCTCCTCGGCGACTTTCGCAATGGCCGCCTCGATCGCCTCTTCGGGAGCAGTCGCGGTATCGTGGGTGTAGACATAGAGCGAGAGCGGCCGCGCAACGCCGATTGCATAGGATAGCTGGATCGTGCAGCGCTGCGCCAGCCCGGCCGCCACCACATTTTTCGCCAGATAGCGCGCCACGTAAGCGGCCGAGCGGTCAACCTTGGTCGGGTCCTTGCCCGAAAACGCCCCGCCACCGTGCGGAGCTGCGCCGCCATAAGTGTCGACGATGATCTTGCGCCCGGTCAGCCCGGCGTCGCCATCCGGACCACCGATCACGAACTTGCCGGTCGGGTTGATGTGCCACACCGTCGCCTCGGTGATGAAGCCGGCCGGCAGCAGCTCGCCGACCACGCGCTTTACATAAGCCTTGAGTTCGGCATCCTTCTCGCCCTCGTCCCAACCTTCCTTGTGCTGGGTAGAAACCACGATCGCGGCGGCTTCGACTGGCCGGCCATTGTGGAACCGGAGCGTCACCTGGCTCTTGGCATCGGGCTCGAGGAACGGCGCCAGCCCGGCATGGCGATCAGCGGCAAGACGGTGGAGAATCTTGTGACTGTAATCCAGCGTCGCCGGCATTAGGTCGGGGGTTTCATCGCAGGCATAGCCAAACATGATCCCCTGATCGCCCGCGCCTTCGTCTTTATTGCCGGTCTCGTCGACGCCTTGGGCGATGTCGGCCGATTGCGGGTGCAGATAGTTCTCGAAAGTAAGGTTCTGCCAGTGAAACCCCTCCTGCTCATAGCCGATCTCGCGCACCACGCGGCGCACCGCCGTCTGGATTTCCTCCTGCGCGCCGGGCGCCCAATTGCCCTCGCGGTCGATCATCCCGAAGCCGCGAACCTCGCCGGCGAGCACCACCCGGTTGGTGGTGGTCATCGTTTCGCAGGCGACCCGCGCTTCCGGATCCTTGGACAGGAACAGGTCCACCACCGCGTCGCTGATCTGGTCGGCAACTTTGTCCGGATGGCCTTCGGAAACGCTTTCGGAGGTGAACAGATAATCGCTGCGCATGGTCCGTCCCGCTTTCTGGAGATACCCGATATAAAGATATCTTTATGTCAGATGCGCTCTAGCCGGGTCGGCGGCGCAAAACAAGCATCGCTGCCACAAGAAGAACTGCGGCCCAGCCAAGCGCCAGTACATTGCCCAGCCGCGCAAACAGGGTCGCAGCATGCGGCGGCGGGACCATCCCATCGATCCGCCCGGCCACAGGACGTGGCAGCGAGCCGGTGACCAGCCCGTCGGCATCGATCACCGCGCTGATCCCATTGGTGGTCGAACGCAGCACCGGCAATCCTTCCTCGATCGCCCGCAGCCGCGCCTGGGCCAGATGCTGCGGCGGGCCCCACCCGCCGAACCAGCCATCAACCGAAGGATTAAAGATGTAATCGGGCCGGTGCGCTGGATCGACGACCGCGCCAGAGAACACGATCTCATAGCAGATCTGCATCCCGGCCTTGCCCCACGGGCCAAGGTCGGTTGTCTGCGGGCCCGGCCCGGGCCAGTAATCCAGCGTTCCCGCCACCAGCCGCGACAGTCCGAGGGGCTGGAGCCAACTGCGCATCGGCAGGTATTCCCCATAAGGCACAAGATGTGCCTTGGCATATTTCGCGCGGATCGTGCCCTGTTCGTCCAGTACGGTGACGACATTGCGCGCGGCGATCGCAATATCGCCCTGCATCACCAGATCTACTGACCCGGTCAGCAGCAGACCGCCCGGACCAATCGTCCGGCCAAGCCGTGCCCGCGCCAGTCGCGGATCGTTGGAAAAGGTTGTCTCGTAATAAAAATAGGGCGGGTAGCCATCGCTCAGGTAGTCCGGCACGCCCGATTCTGGCCACAGCACCAGCCGCCGTTGCCCGGGATGGAGCGCGGGGCTCTGCGCCGCCGTCTTGCGGTACTGCGCTTCGAACTGGGTCGGATCGTCCAGATCTTCCTGCCGGATGCCCGGCTGGACCAGCGTGAATGCGAGCGTCCCCGGCGCGCGCGGTGCGGTCAACTGCGGCAGCAGCATCGCCGCCACCGGCATGACGGCCAGTGCCGCCGCCCGCACCCGCGCCCCGCTGCTTTGTATCTGGCGCTGCTGCCACGCCAGCCACCATGCCCCGCTCAACAGCACCACCAGTCCGGACAGTGCATAAGTGCCAGTCCACGGCAGCACTTGCGCCAGTCCGGCGCGGCCAAACGGCCCCAATGCGGCCACCCCCACCGGGTTCCACGGAAACCCGGTGAACACCCAGCCGCGCAGCCATTCGCTCACGATCCAGCAGCCGGCAATGGCCGCCACGAAGGCGGCCGGACGGGTGAGCGCCCGGCAGGCGGTCAGTCGCCACGCCCCCGCCGCGGCAAGCGCGGGCCACAGCGCTAGGTACAAGGAAAGCAGGAACACGGCGATCCAGCCCAGCCAGGGCGGCATCTTGGCCTGATAGGTGAACGCCGTCGCGATCCAGTTGTTGCCCAGCGTGAAATGTCCCACGCCCCACAGCCACCCGGCCAGCGCCGCACCGGTGGTCCGCTGCGCGCGCGCCACCAGCGCCATCATCCCGGCCAGCCCGATCAGGGTCAGCGGCCAAAGCATCAGCGGCTGAAACCCGCAGGCGGCCAGCGCGCCGAATAGCGGCGCCGTCAGCAGCAGCCGCGCCGAAGCCCAGCCTTGCACGGACCCCTGCTGTGGTTGCTGTTGCGCAAGATCATGCATCACGCCGGCTTGTGGCGGCTCGGGCGCGACTTGGGAAGAGCCTCAGGCCTCGCTGGCTTCCTCGGCTGCAGCAGCCTTCGGCTTCCGGCCCCGGCGCTTGGGCGCAGGTGCCGGGCCATCATCGGCATCATCGCCGCGCGGTTCGTCGCGCGCGCCGATCGGCGGAGGCAAGACCGAGGCATCGAACCGCACCGGCTCGTCACCGCCTGCGCCATCATCGGCGCGCCCCGCGTTGCCGTCGGGTTCGCGGCGCGGGCGCCGGTCCTCACGGCGCGGGCGCAAGCCGCGGGTGCCCCGGATGAACGGGTTTTCGGGCGGCTCATACGGCGAACGCGGAGCATCTGCGCCATCCTGCTCGAACGCGGCCTCGGCGTCCTCTGCCGGCTCAGCTGCGATTGGCTCCCGTTCTTCGCGGCGCGGACGGTCCTCGCGACGCGGGCGATCCTCGCGCACCGGACGCTCGTCACGCTCGCGGCCATTTGCGCGATCATTACCGTTGCCGGCTTCGGCACGCTCGCCCTCGTCTCCGCCGCGATCACGCTCTTCGCGTTCGCGGCGGGTGTAGGGCTGGTCATAGGCGGGGAAATCGTTTTCGACGTTGAAATCGCCGTTGTCTTCGCTCTCTTCGCCCTGCTCCTGCCACCGCTCGTTGGGGCGGGCGCGCTGCTCTTCCTGCCGCACACGGGTATCGGCGATCACCCGGAAATAGTGGTCGGCAAACTGCAAGTAGTATTCGGCGTTGACCCGGTCCCCGTTGAGGTGGGCGTCGTGCGCCAGCTTGCGATACTTTTCCAGCATCTGCGGCGCATTGCCGCGCGCCCGGCTATCGATCCGGTTAAGCTGCTGTCCGCCGCCACCGCCGCCACCGCCCTGCGGGCGATTGTTGCCACGCCCGCGCCTGCGGTTGTTCCCACGATTGTTGTTATTCAAGGGTGACAGTTCCTTCACCGGATCGCCGCCCGGGCCCAGAGGGTTGTGCCGGCCGGCGAATCGCTCATTATTGCACACCGCGCAAAGGCAACTGCCCTCGAAAGCCTTGCGGCCTCGCGGTGTTCCGACATCTGCGCGGCGTCTTACCGTTCGGGCGCTTGCCCGGTTGCAAATGCTGGAGCTTGAGCCTGCAGGAGAGGGTGCATCGGTGCATCCGTCCATCCGCTGGCCTAATCTCGATTTAGGGGCAGGCGGGAGGCTTGCCAAGGAAAATCTTGCCGCGCGGCAGCATTATCTCGCAGCTATCCTAACGGGCGGTTAGTTTGAGCACCCGGTCTCTCCCGGCAAGGTCGCGACAGAGGCGCACTGCGAAGCCGGCGTCGCGCGCAATCTGAGTCACCGCATCCGCCTGCGTCGCCCCGATCTCGATCAGCGCTGCGCCGCCCGGCGCAAGCAGTGCCGGGATATCCGGGATCAGGCGCCGGTAATCGTCAAGGCCGTCATCACCCGCAAACAATGCCCCCGCCGGCTCATGTTCGCGTACCGCCGGGGCTAGCTCTGCCGCCAGTTCGACATAGGGCGGATTGGCCAGGATCAGGTCGCAGTCGCCCAGCCCGGCCTGCCACTGCCGCCGCGTCCAGTCGCGCTGGAGGAACCCGGTCCGCCCGCTCAGCCCAAGCGCGGCGGCATTCCCCGCCGCCACCGCCAGCGCCCGCACTGACCGGTCGATCCCGATCCCGCCAGCACCGGGCAACTGCGCCAGCACCGCCAACAGCAGCGCCCCCGAACCCGTCCCAAGATCGAGCACCCGCCGCGCCGCCGGCTGCGCCGCCAGCGCCGCTTCCACCAGCGTCTCGCTGTCCCCGCGCGGGATCAGAACCGCCGGCGAGACCCGCAGCGGCAAGCCGAAGAACTCCTGCATGCCGGTGATATAGGCCACCGGCTCATGCCCCTGCCGCCGCGCCACCAGCGCCGCGAAGCTTTCTGGTGCAGGCTCGCGGGTGTGCCGCAAGAGCAGTTCCGACCGACTGACCCTCAGCGCATGGGCCATCAGCACTTCGGCGTCGAGCCGCGCGGTATCACTCACCCCGGCCAGTTTCGCCGCGGCAGCGCGCAAGGCGGCCGCAACCGTCATGCCCTTTCACCCATCCATCGCTGCCAGCCGCTTGGCCTGATCCTCGGCGATCAGCGCGTCGATCAGTTCGCCCAGCCCTGGCCCCTCGAGAATTTCGGGCAAGCGGTGGAGCGTCAGGTTGATCCGGTGGTCGGTCACCCGGCCTTGCGGGAAGTTGTAAGTTCGGATGCGTTCGGAACGGTCGCCCGAGCCGACCATCGCCTTGCGCGCCTCGGCCTCGGCCCCTTGCGCCTCGCTGCGCATCTTCTCGTAAAGCCGGGTGCGGAGCACCTGCAGCGCCTTGGCCTTGTTCTTGTGCTGGCTGCGCTCGTCTTGCTGGATCACCACCAATCCGCTCAGCAGGTGCGTGATCCGCACAGCCGAATCGGTGGTGTTGACGTGCTGGCCGCCGGCACCCGACGCCCGGTAGATGTCGATCTTGAGGTCCTTGTCCTCGATCTGGACGTCGACCTCGTCGGGCTCGGGCAGCACTGCCACGGTCGCCGCGCTGGTGTGGATGCGCCCGCCGCTTTCGGTCACCGGCACCCGCTGGACCCGGTGCACCCCGCTCTCGAACTTGAGCCGGGCGAACACGCCGTTCCCGGCGACATTCGCCACCACTTCCTTGAACCCGCCGATCTCGTTGGCATTGGCGCTGATCAGCTCGACCCGCCAGCCCTGCTCGGCGGCAAAGCGCTCGTACATCCGGTAGAGATCGGCCGCGAACAGCGCCGCCTCGTCACCACCGGTGCCCGCGCGGATTTCCAGCATGGCCGGGCGGCTGTCGGCCGAATCGCGCGGCAGCATCGCGATCGCCAGCGCTCGCTCGGCCTCCGGCAGCTCGGCCCTCAGCCGCGCCACTTCCTCGGCGGCGAGCGCGCGCATTTCGGCGTCCGCCTCGTCGAGTGCGCTCAGCGCCGCCAGTTCCCCACGCATCTCGTGCACCGCCTCGGCGGCCTTGGCCACCGGCTCCAGCTCGGCATAGTCGCGGCTCGCGCCGACGAACTCGGCGCCCTCCAGCGTCCCCGAAGCCAGCCGCGCCTCAAGCTCGGCGAACCGGCCGATGATCTGGGCAAGACGGGTGTCGGAGACGCTCACGCAGTCAGCTTGTCCAGAATGGCCTGCACCGGCAGGTGATCCTCCGCTCCTCCGTTGGAGCGCACATTGAAGGCAGACCTGCCATCGCGAATGGCGATGCCCACCAGCACTTTGCCCGGGATCTTGGCGGCTTTGTCAAACCGCTTGCGCGGTGAGCCGGTCGATATCATCTCGGTCGAAAAACCCGCCTGACGCAGCGCCGTATTGGCCCGGATGCCGAGGTTCAGCAGCTGATCGTCCTCGACTGCGAGGACAACGTCGGCCGGCACTTCACCCCGTTCCCCCAGCAGCATCGCCAGCCGCTCGATCCCCGCCGCCCAGCCCACCGCCGGGGTGTGCGGCCCACCCAGCGTCTCGATCAGCCCGTCATAGCGCCCGCCGCCCAGCACTGTGCCCTGCGCGCCCAGCCGGTCGGTCACGAACTCGAACGCGGTGTGGCGATAGTAATCCAGCCCGCGCACCAGCGCCGGCGCGCGGGTCCACGCCACCCCGGCGGCGTCGAGCCCGGCGGTGACCTTGCCGAAGAAGTCCTGCGCCTCCCCGCTCAGAAACGCGTCGATCTGCGGCGCATCGGCCACGAACGCCTTGTCGCGCGGGTCCTTGGAATCGAGGATGCGCAGCGGGTTCTTGTCCAGCCGCTCCTGCGAATCTTCGCTCAACCCCTCGCGATGCGCCCGGAAATAGTCGATCAGCGCCAGCCGCCACGCCTCGCGGCTCGGCGCATCGCCCAGCGTGTTGAGATGCAGCGTCACCCCGTCGGCGATGCCCAGTTCGTGCAGCAGCTGGTCGGCCATCACCAGCAGCTCGACATCGGCCTGCGGCTCGCCCGCGCCGATGATTTCGGCGTCAAGCTGGTGGAACTGGCGGTAACGCCCCTTCTGCGGGCGCTCATAGCGGAACAACGGCCCGTGCGTCGCGATCTTCAGCGGGGCGTGCTGCTGCCACCCGTCGGTCAGGAACGCCCGCGCGAGGCCCGCGGTAAACTCGGGCCGCAACGTCAGCGATTCCCCGCCGCGATCCTCGAACGAGTACATCTCTTTGGAAACGACATCGGTAGTTTCGCCCAGCGAGCGCGAGAACACCGTGGTCTTCTCGAACACTGGCATTTCGGCGCGGCGAAAGCGGTACAGCTTGCGCACCCGCTCGAAGGTTTCGACCACGAACGCGAAGGCTTCGGCCTCGGCGCCGAAGATGTCCTGCGTGCCGCGGACCGGCTGGGGGGTCTGGATGCTCATGGCGGGCGCGCTTAGCCCTTTCCGGCGCGGGGGAAAAGCGCCGCGTCGCGCTGTCGTTCGTCGAAGCGGTGGTTGCGAACCTGATCGGTCTTGCGCAAGAAGGCGTGATGCCGCTCGCCCACGCCCGCGCTCTCGCGCTTGCCCCGCTCGTTTTCGCCCTGCTCGGCCCTGCGCCGGCCCCAGCCCAGCCCGCCGCGCGCTCCGCGCCCAGCACCGCCCCGCTCGCCCCGCAAATCCCGTCAGCGGCAGATGTACCCTATCCCGGCACCATCGCACTGGAGATCGACGCCACCGATATCGGCCGCGGGGTCTACCGCGTCACCGAGACCATCCCGGTCGCTCCCGGGACCACCCGGCTGACCCTGTTCCTGCCCGAATGGATTCCCGGCCATCACGGCCCGGTCGGCCGCGCCGATCAGATCGCTGATATCCGCTTCTTCGCCGGAGACCGGCTGCTGA
>CANGQZ010000074.1 GCA_947455865.1 Sphingomonadaceae bacterium
GCTGGATCAGGCTTTCGCCCATTGTCCAATATTCCCCACTGCTGCCTCCCGTAGGAGTCTGGGCCGTGTCTCAGTCCCAGTGTGGCTGATCATCCTCTCAGACCAGCTAAGGATCGTCGCCTTGGTAGGCCTTTACCCCACCAACTAGCTAATCCTACGCGGGCTCATCCCTCGGCGATAAATCTTTGGACTTACGTCATCATCCGGTATTAGCAGTCATTTCTAACTGTTATTCCGAACCGAGGGGCAGATTCCCACGCGTTACGCACCCGTGCGCCACTAGACCCGAAGGTCTCGTTCGACTTGCATGTGTTAGGCATGCCGCCAGCGTTCGTTCTGAGCCAGGATCAAACTCTCAAGTTGTGTCACACACCACACAGGCGCAAACCGAAGTTTGCCAACCCGTACGGCATGAGCTTCGAGGAGCCGATACCTGCACTTGTCAAACGTATGGATACGAAGGACATGTTTGGCATCGACTTGGTTACCGGTACCCGGAGCTCGAAGGCCCCCGGACCGGGCGCCGTCGCCCACATGTCCCTTCATCTAAATCAACAATGTCAAAGAGCCACCGACAAAACGAAGCGGACGACCAACGAACCCCGATTTGTGTGTCGGGGGACTAGGTGCCCGTTTATGTTGGCGACCGGAGCGTTTCAGCCGTTTTTGGCGGCGTCTGCGCTGCGGTGAACGGGCCTATATGGGCGGGGTCCAACCCCGTCAACGGGTTTTTTCATATTTGTTGCAGTCTCACGGTTTTCTGCGGGTTTGCGGGGGTCCGGCGGGTCGATCGGAGCGGTTTAACCTTCCGGCAGGCGAATCGCGATTCGTTTTGGCCGGTCGATTCCCGGTCATGGGTGACGCTTTGTTTACCCTGAAGGCCTAAGCAATCCGCCGTGCACAGCGCCCCGGAAACCTGCGGAAAACCTGAACTTCAGCCATGAGCAACCCTGCGATCAGCGTCGCCATGAGCGTCTATAACGGCGAGCGGTTCCTCGCTGCGGCGATCGACAGTGTCCTTGCCCAGAGCTTCACCGATTTCGAATTCCTGATTCTCGATGATGGCTCGCGCGATGCCACCCCCGCCATCATCGCTGATTATGCCCGCCGCGATCCCCGCATCCGCGCCATCGCGCGCGAGAACCGCGGGCTTGTCGCCAGCCTCAACCAGCTCGTCGAGGAAGCCCGTGCCCCGCTGATCGCGAGGATGGACGCCGACGACCTCTGCCTGCCCGAACGCTTCGCCCGCCAGCTCGCCTTCCTCGCCGGCCACCCCGATCATGGCGTCGTCGGCTGCTGGACGCTCGACATCGACGAGCACGGTGCGCCCTACCCGCTCGATGCCCGCGATCATCCGGATAGCCACGCCGGCTTTCTCGCCGCGATCGAGCACGGCTGGCCGCTGCTGTGCCACCCGGCGGTGATGTTCCGGCGCGATCTGGTGCGCTCGGTCGGCGGCTATCACGGCGCATTCCGCCACTGCGAGGATCTCGATCTGTGGCTGCGCCTCGCCGGGGTCACCCGGCTGTGCTCGATCCCCGAACGACTGCTGCGCTACCGCCACTATGCAGATCAGGTCTCCAGCCGCCATGCCACCGAACAGCAGATCGGCGCAGCGGTGGCGCGGCTGGCCTTCGAAGAGCGCAAGGCCGGCCGCCCCGACCCCACCGCAACGCTTGCCGCGCTGCCCCCGGTCGACGAGCTCGATGCGCTGTTCGGCCGCGAGGGTGTGGCCCGTGCGGTCCGGGCTCGGGTCGCACCGGGCCTGCTCTATTCGCGCGCGGGGTTGAGCGATCACGGTTTCGATCTGGTCGTGCGCTATCTGCGCGAGGGCGGCGAGCATGACGGCATGTGGCGCACGGTGGCGCGGCTGGTGCGTTTCGGCGATCCGCTGCGCGCCGCGCGTCTCGCTGCCGCGCTGACAATGACCCTCGCGGCGTGATCGGCTCTTCCGTACCAGCCGCGTTCGACCGCGAACCGGCCGCGATGAGTGTGCGCAGCGCCGCAGTCTGGGCGATGGCCGGGCAGTACCTCTCGTTTGCGATGCAGTTCGTCACCTCGGTGGTGATCTCGCGCTGGTTTCTCGGTCCGGCCGAAGTCGGGCTGTTTTCCATCGGCCTGGCCGCCGCAATGCTGGTGGCGATCCTTCAGGATTTCGGGCTGTCGCGCTACATCTCGGGGCTGCCCCGCCTCGATTCCGCAGAAATCGCGCGGTGCTCGTCGGTGGCACTGCTGTTCTCTCTGGTGGTCGCCGGTCTGGTCGCCGCCGGCGCTTACCCGCTGGCCGCGCTCTATGCCGAGCCGCAGCTGGCCCCGCTGCTGCTGATCATTGCCGCGAATTACCTGTTCGTGCCCTTCGCCGTGGTGCCGATGGCGCTGATGGCACGGGCAATGCAGTTCCGCGGGCATTTCCTCGTCAACGTCTGCGCAGCGGCGGCGCAGGGCGGGGTCGCGGTGGCGCTGGCGGCAGCCGGCTTCTCTTCGTTCGCACTCGCCTGGGCGACATTGGCCGCCGGCGTCGCGCGCGGGGTCATCGCGCAAAGCCTGCGCCCGGCCCCGCCGTGGCCGCTCCGGCTTGATCGGGTGCGCCCGGTGCTCGGCTTCGGCGCGCGCTCCTCGGTGCTGTATCTCACCGGGGCGCTCGGCACCCGCTCACCCGATCTAATCGTCGGCAAGCTGCTCAGCCTCGGCGCGGTCGGGCTCTACAGCCGCGCGGTCAGCCTGTCCGATCAGTTCCGCCAGCTCATTGCCGGGGCAATCGGCAGCGTGTTCTACCCTGCCTTTGCCCGCATCCGCGATCGCGGCGAGCCGCTCGGGCCGGCCTATCTCAGGGTCTGCGCCGGCTATTCGGCGGTGATCTGGCCCGGCATGGCCGGTCTCGCCCTCGCCGCCGAGCCGCTCATCCGCCTGCTCTATGGCGCGGCATGGCTCAAGACAGCGCCCCTCCTCACCATGATTGCCTTGACCGAGATCATGCTGATCGCGCTGCCGCTGGTCAGCGAAATCCCGATCCTGCTCGGGCGGCTCAACCGGCTGCTGGCGTACAACCTGATTGATACCGCGCTCTCGGTGGTCCTCCTTGCCGTCGGCTGCCTGTGGGGCGTGGAAGGTGCCGCAGCCTCGCGGCTCGTCTATGGGGCGGCCTGGCTGTGCCTCTACTTTGGCTTCATGCACACCCTGATCCGCTTCGATGTGGGCGCCCTGCTCGGCATTTACGCGAGGAGCGCGGCAGTCACGCTCGCCGCGGTAGCCCCGCTGGCGCTGGCCTACCGGCTCTGGGCACCGCCCGAAACCATCGGCCTTGGCGCGCTCGCCGCCGCAACCCTGCTCGGCGGGTTCACCTGGCTCGCAGCGCTGGCCCTCACCCGCCATCCTGCGGGCGGCGAGATCCTCGCGCTGGCCCGCTCGCTTGCGCTCGTCCGCCGCCCCGCCATGCCGCAGCCTGCCGAATGAACGCCGTGGAACTCTCGCCACTGGTGCTCGGGCCCGATGCCCCGCTGCGCCGCGCCAGCCCGCGCCCCGAACATCTGCGCAACGCCGCATATACCGGGCAGTTCGATTGGGAAACGCTGGCTTACGATGTCTACCGGGTCGGGCACGACATTGTCATTCAGGGCCCGCCGCTGTTCAATCTCGCCGCCCCGCTGCTAGCCGCACCGGCGCTGCGCAGCCGCTTCGGCCCGCTCTTCCCCCGCGCCCGCCGGATCGAGCGCAACCGCGCGAGCGAGATCTGGCTGCGCAGCCCGGCCGAGCGGCTGGTGCTCGATGGACCGCTCGGCCAGTTCGATGTGGCCGTACAGCCAAACCAGTCCGATCGCTTTGCCGGCCGCCGCGTGCTCCACACGCTGTCGAAGGACAACGAACCGCGCTGGATTATTGACTGGATTCGCTATTACCAGCGGGTCCACGGCGCCGATGCGGTGCTGTTCTATGATAATGCCTCGACCCGCTATTCCGCCGCCGCGCTTGAGGCCGAACTGACCGCCGCGTGCCCGCAACTGCCGATCACTGTGGTCCACTGGCCTTACAAGTATGGTCCGCAAGGCGGCCTCGCCGGGGCCGTGAACGGGATCGAGACCGCGTGGGATTCCGATTATTGCCAGACCGGCTCGCTCCAGCACGCCCGGTTCCGCTTCCTGCGCGGCGCGAAATCGGTGCTCAACGTCGATATTGATGAACTCGTCGTCGGGCGCGAGCCAGTGTTCGCCGCCACCGAAGCCGCGCGCGGCGGGTTCCTCAAGTTCGCTGGCCAGTGGATCACCAGCGCCACCCCGAACGGGATCACGCGCGAGACGTGCCGGCACGGCCACTTTACCTTGCGCGATCGTGAGGAGACCGAAAGCTGCCCGCCCAAATGGTGCGTGGTCCCCGCCGCCTGCGACGACGTGCGCCACACCTGGTCGGTCCACAACCTGTTCGGCGCCCCGGCCAACCGTCAGGTCACTTCCGAATTTGCCTACCGCCACCTCAAGGGCATTTCCAACAACTGGAAATACAATCGCTGGGATGCCGGCAGCTTCGATGCGCAGCGCTACGTCGAGGACGAGGCGCTGCGCGATGCGCTGGCTCTGGCCGGGCTGCTGGTGCCGGTGGCCGCATCGGCCGCTGCGTGATCGCCCGATCGCGGCACAGCCCGGGCTGATCGCTGGCCCCGGGTTAGCCTGTCGCGGAATCGGACACCCGCACCGCACCCGCCTTTCCATTTGCCGCAACGCGCTTACATAGGCGCTGCATGCCGCCCGATACCGCCACTAACGATCCCAATGCCCGCCACGATGGCTGGGATACGCTGCGCCGCTTCATCCCCTATCTGTGGCCGCGCGAAAATCCGGCGCTGCGCTGGCGGATCGTGGTGGCCAGTCTCCTGATCCTCGCCTCCTCGGCGGTCCAGTTGGCGCTGCCTTATCCGCTCAAGTGGGCGGTCGATGCGATGAACATCTCCGGCCCGCGCGTGCTGACGCTCGCGCTTCTGTTCGTGCTGGCTTACGCCGCCGGGCGGTTCCTCGGCGTGTTCTTCGATAACTTGCGCAACATCGTGTTCGAACGGGTCGGGCAGGATGCCACCCGCGCGCTGGCCGAAAACGTGTTCGCCCAGCTTCACCGCCTCAGCCTGCGCTTCCACCTCGCCCGCCGCACCGGCGAAGTCACCAAGGTGATCGAACGCGGCACCAAGAGCATCGATACGATGCTCTATTTCATGCTGTTCAACATCGCCCCCACGATCCTCCAGCTGATCGTGGTCGCGGTGATTTTCTGGATCACCTTCGGGTGGGGTCTCGTCGCCGCCACCGCACTGGCGGTGATCGCCTATGCCTGGGTCACCCGCACCATCACCGAATGGCGCACACACCTGCGCGAACGGATGAACCGGCTCGACGGACAGGCGCTCGCCCGCGCGGTCGATTCGCTGCTCAACTACGAAACGGTCAAATACTTCGCCGCCGAATCGCGTGAGGAAGCGCGCTATGCGCAGGCCACCCGCGCTTATGCCGATGCCGCCGTGTCGAGCGAGAACAGCCTTGCCCTGCTTAACATCGCGCAGGCGCTGGTGGTCAACCTGCTGATGGCCGGGGCGATGGCCTATACCGCGTGGGGCTGGTCGAAGGGCGAATACACCGCCGGCCAGCTGGTCTTCGTCCAGACTTATCTGGCCCAGTTGTTCCGCCCGCTCGATATGCTCGGCATGGTATATCGCACGATCCGGCAAGGCCTGATCGACATGGCCGCGATGTTCCGCCTGATCGACGAGCCTGAGGAAGTGGCCGATGCCCCCGGCGCGCCCGCGCTCATCGTCCGCCGCCCGACCGTGGCGTTCGAAAACGTGGTGTTCGGCTACGAACCCGACCGCACCATCCTCCACGGGCTGAGCTTTGAAGTTCCGGCCGGCCATCAGGTCGCCATCGTCGGCCCGTCCGGCGCCGGCAAGAGCACGATCGCCCGCCTGCTGTTTCGCTTCTACGATCCGCAATCGGGCCGCATCCTGATCGACGGTCAGGATATCCGCGGCGTAACTCAAACCAGCCTGCGCGCCGTGCTCGGCATCGTTCCCCAGGATTCGGTGCTGTTCAACGATACCATCGGCTACAATATCGCTTATGGCCGCGACGGCGCGGGCGATGCCGATATCGAAGCGGCGGCGCGCGGCGCGGCGCTCCTCCCGCTGATCGAACGCCTGCCCAAGGGTTTCGCCACCGAAGTCGGCGAACGCGGGCTCAAGCTGTCGGGGGGCGAGAAACAGCGCGTCGCCATCGCCCGCACTCTGGTCAAGAACCCGCCGATCCTGCTGCTGGACGAGGCGACCAGCGCGCTCGATACGCGCACGGAGCAGGAAATCCTCGCCACGCTCCACGCCGTGGCGGAAAACCGCACCAGCCTGTCGATCGCGCACCGCCTGTCGACCATCGCCGATGCCGATACGATCCTCGTCCTCGATCAGGGCCGCCTCGCCGAAAGCGGCAGTCACATCGCGCTGCTCCGCGCCGAGGGGCTCTATGCCGAAATGTGGGCCCGCCAGCAGAACGAGCACGAGGAATTGAGCGTAGCGGCGGAATAGGGCGGCTTACCCCACCACCTCGTGCCAGAGCACCGCCTGCGCCGCCTTCATGCAGTTCATCTCGGTGTCCCAAGCCAGCGTGGGTGAACCATAGAGCCGCCAGCCCTGCTCCAGCGCTTCGGACACGCGCTCGCAGAACGCGCGGTCGTCCTTGCCGGTCAGCAAGCGGTAGATCGGGCGATCCTCGGGGGTCTGATAAGCCATTGGCATACTCCTCGCGCCCGTTGGTGCCGCTTGCGCGCAGCCGATGCAACCGGCACGTTCAACGCTTGCTCAGCCGCCACAAGGAGCCTGCCCTCGGATGGAAGCCATGATCGATCGCGGCGAGGTTCCGGCCTCCACCCGCGCGCCCGAACTGTTCGGCCACCCGCGCGGGCTATGGGTGCTCGGCGGCACCGAACTGTGGGACCGGATCTCGTTCCACGGCATGGTCTCGATGCTGGTTCTGTACATGACCGGGGAACTGCTCCAGCCCGGCCGGATCGAACATGTCGTGGGCTTCGCCGCCTATCGCCACGCGCTCGAAGCCGTGTTCGGGCCGCTGACGCCCGGCGCTATAGCAACGCAGACCTTCGGGCTCTATTTCGCCGCAATTGCTTTCCTCCCGATCGTCGGTGGCTGGCTCGGCGATAAAGTGGTGAGCCGCCGCGTTGCCGTCTCGGCCGGTGCCCTGACGATGACGGCGGGCCATTTTGCGATGGCATTCGACGGCACATTTCTGATCGCCTTGCTGCTTCTGATCGCCGGCGCCGGGCTGCTGCGCGGCAACCTCGCGCCGCAAATCCGCTCGCTATACGCGGCGGGAGACCGGCGACTGGCTGATGCCTTCCAGTTCTACAGTTTCACAGTGAACTTCGGCGCCTTCATCGCCCCGCTGGCGAGCGGGGCGGTGGCGAAATACTATGGCTGGCACGCGGGCTTTGCCGTTGCCGGGATCGGGATGCTGATCGGGCTGGTCTGGTATCTGGCCGGATCGCGCCACTTGCCGCCCGAGCGGGAACGGGGGGTGAAAGTCCACCGCCCGCCGCTGACCCCGGCGCAGAAGCGCAATGTCCTCGGAATTTTCCCGATCTTCCTGGTTGCGGTCGGTTTTTGGACGGCGCAGGCGCAGATCTGGAACGTCTATAACTTGTGGGTGCGCGATCACATCCAGATGCACGTCGGCACTTTTGAGGTCCCGGTGCCATGGCTGCAATCGCTCGATGGGCTGGCCCCGGCTGCTTATGCGCCAATAGTGATCCTGCTCTGGCGCTGGCAGGCCCGCCGCGGCACCGAACCCGACTTGTTCGTCAAGATCGCGCTGGGCTGCCTGATCTTTGCTGGGGCGATGCTGCTATTGGCTGCGGCGCCACTGTTCGCAGGCAGCGATGGGCGCGGTCCTTTGTGGATTCCGATCGCGTTCCACCTCATCTCCAACTTCGGCGCGACCTATTTTGCGCCCGTCGTTCAGGCCTATTACGCGGGCCGGGCGCCAGAGGCCTGGCGCGGCACTCTGCTGGCGATGGATACGATGTCGGTCTCGATCGCCAGCATTCTCAGCGGAACGATGGGCGGATGGTATGAAACGATGCCGCCCGCGACCTTCTGGTCGATCAACGCCGCCATTGTCGGATCTGCCGGAATCGCCCTGCTGCTGGTTTACCGGCCGCTGCGCCGATGGCTTGGCCCGGAAGACGCTACCGAGTCGGTTTAAGCTCCTCCCAGCACGGACGAGTCCGCAGCAACCGGCCTAGAGAATATACTTCGAAAGGTCGGTATCCCGCGCCAGCCCGGCCAGCCGCTCGCGCACGTAGTCCGCGTCGATCGTCACTGTCTCGCCGCCGCGATCCTCGGCCTCGAAGCTGAGGTCCTCCAGCAGCTTTTCCATCACCGTCTGCAGCCGCCGCGCGCCGATGTTCTCGACGCTCTCGTTCACTTGCGCGGCGATCTTCGCCACCTCGCGGATCGCCTCGGGGGTAAAGCTTACCGTCACCGCCTCGGTCGCCAGCAGCGCGCGATATTGCTCGACCAGGTTGGCGCGGGTCTCGGCCAGAATGCGCACGAAGTCTTCCTCGGTCAGCGCAGTCAGCTCGACGCGGATCGGCAGGCGGCCCTGCAGTTCGGGCAGCATGTCGCTCGGCTTGGCCACATGGAACGCGCCCGAGGCGATGAACAGCACATGGTCGGTCTTCATCGGCCCATACTTAGTCGCCACCGTGGTGCCCTCGATCAGCGGCAGCAGATCGCGCTGCACGCCCTCGCGGCTCACCGAACCGCCGCGCACGTCGCTCACCGCGATCTTGTCGATCTCGTCAAGGAACACGATTCCGTTGCTTTCGGCGTTAAGCAGCGCGACCCGGGCAACATCGTCCTGGTCCATCCGCTTTTCGGCTTCTTCGTCGACCAGCTTGTCCCACGCCTCGGGCACCCGCAGCTTGCGCCGCTTGGTCGGGGCGCGACCCATCGCCTTGCTCATCATGTCCGACAGGTTGATCATCCCGACGTTCCCGCCCATCCCGGGAATGTCGAACGGCATCGCCGGCGCGTCCTCGACCTCGATCTCGACCTCGACGTCGTTCATCGCGTTCTGGGCAATCCGCTGGCGAAAGCTCTCGCGGGTCGCCTCGCTCGCGCTCTCGCCCACCAGCGCCTTCAGTAGCCGGTCCATCGCCGCCTTGGATGCCGCCTCGCGCACCGCCTCGCGGCGGCGGTCCTTCTCCAGCCGGATCGCTTCTTCAACCAGATCGCGCGCGATCTGCTCAACATCGCGGCCGACATAGCCAACCTCGGTGAACTTGGTCGCCTCAACCTTGACGAACGGCGCATCGGCCAGCTTGGCCAGCCGCCGGCTGATCTCGGTCTTGCCGCAGCCCGTCGGCCCGATCATCAGGATGTTCTTGGGCGTCACCTCGTCGCGCAGTTCGGGGCTCAGGCGTTGCCGCCGCCAGCGGTTGCGCAGTGCCACGGCAACGGCGCGCTTCGCGGCATCCTGGCCGATGATATGCTCATCCAGCGCGGCAACGATCGCCTTGGGGGTCAGGGAATCCAGCATTTGCATCTCATTTCGCAGGGTTCAGGCAGGACCGTGCCGGGTTACAGGATCTCTACCGTCACCCGGTCATTGGTGAACACGCAGACTTCGGCAGCCACCTGCATCGCCCGGCGGGCGATCTTTTCGGGATCGTCTTCATAGGGATCGAGCGCCTTGGCCGCAGCCAGCGCATAGTTCCCGCCCGAACCGATCGCCGCAATGCCGCCTTCGGGCTCCAGCACATCGCCGTTGCCGGTCAGGATCAGCATGGTCTCGGCATCCGCCACGATCATCAGCGCTTCCAGATTGCGCAGATACTTGTCGGTCCGCCAGTCCTTGGCGAGTTCCACCGCCGCGCGCATCAATTGCCCGCGATGCTGCTCCAGCTTGCGCT
This sequence comes from Sphingomonadaceae bacterium, assembly GCA_947455865.1. Classification (GTDB taxonomy): domain Bacteria; phylum Pseudomonadota; class Alphaproteobacteria; order Sphingomonadales; family Sphingomonadaceae; genus Novosphingobium. The sequence goes on from CANGQZ010000074.1 coordinate 9,958, forward strand.
CCAGCCGCTCGAACAGGGTGAAGGCATCGGCAGTGGCCCCGGCGAACCCGGCAATCACCGATCCGCCCTCGCCAATCCGCCGCACCTTGCGCGCGTTGGGCTTCATCACCGTGTTGCCCATCGATACCTGACCATCGCCGGCAATCACCGTGCGGCCGTTCTTCTTGACCCCGATAATGGTGGTGCCGTGCCACTGGATCAGGCCGTGGCTCGCCCTCGCTTCGTCCATAAGGCGCGATATGGGGAATGCGCCGGACGGATCAAGCCGGGCGCAAAATCAGCTCCCGTTGGGGCCACGTCCGGTGTTGTCGCCATTCGGGCCGCCCGCGCCGGGGGCGCCGACCGTGCCGATATTGCCGAACAGATCTTCCAGGAAGCCGCGATGCGCGCCCAGCGTCGGGGTCACGTGATGATCGGGATCGAGCCGAACCACCTGATCCAGCCCGGTCCGCTCGACATTGCGGACATTGCCCGCAGGATCGAACGCCACCTTCATCACTATCTGCTTGTACGTGCGCGGCCGGGCGAACGCGGCCTGGTGCGTATCGATCGCAACATAGTACCACACCGGCTCGCCGAACTGGGCGACGAAGGTCGGCCGGCCCAGCGATTTTTCGACCGAAAGCTTGTTGTCGATTCCCGGCTGGATCGAATCGGTCAGCGCCGGATCGACCAGATAACCGCGATGGTCGCGGATCGAGGAGCACCCGGCCAGTGCCGCCAGCACCGCCGCCCCGATTACCACCCGCGAAAATGCCTTCATCGAATGCTCCGCTCAATCTGCTCTATGCTGCCCCGACGTGCCATTGCCAAGCCGGCACCGGAGCCTATATCGCGGCCAGCCTTAGGGCCAGCCGCGCAATCCCGCAATGGCGCTTGGGCCGCGCGGATTGAATCCGCGCTGAACGGCCCCTCCCCCGATGAAAGGCCCGCCGATGTCGTTCCTCTCCCGCCTGCTCCGCCCGCGCGGCGATGATCGCGAACTTGTCCGCCCGCTGTGGCACCGTTCGGTCGAACTCGCCCGCGATCCGCGCTGGTATGCGCCGGGCGGCATAGCGGATACCGTCCCCGGCCGGTTCGATGCGATCACGCTGGTGCTCGCCGCGGTGCTGCTGCGGATGGAGCGCGAGCCGGCGCTGATCCCGGCCTCGGTCCACCTGACCGAGCTCTTCGTCGAAGACATGGACGGGCAACTGCGCGAATCCGGCGTGGGCGATCTGATGGTCGGCAAGCGGGTGGGTGAACTGGTCAGCACGCTCGGCGGCCGCCTCGGGGCATACCGCGATACCCTTGGCCAGCCCGATAATGCCCTGCTGGTCGAGGCGATCGGCCGCAACGTCACCCTCGCCGATCCGGCCGACCCCGCTGCGGTGGCGGCATTGCTGCGCGGCTTTGCGAACGCCCTCGGCGCGCTCGCGGCGGAAGATTTGCTCGCCGCCCGGATCGCCCTGCCGTGAATCCCGAATTCAGCCGAATCGTCGATCTGCGCCTGCTGACCGAGGCGCCTTTGGTCCTCACCGCCACTGCAGAAGAATGCCGCGCGCTTGCCGCTCGTTTCGATCTGGTCACGGTGGAGCGGCTGGCGGCAGAACTTGCGCTAATCCGCGAAGGCGCGGTGATCACCGCCACCGGCCGGATGCGCGCCGCGTGGGTTCAGCCTTGCGCGATCTCGGGCGAAGACCTTGCACAGAGCGCCGACGAACTGATCTCGTTCCGCTTCGTCCCCCGCTCTGCCGCGCATACCCCCGCCGAAGAAGTCGAGCTTTCGGGCGAGGCGCTGGACGAGATCGAGTACGATGGCACCA
>CANGQZ010000075.1 GCA_947455865.1 Sphingomonadaceae bacterium
ACTGGATGCGAAGGGGAAGATTCGTGGCGGCCCATGTAACCGCACGGTTGGCGCGGCACAAGGCGGCGCGGAGGCAGGAATTTCAGCGCGCCGGCGGCGGAGTCTTGGCGGGCATGCGGCGCGAGTCGGCGAACCAGCGGCCGAGCGCGACAAGGAAGGCAACGTCTTCCGCCGCGCCACCGAGTTCTATCCCCGGCTTCACCACATCGCTGGGACGGTGATAGTCGGTATCGAAGAACCGTTCGAGCAGCGCCAGATTACCATAGGCGCTGGTGACCATGACCGCGGGGACATCGTGCTGTAGCAGCGCCCAGCCATCCTGACGGCGCAGATAGGCGCTGGCCTCGTCGCCCGGGACGAGCTTGCGTTTCTGCGCTTTGGCGACAGCAGCGATCTGCGGATCAAGCGGGGTGAGCCCGCGACCAACGATAGCCAGCGGGGTGCCAGCAGGTGCGATTGCGACCGAATCGATATTGAACGCCGCAATCACCTGATTGAGCGGCAGCGGCGGGTTTTCGGCGAAAGCCTCGGCGCCGAGCAAGCCGAGCTCCTCGGCGGTTGTGGCGATGAAGTACACGTCGCGGTCCATCTGCGGGACCCGGCTGAGCCGGCGCGCCACTTCGGTCAGCGCCGCAGCGCCGCTGGCATTGTCGATCGCGCCATTGCAGATCAGGTGTTCGGCCGGCGGCTCGGCGCATTCGCCGAAGTGATCCCAATGGGCGAGATAGAGCACCGCCCCCGCTTCGGGCCGGCGACCTTCAAGCTTGCCGATCAGGTTGTGCGTGCGGATCGTGGTTTCGCGCGTGGTCGCCTCGAGCGTGGCGGTGATATCCATGATACGCGGAACAAAGGCAGGATCGGCTGCAACGCTGCGCAATGCGGCAAGCGTGGTGCCGGCAGCGCCGGCAAGCCGATCGAACGTATCTGCCGCAATGAACCCTTCAAGATCGCCGCCGAGCATATCGCTGGCCAGCGCATAGCCCGAACGCTTGCGCCGTGCCGCAACCTCTTCGAGCGTGCGCTCGCCATCGAGCACGGTCAGCACCGCAGCCGCGCCAGCCTTGAGCAAGGCATCCTGCCGCGCGCTGTCCTTGATCCCGCCATCGAGCATGACCGCCACCCGCCCGGCGAGCTCGCTGCGCGGGAGCGAGGCCGCCTTGTCGGCACCGCCAACGAACAGCAATGGTGCATTTTCGACGAGCGTGCGTTTGCCTGAGGTGAGCATCAGCACGGTGCCGCGCGGGACATAGAGCCGCTTGCCCTTGCGCGCGAAAACCGCAGCCGAACCGGCCGGCTCACGCGCCACAAGCGTGACCGGAGCGAACCACGGATGGCCGGGATCGTTGGTGCCCGAGACCAGCCCGATATCGAACCATTCCTTGCCAAGGTAGCGCAGGGTCTTGGCCTCGCCCTCGGTGCCGGGCTCGCGCCCGTCGAATTCGTCGCTGGCGAGCACCTTGATATGGGCGAGGAGCTGGGCTTCGAGCGCGGTATCGCGGCGCGCCGTGGCCGCCGTTGCCGGGACGAAGGACGCGGCAACGAGCGCGGCGGCGAAGCACGCGGTTGACACTCGATTCATCGCTCGCGAGGCTCGTTTCATCGCCATCGGTTGTGGACCACAACACCCCCGGCGACAAGCAGGCCACCACCGGATTTATGCTATGGTACAGAGGCGTGGCAGGAATGTAACGGCCTGCCGCAACCTGCCGCCATGGCCCGCCTCAGCGCCGGGCTTCAGCCCGCCGTCCAACCGCCGTCGATGCTGAGGTTGCTGCCGTTCATCTGCGCCGCCGCATCGCGGCACAGGAACACCGCGAGTTCGCCGATATCGCTTGGCTGAACGAACTGCTTGGTCGGCTGGCCGGCCAGCATCACATCATTGATCACCTGTTCGCGGGTGAGGCCGCGTGTCTTCATCGTATCGGGAATCTGGTTTTCGACCAGCGGCGTCCAGACATAGCCGGGGCTGATGCAATTGGCCGTAACCCCGAAGGTGGCGAGTTCGAGCGCGAGGGTCTTGGTGAATCCAGCGAGCCCGTGTTTGGCCGAGACGTAAGCCGATTTGAACGGCGAGGCGACCAGCGAGTGCGCGCTGGCCATGTTGATGATCCGGCCCCACTTCTGCGCCTTCATGTGCGGGATCGCGAGGCGGCTGGCATCGAATGCCGCAGTTAGATTGAGCGCGATGATCTTGTCCCACTGCTCGACCGGAAAGTCCTCTACCGGAGAGACATGCTGGATCCCGGCGTTGTTGACCAGAATATCGACCGGCCCGGCCCCGGCCATCAGCGCTTCGACTCCGGCGCGCTGGCTGAGATCGGCGGGGATGTGGATGGCCTTCAGCTCTTCGGTCAGCGCCCTGATCGCGGCTTGCTCGCCGAATCCCGAGAGCACTACTTGGGCCCCTTCGGCGGAAAGCGCGCGGGCGATGGCGAGGCCGATCCCCGAGGTCGAGCCGGTGACCAGGGCACGCTTGCCGTTTAGGAACATGATCGACTCCACTCATTTGATGGGTAACACAATGGGGGCGGGTGTGGCCCCGGCCACGTACGCCTGTCCAGCGCCAAACGGGGATGCACGATGCGACTTGACGATTTCGACCCTTCGGCGATCGACGTCGAGGATCAGCGTGGCGGCGGGGGTCGCTTCAGCCGGCTGCCGATCGGCGGGGCGGGCGGCAAGATCGGCTGCGGCACGCTGGTTATCACGCTGATCGCGGCGCTGGTGTTCGGGGTCGATCCGCAGCAGATGCTCGGCGCGTTGCAGCAAGGCGGCGAGGTCGTGCCGGGCCAGGTCGGTGGGGCGCTGCCGGGACAGGGCGCGGCGGCGGGCAGCGGTTCGGTAAGTGCGAGCTGCATGGTCGACGCCGCGAGCCGCGAAAGCTGCAATGCACTCTCCTCGCTCAACAAAACCTGGGCGCCGATCTTCCAGCAGGCCGGGGTGAAATTCAGCCAGCCCAAGCTGGTGTTCTATGCACAGGCCGGCGAATCGGGCTGCGGCGCGGCGCAGAGCGCGATGGGTCCGTTCTATTGCCCTAGCGACAATGGGATCTATCTCGACACGGATTTCTATCGCCAGATGGACAGCGATCTGGGGGCCACCGGGCAGTTCGCCCGCGATTATGTGATCGCCCATGAATACGGCCACCACATCCAGAACCTGACCGGGATATCAGAGCAAGTCCGCACAATGCAGGAGCGCAATCCGGCAGCCGCGAACCGGCTATCGGTGCGGCTTGAACTGCAGGCCGATTGCTATGCCGGGGTATGGGCAGCGAAGAACCGCGACCGGCTGGAGCCCGGCGACATGGAGAGCGGGCTTAACGCCGCGCACCAGATCGGCGACGATACGCTAATGAAGAATGCGGGACGGCGCCCGGTTGAAGCGAGCTTCACCCACGGCTCCAGCGCACAGCGGATGACTTGGCTGAAAAAGGGCATGGACAGCGGCAACGATAACGCCTGCGACACATTCGCGGATCTGCGCAAGTGACCTTCAGGAACCGTGCGCCCGGCAGACCGTAGCGAAGGCAACACCATCCCAAGGGGCCCACCCGATGCGTATTGCACTATCACTGATCCTTGCCGCAGCGGCACTGCCCGCCAGCGCTGCCGCCCCAGACCGGCCACCTGCGGCCGCACCAAGCCCGAAACCGATTGGCGAGCGTGATGCGAGCGCCGTCGACGTCATAGCCACCCCGGCAGGCGATCTCAACTTGCGCAAGAACGATATACCGCAGGCCCTCCTCGATGCCGAGGCAGCGCCTTACGATTTGCGCGGGCTGCGCCGCTGCAACCAGATTTCGGCCGCAGTGCGCCGGATCGACGCGGTGCTGGGCGACGATATCGACATTGCAGAGACCGCCGGGCGCAAGCTGAAAGTGGGCAAGACAGCGCAATCCGTAGTCGGCTCATTCATTCCATTTCGCGGGCTGATCCGCGAGATTTCAGGCGCGAACGAACAGGAACGGCGACTGCAATCGGCGATCTTCGCCGGAACCGCACGGCGCTCGTTCCTTAAGGGTGTGGGCTTGCAGCGCGGCTGCCCGTGGCCGGCGCGCCCGGCCACGGCGCAGATGCTGGCGAAGATCGCAGCGGACAACGAGGCCAAGGCGCGCGCCGAGGAGGATCGGCGGGGAGACAGCGACAAAAAACGCTGATGGTAAGCGGCGCGGCTATTTGGCCCAGACCACCAGCTTGACCTTGCGCCCGGGTGCCAGACGGGTGGTGGTGGCGGCGATGCCATTGAGCACGCGAAAGCGTTCGGCCTGAAGATCGGGATAGGCCATCCGGGCGGCAAGCGTTGCGACGGTATCTTTCGACCCGACGGTGACCACATCGATCACCCGCGGGCGCACTGCGGCGGCTTCGGCTGCGGTCATCCGGCGAAAACTCTGGACCAGCGGGCCGAGATCGCCGAGGCTGCGGCCGCGCGGCTGGATGACCGCGAAGCTGTAAGCCAGCTTGGGCGAAGTGGCGAGCGCGACCACCGTAACATCGAGCGCCTCGCCCGAGGTGCCGCTGGCGGCGACGGTCACGGTCATCGCTTCCAGACCGTTGACACTGGTGCGGGTGGCAGCCGGCGCAGCGGCGCCGTTCGCGCCCAGCGAGGTCAATGCGGAACTGATTACCCCGGAAAGGTTGCCGTCATAAGCGCCCCCGGTGAACTTGGCCTGCCCAGCGCCGCCGGCGGTGGCGGTGATGGTGACAGCATCGCTGCCGTTGGCCATGCCGTAGCCGGCGGGCGCGGTGAACTGGATCTTGTCGGCCGGATACTTGAAAGTCTGCCCCTCGATCACGCCCTGCTGCGGATCGTCACCATACAACATGCCCTTGAGCGACCAGAGGAAGGCATCACCCCCGCGCAGGCCGGATTTCTGGCCGAGCAAACGGGCCCGCTGCAGCGCGCGGGCGACGCGAGCAGCGGGATCGGGGTGCGACATCGCCCAACTGGGCACGGTGCGGGTCTTGCCGGTGACTTTGGCATCGAGCGCGCTCTGGGCTGCGAGCGAGGCAAGGATGTCCGAACTGGCGGTGCCATCGTAGCCAGCCTTTTCCATGTAAGCGACTCCGAGATCGTCAGCCTCGAACTCCTCTGCGCGCGAATGGTGCATGACATCGCCGACGACGAGGCGCTGGATGCCGGCCTGCCCCAGTTGCCCGCCAATCTTCCCGACGGCGCCGTTGCCCAGCACCGCACCGAGCAATGTCTGCCCGAGGGCACCCAGCAGGGTATCGCGCTGCGCCACCTTGGCGCGCTTTTCCGAATGGTGCGCGGCGATATGGCCGGTCTCGTGGCTCAGCACAAAGGCGAGTTCGGCCTCGCTGTTCATCAGCGCGAGCAGCGCGCGGGTGCAATAGACGTATCCACCCGGAATGGCGAAGGCATTTGGAACCGCCGAATTGAGCAGGGTGAATTTGAAATCCTTATCCACCCCGGCGATGCCCGACTGGCGCGCGACACTGATGCCGACGCGGCGTACCTGGTCGCTCTGCGGCCCGGCATAGGCCCCGCCGTATTCGGCCGACATTTCCGGATCGGCTTTGGCCCCGGTGGCCTTGTCAGCCTCGGATATCGACTGCGGCCCCGGCAACGCCACCGCACCCGGCGGCGGGGTCGCTGCCGTCAACGCGATGAGCGCCACGCCGGCCAGCACGGTCCGATGAAACATAATCCCTCTCCCCAGCGGGCGCGCAGCCCCGCGCGCCGCTTCCGCGCGCCAGAATATCGCGCGGGCGGGAAATGTCGACAGTTGCGGAGTTGGTTACTTTCGAGCGCGCAAACGTGCGATTCTACTTCGCCGGGACCCAGGCCTTCATGTCGACCGTATCGCTGACCTTGTAGGGGAAACCGCGCCGGTTGAGGAACAGCATTTCCATCTCGGGCCGGGTGAACGGGCGCGAGCCGACGCGGCCGAAAACCGCCATCTGGCCGCCGGTTTCATCGACGCCGCGATCCCGGTCGAGCCCCTTCGACATTGCCAGCGCCGGACTGGGCGTTCTGGCCCAGGCGATCAGTTCCGGCGCGGGCGCGGGCGAGAAGCCGTAGAAGCCGGGCTGGCTATCCGGCGAGGTCAGCTGGATCACCTTCACCCCGTTGCGGCCATCGGCAACGTAAGCGAACAGGCTGGCGTTGGTGGTGCCGACAATCACATCCTCGGCATCGTTCATCCGCCCGTCGAAAGTGACCTTCTGGTAGATGACGGGAGCCATTGGCCGCGTGATGTTGACGATCACGAGGCCGTCCTGTTTGGCCGCGATATATGCGTAAGTCCGCGCGAGGTAGACACGGCGTGCATCCGCCAGCGGCACCGTGCCCGAAGGAACGGCGACCGGATTGCGCAGGTTAGTCACGTCGAATAGCTTGAGCCCGTCCTTGTCGGTTACCCACAAGTAGCGGAACTGGATCGCACTGGCGCGCGCATCGACCATCGGGCGGACCGCCGACAGCACCGGATGGAGCGGATCGTGGAGATCGACCACGACCAGCCCAATATCAGCGGTGATATAGGCGATTTCGCCCGCCAGCACGATGTGACGCGCGCCCTTCAGCACGTTATCCGGGTTCCATGTGACCGCCCGCTTGAGGAAGTTGTTGCGGAACTCGCCATCGTTGAGCGTGTCGATATCGACCATGATCAGGCCTTCGACGCTGTCGCTGATGGCGGCGTAAGAATAGATCGGCAGGAACGGCTGCTCCTGGTTCATCGCACGCAGTTCCGGCGTATTGCGCAGCGGATTGATCGCCTGATTGGTCGGCAGCGCCATGCAGGTGGCGTTGGACGACTTAACCTGGGTGTTGTGCCCGAGCGGCGAGGTCGGACCCGACAGGATCGGGTCGGAGATCCCCTTGTTTGCGATCGAGGCGACGTCGTAAGCCTTGAAGCCGCCCTTGCCCTCGGCGACATACAGGTATTCGCCGCGCAGCTGGACGCAGCGCACCGCATCGCCGGTGCCTTGCACCACGTTGCGGAACTGTTCGACCGGATCGGTCTCACCCGAAAGGTTGCCGTCCAGCCGCTGCCCACGGGTCCAGTTTTTCAGTTCGCGCCCGTTCTGCTGGACATGAAGTCTGTAGTAGTCGGGATAAGAGTACTTCTGGAGGTACGAGCCGATCACCGCCTGCGGCTCGCCCCATTCGGTGACGCGGGTTGCCTGAATCCCGCCTTCGAGCCCGGTCCAGGTGTTAAGCCCGACGAAGTTCACGAAGTTGGTCCCGAGTAGCATCAACTGCGCCATGATCGCGTTGTTATCGTCCGCTTCGGACAAGTGGCAGTCGCTGCAGGTCTTGGTTTCGGTGGTGCGCACGGTGTGCGGGAAGTGCGGGGCAAAGGCCTGGCTGGAGAAGCCGATCGAACTGATAGGAGGCTGCTGGATATAGATCCGCTCGCGGTTGACGTTGGTCGAGCTCAGGACAAGCGCTGAGGTTGACCGGACCGGGGCGATTTCGGCGCCCTTGGTGGTCATATGCCGGCCGAGCTGGAACATCTCGTCGCGCGCCACCTGCGGGTTGTAAGTTGCGAAGTTGCGGGTTTCCTCACCGTCGAAATGGTGTTCCTTGGTTTTCCAGTTGGCCTCGATCGGCAAGTGGCACCCACCGCAGCTGGTGGTCCAAGAGAGGTGGCAGGTGAAGCAGGCCATCTTGTCGGGATCGTGCGCCCGCTCGGCCGCCGGGATGCCCGGACCGAACCGATAGAGCCCGTCATCCGCGCCAGCCTTGCCCATCAGCTTGGCCCGCGCAGACTTAAGATTGAACCACGGCGAAGCCGGGTCGACCGAATTCTTGACGAGGTGGACCCGCCATTCGAGCTTTGGATCGACGATCGACCGCTGGATCAGGCTGCGCCGGCCATTGGCATCCTCGACCCATTCGAAGCGGCGCTGGCCATCGGGATTGCGCAGCAGCGACAGATCGTTGCCCTTGGGCGGAGCCGCCGGGCCCGAGGTCCGCAGCGTGGGATAGGCATCGGCGGTGCCGTGGCAGTCCTTGCAGCCGATCTCGATCGCATTGGCGACTTCGCCGTAGATCAGCCCGTTGCCGTGACTGTCCTGCGAGAAGTGGCAATCGGCGCACTGCAGGCCCTTTTCGGCATGGATGTCCATCAGATGGACCGCCTTGCCGGGATTTACACCGACCGGTGCGAACTTGCCCATCCCTGCCCGGCGCCATTTCTCGGGATCGTCCGGCGAGACGATCTTGCCTTCGGCGTCGAGCAAGTTGCCTTCGCGGTCACGCTTGAACACCGCCCGGAAATTCCAGCCGTGGCCGTGATAGTCGGCGAACTGGGTGTCCTTCAGCGTCGGATTGAGATCGTAGACGTTGCGCAGGAAATCGAGATTGCCCCACTTGCCGCGCGCCGCAGCCGCTTCCGGGTTGCGATCGTTGATATGGCGCACTTCCTCGGCGGTCGGGTAGGCCTGCTTTTCCGGCCACATCTTCGGCGCGTCGGATTCGTAATCCCACATGATGTAGCCGAGGTAGGTGTTCAGGAAGATATTGGGCTGGTGCATGTGGCAGTTCATGCACTGCGCGGTAGGGATCGCGCGGGTGAACACATGCTGCAGGGGGTGGCCGGATTCCTTGACCATTTCGCCGGGGGCGCCGTGATTCTCGTCACCCTCGCCGTGGTCCGCGGGCTCGTGCCCGTCCTTCAGTGCGCCGTGCGAGCCATGCCCGCCTTCGGCGGCAGCGTGAGCCGGGACCATTTTGTCGGCGATCGTCGGATCGACGGTGATCGTCTGGCCGTCGCGGCCATAGGGCGCATAGATGAGGCTGTGTCGCGGCTCACGATCGTTGGCGTAGATTACGTGGCAACCCGAGCAGCCAGAGGAGCGATAATCGCCCGGCTGGTCGTTGGTACCCATGAACCACAGGAACGGATCGTTAAGGCGCGTCTTGTGGATGTTCAGAACCGGGATCGCCACGCGCAGGCCGGTGCCCGGGCCGCGGTTGGATTGCTTGAGATCGGGCCGGCCCGGCTCCTCGAGCCGCTGGATCGAACCGCTGAGGTTGGGCAGGCCGATTTCGGAGAAGCCCGAGCCGATGGTCCGCCCGCCGCGTTCGAACACGCGGAAGATATCGCCCGGCGGAATCACGTTCCAGCGCGGCAGCGGATAAAGCGCGGCAAGCGCACCGCGATCGGTCTGGCGCTTGGTCAGGGTGCCGGGCGGCGAACCGGGTGTAACAACCTTGGCCGGCTTACCATCGCGGGTATAGCTTTCGCCGAAGATGTAGTTCTTGAATGGCGCAATGCCGTTATTGTAAGCGGCACCGCCCCACAGCATCGAGCCGGTGGCCATCAGCGAGCGTTCCGATGCCTCAACGACGGCCAGGTGGCACGCGCCGCAGGCTTCGCGCGCGATGCGCAGATCGCCCGGATTGATGAAGCGGACGTACTCGGGCGCTTCCTTGTTGAGCAGCGTATAAGAGCGCGGCGGATTGGCCGAACTGGGGTAATTCCACGAATGCGGATAGCGCGGCAGGACGTGAGCGCGTTCGCGCGCGGCGATATACTGCGGGTCAGTCCGCGCCAAGGCCGGATCGCCGGTGACCGCCGCATCGCCGCCATGGCAATCGGTGCAGCCGAGCCGCACTGCCGGGGTCATGTGCATGGTCGGCGCATCGGACTTGACGTGGCACGAAACGCACCCGGCCGACTTGGCCTCCATCTGCTCGACAGTCTGGCTGGCAGGAGCCGGCGGAGCGGTGACATAACGCCGGGCGACCGGTTTCTCCTCCTCGCTGGCGAAGCTGGCTCCGGCAGGGCCGAACACGATTGCCAGCGCAAGGACCAGCAGCGGGAGAAAGAGGCGGAACAGGCGCATCAGAAGCTCAGGATCGCGTTGCCGAGGATGGAATAGTAATTGCGGTGGCCGTTGACGTTGTCGAACAAGTCACGGAAGCCTGCGCCCGGCGCCAGCATCGCCGCCGAGAGGCGGAACACCAGGTTCTGGTTCGCATTCGGACGCCACACCGCCGCCGCCGACAAATCCCAGCCGATATCGCGGGCGATCGAGCCTTCGTTGCGCAGCGTTTCAAGCACGGTGGTGTTGGCGAACCACAGGCGGTTGGCGTTGGCCGAGACCCGCAGCGTGGGGGTGAGATCGAAATCGCCGCCCGCGCCGAGCAGCACGGTGCCGGGGTTGTTGAAGTTCGACTGGCCTTCGTCCTTGGACGAGCGCAGCGAATTAAGCAGGCCGTTGCGGCCCGAGAGCGCAATCACCCGGCCGCCGCCGGCAAACGGTATCGACTGGCGGATCCAGTAGGACGTGTCCGCCCCGGCAAACAGCGGGTTCTCGAGGATCGCGTCGAACCCGGATTCCTTGTTGTCATAGGGATTGCTATCGCCGCTGGCATAGAGCCCGGAGAGGCGGAAACGCATCCAGTCATGATCTATCGACAGTTCACCGGCGGCCATCCATGCGCGGATATTGGCCGGATTGCCGGTGAAGAACGAATTGCGATCACGCCCGATCGCGCCATAGGCCTGCGTGGTCAGGTTGATCCGACCGAAGTGTCCATCCATCCCGTAGCCGACATAGACCACATCGTAGCTGCGCCCGCGCAGCGTGCCGAGCAGCGCCGGGCGGACCGGAAAGCCGTTGTCGTCAATATGGATGTCGTTCTGTTCGCGGTTGTGGTTCCACGTCACGCTGAACTGACTGGTGAGACCCGGCACGACGAGGTCCTGCCGGTAGAGGTTGGCGGTGAGCACCCAATCCTTGCGCGGGCTTTCGCCGATGATGTTGAGGCCGCTGTTGGTATCCTTCTCCAGCCGCCAGAACGCCGCGATATTGTATTGGACGCGGTTGTCGTCGCGGTTGCCGAACAGGCGGATGCCTAGGTTCTGATCATTGAACAGGAAGCCGCGAAAGTCCGACTGGAATGGCTGGATGCCAACGCGCAGCGAATCAAAATCGTAGCGCTCCGAGGTGTTGCGCAGGTGGTAATCGATGAACGCTTCCTGCACCCCGACGAACTTGTCCCACCGGGTCGTGCCCTTGTCCGGCTCGACGAACAGGACGCGGCGTTCGGGAACCTTGACGTAGTTGACGTTGACCCCGAGCAGCAGCTTGTATTCGACGTGCGGCGGTTTGAATGCGGTGTTGCCCTTGGTCAGCGCCGCGCCAACCAGAAACGTCTGCGAAAATACGAAGCTGGCGTCCTTGCCGAAGACATCGAGGCTTTGCGCACGCGCAGTCGTCTGCACCCCGACGGGAATCGGGAACGTGCGCGGTTCGAGCACCGAATCGCTGACCGCAGTGAGCGTGAAGAACCAGTCATCCTCCTTGAGGAAGCCTGGACGCTTGCCCTCGGCCAGCGCGATATCGCCCTTGAGCACGTTCTGGTGATAGGGATCGGTTCGATGATGACAGACCTCGCGCATCGCGCGGAAGATCGTGAAGAGCCCCTGATCGCCGTTCTTCGGGCAGAGCCCGGTCAGGATGCGCCAGCGATCCGGGACCGGCACCGAATCGGTCGGGAACGCTTCGGGCGGCGGCGCGCGCACCGCGCCGGGGTTGTTCTGCGAAATCACCTCGGGCAGCGGCGCGTTATAGCCGGGGCGCCGGCGGCCATCGATCGTGTCGCGATCGACATCGGGCACATCGATCGTAT
>CANGQZ010000076.1 GCA_947455865.1 Sphingomonadaceae bacterium
GGCCTATGGCAAGACCGCGACGTTCATGCCCAAGCCGATCAAGACCGATAACGGTTCGGGCATGCACACCCACATCTCGATCTGGGATGGCGGCAAGCCGCTCTTCGCCGGCAACGGCTATGCCGGTCTGTCGGACATGTGCCTCTACTTCATCGGCGGCGTGATCAAGCACGCCAAGGCACTCAACGCCTTCACCAACCCGACCACCAACAGCTACAAGCGGCTGGTGCCGGGCTATGAAGCGCCGGTGTTGCTGGCCTATTCCGCCCGCAACCGTTCGGCCTCATGCCGCATCCCCTACGGTGCCGGCAGCAAGGCCAAGCGCGTGGAATTCCGTTTCCCCGACGCGATGGCCAACCCCTACCTGTGCTACGCCGCGCTGGTTCAGGCCGGTCTCGACGGAATCAAGAACAAGATCCACCCGGGCGAAGCGATGGACAAGAACCTCTACGATCTGCCCCCGGCCGAACTCGCCGAAGTGCCGACCGTGTGCGGTTCGCTCCGCGAAGCACTCGATGCACTGGTTGCCGATCACGCCTTCCTGCTCGAAGGCGGCGTGTTCACCGAAGACCAGATCGAAGCCTACATCGAACTGAAGTGGCCCGAAGTGATGCGCTGGGAAACCACGCCGTCGGCGGTCGAATTCGACATGTACTACAGCGCCTGATCCTTCGGGAACTGACGCTATCGAAAGGGCGTCCCGGGCAACCGGGGCGCCTTTTTCGTCGCGGAATTGGCGGTGAGTGTCGGCACTCTCCCCTAAAGCTGAGAGTTCTATGGCCGTGCCTTTAGCCCTGATCATCGAGCGGCCACTGCGTGCCGTCTTCAAGTCGCATGAACCGGGCGATCCGGCCGTTGACCGAGCGGTTATTGGCGATCTCCGCCAAAGTCCGCCGCACGCCGGAGACCACCGGAGCATAGCGTGTCTCGGACGACGGCTTGCCGGCGTGCCAGCCGCGCAGAAACTGGCCTTCCGAGCTGACCAGAAACAGATCGTCGGCATGGACCATCGAGGTCAGAAACTGGCCGAAGAACATGTCGGTCCATTTCACGTCGAGCGGTTTGCCCTGCCCGCCAGCGGCCCGGATCGCATCATCCCAGGTCAGCTGAACCCGCTCGGCATCGGCCAGCGCCCGGATCGAAACCTGCAAGTGATTGCTTAGCAGCGTGCGTTCGTTGGCTTGGGTCGCCTCATCGGCGGCATGGGTGGCATGGAGCAACCCGCCGACCAGAGCAGCCGAAAACGCCAGCAGCGCGACAATCGTCACGAACATCATCCGGCGCATGCCGGTTTCGGCGCTGATCCAGCCGCGGAACAGCGCCGCAAGCCTGCTAGGGGAAGCCATGGTTTCGGCTTATGGAGGCAAACTGCCGAAAATCCGGTTAACTGCGGACGTCAGATTCTGGCGGTTTCCTCAATAGTCCTTGCTAACCTTCGCATCGATCCCTTGCCGCCCGATCGACGAGATCGTGGCAAGGAGCGAAAGCCAGCGCGTCACCCGGTACTCGAGTTGGGTCGCGTTGTAGCCGCGCCCATCGGTGACGATCTCGGCATAGAGCCGGCGGCCGACATATTTGCCCACCGCCACACTGGTTCCGCGCCCGGTCGCGGCATCAGCGCCGACGATGCGCAACCGGTCGAGCCCGATTGCTGAGCGCAGCTTGTTGATCGGATCGAGCCCGCCGCCGCTCCGCAGCGAGGCCAGCGCTGCGCCGATCTGCACTGCCTCGGGCGCCGAAAGCTGGGTGATCGAACTGCCGAACAGCAAGCGCGACAGCAGTTCCTCCTCAGGCAGCGCCGGGACCGAGGTGAATGAAATGACCGGTTTGCCGGCGGTTCCGGTCACGGTGACGCTGGCGGTAAGGTTGGTCACTTGCGCGGTCGCGGCGATATCCAGTCGCGGATCAGGCGGACTATTCCCATCGAAGTCGATCACGCCTTTGGTCAGATCAAACCGCTTGCCGGCAAATTCATAGCCGCCGCGAACAATTTCAGCCTTCCCCAGAATGGCGACGGCATCGGTGGTGCCGCGGATGCGGATATCCGCGCCCCATTCGCTGTCGAGCCCCAGTCCGCGCACCGCGATCCGGCTGCCTCCCCGGGCATCGATCAGATAACGCCACGGCGCGCGCGGCGCTTTGCGCGGGGCCACATCAGCGCGCGGATTGACCTCACGCGTCTTAACCACCGGCAACTGCCCCACTGCCGAGGCCTTGCCCAATTGCCAGCGTGCGCTGTCGATGGCGAGGCGGCCAGCGATGGTCCCGCCAACCCCGTCGGAAACGATCCGCAGCGGCCCGGTAACGGTGGCCCCCATATCGTCGCGCGCGATCAGTTCGGCCCCGCGCGCAGCCAGCCTGAGATCAAGCGAGGGCCCTCGGCCGCCGCCAATCCCCGACAAATCGACGGTGCCGCTGCCGCTGACCTGCCCGCCATTGCGGGCGCGCCCGGTGAAGCTGGCGAGCTGGAGCTGCGATCCGGCAAACCTCCCCTTCAGACCGATTCCGCTGATGTCCATGCCGGTCAGTGAACTTTGTAAGCGCAACGCCGCAGCGGCGAGCGAGCCGCGGATTTCCGGCGCGGTCAGAGTTCCAGTGACATCAGCACCGACCTCGATAGGCCCGGTCAGATCGAAGGATTCGAGGGCAGCAAGCCGCCACAGCGCGTCTGCCGGCCCGGCATAGTGCAGCTGCGCGAGCAGCTCGCCCGCGCTCAACCGCTCGGTCAGCGTCCCATCGGCCGGCAGCCTGGCGATGCGGCCTTGCAGGCGCCCGCGCACCGCACCGCCCTCTCGCACCACCGCACGCGCCTCGAGGCTATCAGCCGAGAGCCGTGCCGAAAGCGACAGATCGACCGGGCGCGAAGTCAGCACCAGCCCCGAACGGGCCAGCCCGCGAACCTCGATCCGGGCCTCGCCCCCCGGCGGCTCATCGGCGTCGCTGGCATAGCTCACCGTTCCCGAGACCTTGCCGCCGAGGCCAAGATCGGTGGCGAAGATATCGGCCAACGCGAGCGGCAGGTCGGCCACTGCAAGATTGATGCGGGTGGCATCGCCGAAGCGTCCCTCGGCAATGGCCCGGCCCCCGGCGAAATCGATCTGCGTCGGCGCCAGCACCCAATCGTCACCCACTTGGGACACCACCGCGCGGCGCGGCATCTGGATTCGCTGCCCGGCAAAATCGCCGCTGGCGAGCAGGGCATAGCGCTCGGGCGTCAGATCGCCGAGCAGCTGGAGGTTGAACCGGCTGCCCCGTCGCCCACTGAGCGAGGCGGTGACCCGGCCTGTGCCGTCAACCAATTGGGCATTTGCTGCCAGCCGCCCGACAAACAGCCCTCCGGACTGGATGCCCTCGGCAAAGAGGTTTCCGGCAATCGTCGCGTGGCCATCAACCAGCGCCCCTGCGGCGGTGACGCGGCCGTTTGCGATCGCCAGCGGCGCTGCACCGCCGAAGCGCGCGTTGGCTATCTGCAGCGCCACGTCAAATCCCTGACCAGCGCCGCGCGGGGTGAGGCCGATTGTCCCGTCGACTCCGCCGCCGCTGAGCGCGAGCGTGCCCGCAAGCGCCGACTTGCCAAGCAGCAGCGTGCCGCTGACCGCCGTCTGCCAGACCTTCATCGTCTCAACCACGATCCGCGTTTGCCCGCCCGGAGGTGCGTATAGCCCGAGTGTTCCCGCAAACGGTCCGAGCCGGGACTGACCTGTGGTCTCGATCCGGAACCCTTGCGCAATTGGCGCGAGCGCCACGCGGACATCCTTGAGCCCGGCTGCCGGCAGCGGGCTGGCGAACAGCAGCTCGGCGTGCGGCCCATCACCGGCCAATTGCGCCTGTACTGTAAACGGCCCGAACTGCGTTTGCCGCCCCCGTCCGGAAAGGGTGGTAGTCCCGTTTGACAGATTGCGCCCATCGAGCACCAGCGCCAGCTTGCTGCCTTGAATGATGAACCGCTGTAACAGCAGCGGCTGCTGCCGGCCAACTGCGACATGGCCGGCAAAGCGCAGCCCGCTCCCCGCCAGATTGGTCAGCGTGGCGTTGTCGACCCGCACAATCCGCCCTTTGACTTCGGCATCGAGCAGCAACGGCCGTGAACCGAACCCCAGAGCGATCTGCGCATCGGCATCGATCAGCCCAAGGTTGTGCAAGGGTTGACCGCGCGCGGCGACCGGACCGGCCAAATGATAATCGCCGCGGCCAGTATCGCCGGCGAGAGTGAGCTTGGCGCCAATCCCGCCGATCCCGAGCACCAGGCTATCGGATATGATGCGGGTGCCAGCCAGTACCACCGTCCCGGTCAGCCGGCCGCGCGTGAGGCGTGGATCGAACCCTTCATTGCCTGTGACAACGCGCGCCGCATCGACATTGAGCGGCAGCACCCAGCGAGCATCGGCGCGAACCAGCCTGCCCTGCTGCGCCAGCCCTTCCAGCCGCAGCGTGCCCGAAGTGAAGCGCGCTACAGTAACTCTATGGTCGGCGGTCATCGCCCGGAAAGGACCGTCCAGCGCTGCCGTCAGCATAGCCCCTTCGATCCGCGTCCCCGGACCCAAAATCCCCGGATCACGAGCGTGGGCGAGCAGTTTGAGCCCCTGAAAGCGGTTTTTGGCGAGATCGACCGATCCGTCCACTGCGAGATCGGCGCCTTGTCCGGTCGTGCTGAGCCGTCCCGCCAGCACCGAGTGGACCAGCGTGCCTTCTCCTTGCACCGTTACATTTGGTCCCGCCGCGCGCAAGGCGAGACCGGTGACGAAGCCGGCGGGATGGATGGTGCCGCCAATCGCATACTGACCCCCGCGATTGGTGATCGCCAGATCGGCGACATTGCCCGAGGTCTGATCGACCCGCGCTGTGCCGCGCCAGTCTTGCCAGCGCCCGGCCCCGTCGATGCGCGCGGTCAGTTCTTCCTTTGCCCCGGTTAGTTTGGCCAGCACCCCTGAGACCGGGGCGTTGTAATCAAGCTTGATCGCAAACCGGTCGCGGTCGGGCTCGGAATCGACAAGCGCCAGCAGCCGGTCAGTCCCGCCAAGATGGGCGTTCGTGGCAAGGTAGACCCGCCCGCTGCGGATATCGGCCTTGGCAACAAGATCAATCCGCCGCTGCTCGCCGATCATCCCTTGCGCCACTGTCAGCCTATCAAGCTCGAACCGGTCGATGCGTATGTCGAAATCGGGCAGGATCGGCGCATCGGGATCGCCAGGATTGAGCCGCGGCGCACGATAGAGTGTACCCCGCCGCAGGATCAGCTTGCGCACATCGAGCCCAGAGGTGAACCAGTGCAGCGGTCGCCAGTCGAGCTCAACCACCGGCACCCGCATGAACAGACCTTGCGGATCGGCGAAAGTTACATCGCGCAGCGTCGCCCGGCCCATCAGCGAGCCCTCGATCCGGCCAATCTCGACCCGCAGCCCCGATGCGGGCGCATAGCGGGCAATCCGGTCGACGATGAAGCGGTGGCCGATCGGACTTTCGAGCACCACCACAGCTGTCGCAAGCAGCGCCACCACCGCAAGCAACCCCGCGCCGATCCACTGCCCCCAGCGGCGCAAGCGATTGCGCCGGGGTAAAGGCTGCTCGACAGGAAGTACCTCGGCCGGCGGCAACGCGTCCTCGGGCATCAGAAGGCCTGCCCCAGTGCAACGCTGACAGTGATCCGGCTATCCCCGGCACGGCGGTTAAGCGGAGTGCCGACATCGACCCGGATCGGGCCGAACCCAGTCTTATAGCGCAGGCCGAGCCCCGCCCCATAGCGGATGTTATGGAAGTCAGGAGTGACCGTGGCGCTCACCGCACCGGCATCGAGGAACGGAACGAGTTGCACCGCGCCGCCGAGCAGACCGGTCGAAACCCTTGCCTCAAGGCTGAACTCGGCGAGCGAACGCCCGCCCGATGGATCGCCGGCGGTGTCGCGCGGACCGATTTGCTGATAGCCATACCCGCGCACCGAACCGCCGCCGCCGGCGTAAAACCGCCGCGACGGGGCCACGCTGTCGATCCCGGTGCCAGCAATCGTCCCCAGCCGCACCCGCCCGGCGAGCACGATCTTGTCGTTCACCGGCTGATACCCGCTCGCATCGAACTGGGCGCGGGCATAGGTCACCGTCGGTCCATCTTGCTGCTTGGACACTTCGGGCGACAGTTTCAGCGCCGCGCGCCAGCCGCGTGTAGGATCGAGCAGGTTGTCCGATTGATCGAGCGCGCCTCGCAAAGGCAGCGCGACGATGAAAAAGGTGTTGCGCGGGACAAACTGGCCTGAAACCGAACTTTCGCGTTCATTGGTGGCCAAGACCTCGAGCCCCGCCGACCACACCCACGGCTTCTGGAAGAGCAGCGTGGTCAACTTCTCGAAAGTCACGGTGAACGCCACAGTGCGGGCGTTGTAGGCATCGCGTGCGACCGTGTTGCCATAGATGTCGACCGTGAGCACCTGATCGCGGCCGCGGAAATTGTTCCAGCGCAGCGTCGTGCCAACGAGCTGCTCCTTGGTACCGGCGATCCCGCGCACGCGCAGCATGCCCTCGGGCGGGAAGAAGTTGCGATGTTCCCAGCTCGCCTCGACCCGCGCGCCGTCACCTGATTCGTAGCCGATCAGGCCCGCCACGGTGCGCAGCGGCCCCGGCACCAGCGCGACGTCGAGCGCGACCTCCCCGGTCTGTCCTACGGCTATTGGCGCAGTCACCTCGCGCGGTGTCACGGTGACCGAAGAAACCAGCCCGGTCGCCAGGATTGCGCTCTTGATATCATCCTGCAGCGTGCGCTGGTAAATATCGCCGCGCTCGAACCGGGCGATCCGCTCAAGATGGCGCGACGACAGAAAGCGCGGGTTGCCGCTGATGACATGCCCGAAAGTATACTTGCCGCCCGGGGTGACCGGCAGCGTCAGATCCCCCTCTTCGCGCCGGTGATCGACGAGCAGATCGGGCGCGCCGACTTTGGCGAATGCATAACCGTTCTCGCCAAGACCAGCGTCGAGCTTGTCTCGGCTGGCGACAATCCGGTCGTTGTCGAGCGGATCGCCCGGCTGGATCGCGTAGGCGGCGCGCAGGGCGGTGTAATCCGGTCCGGTCTGCACAAGTTCACCCAGATCGATCGATCCGAACTTGTAGCGATCGCCCGGAATCACGTCGAACCGGGCTGCAATCTGCTGCGCGATGTCGGTCAGTTGGCCGTCCTGCCCATTGGGGTTGCCCACGGTCTGCGATACCACGGCATCGTAATAGCCGTAGATCTGCAGCAGCCGTTCGATCAGGTCGCGATCGGCCCGTGCCCGCGCTGCGGTCTGCGCGATGCTATCCTTGTCGCTGTCCAGCCGGCGCAGGTTTGACAATTCACGGAACCGGTCGATGAATGCGGCGCGTTCGGGGAACGTCGCGAGGTTGGCCGGGAAAACGAGCGTCAGGTGCTCGCCGACCTTGATCTCCTCACCCATTGGCACCGCCGCCGGTAACGGGTTGGCCGCCTCGGCAGCAAGCTCGGCGGCGACATCGGGATCGGGCGGGAGCGAGACCAGAGCCGGCTGCGCCGGCTGGGTATCAGGCCACGGCAGCACGAACCCCGGCACGTCTGCCAAGGGCGCGGCGGGATCGAGCGGCGTCGCGGTCGCAGCGCTCGTCCCGGTCCCGGCTGCCGGTGTCTGGCCCACCCACGCGCCGGGATCGGCCACCGCCGCATCGGGGATCAGCGCTTTGAGTTCGTCGTCGGGATCAGCCGGAGAAAGCACCACGGCAGCAACTGCCGGTGGCGGCACGGTGGGTGCAGGCATCGGCGGGGGTGCGGCATCGGTCTGCGCCGCAACTGGTGCCGGCCCCATCGCCAGCGCCAGCATCAAGCCGAGCATCAGTGGCCGCAGCCGCTCAGAGCAATTCGTGGTCGCTGTCGGGGATGCGCGGCATCCCGTCCTTGGCGCTTCCCGCACCAGCATCAGGGTCCCGCCGCGGGGCAGCGGCGACGGACTTGATAAGGCGATCCTGCTCGGCATCGGCCATGCGTTCCCACCCGTCGCGGCCGAGCCGTTCGAGCGGACGGTAACGGATCTTGTACTGCATCCGCTCAGACCCTTCGACCCAGTATCCGAGGTAGAGGAACGGCAGTCCAAGCCGGGCAGCACGGCGGATGTGATCAAGGATAATGAAATTGCCAAGCCCGGTGCGTGCCTCATGTGCGGGATCGTAAAAGCTGTAGATCATCGACAGGCCGTCACCCTGACGGTCGGTCAGGCAGGCCCCGACCAGACGGCCCGGCGTAATCCCGTCTCCAGGCTCCCGGTACTCGATAACAAAACTTGTGACGGGGCTATGTTCCACCATATCGGCGAAATCCACCTCGTCCATCTGTGCCATGCCGCCGCCGGGGTGGCGCGCGCCCAGATAGCGCCGCAGCAAGTCGAACTGTTCGCTGGTCGACCATGAGCGGCATTCGCTGACCACCAGATCGCTGTTGCGCTTGAAATTACGGCGTTGCGTGGCCGAAGGCCGGAACTCACCGGCAACTACGCGGACAGACACGCACCCCGCGCAATCGAGGCAAGAGGGCCGGTAAGCGACGGTCTGGCTACGACGAAAGCCGATCCGGCTGAGCGCATCGTTCAGCGCATCGGCGTGCGGGCCCTTGAGCTCGGTGAACACCTTGCGCTCCATCCGTCCCGGCAAATAGGGACAGGGCGCGGGGCTGGTCACGAAGAATCGGGGAAAGCGGACGGGCGCCGTCACAGTCGATGCGGTCCTTCGGTAATCCCATAGGCTGCGACCCGTTCGCACCCCTCTGTCGACTGAATATGCCCGCAGCTTGGCCGCGAAGGAAGGGGCTTAACCATCAATTAGGGTTAAGACCGGGAACTTTGCCGCGAATGCGTCAGTTCACGTCGACCTGGCTGACCTCGTAGCCCTTGGCACGCAGGGCCGTGACCAGCGCATCAAGCTGTTCGCGGTCGCGCGCTTCGCATTCGATGTCGGTGATCAGGCCCTTGGCTGGAAGATGGGTGAAGATTCGTTGGTGCCAGATTTCGACGATGTTGATGTTGTGCCGGTTGAACACTTCCATCACCTTGAACAGCGCGCCCGGTCGGTCCTGCAAGGTAAGGCGCAGCCGCGCCAGCCGGCCTGAGCGGGCGAGATCGCGCAGCAGCACATTGGCGAGCAGGCGAGTGTCGATATTGCCACCGGTGAGCACAATCCCGACCTTGCGCCCGGCGAACCGCTCGCGGTGCGACAGCACTGCGGCAAGGCCAGCCGCGCCTGCGCCTTCAACCACTGTCTTTTCGATCTGGACCAGCAGCGCCAGCGCATTTTCCATATCGGATTCGCTGACCAGCAGGAAATCGTCGAGCAGCCCGGCGAGCACCTGCCGCGTGAAGCGGCCAGGCTCCTTCACGGCAATGCCCTCGGCCAGGGTATCCCCGCCGCTCGGGTTATTGGTGCCCTTGAGGAAATTGTACATCGACGGGAAAAGCTCGGCCTCGACCCCGATCAGGCCGATGTCGGGCTTGATCCCGCGGGCGGCGGTGGCCATTCCGGCTGCAAGCCCGCCACCGCCGACCGGGATCACCAGCATGTCGATCTCGGGCACATCGGCGAGCATTTCGAGCGCAACCGTACCCTGCCCTGCCGCAATATGCGGATCGTCGAACGGATGGACAAACGCGAGCGCGAGTTCCTGCTCCAGCCGGCGGGCATGGCCATAGGCTTCGTCGAACGTTTCGCCCTCAAGCACCACTTTGCCGCCGACCGACTCGGTCTGCATGATCTTCACCGTGGGCGTGGTGCGCGGCATCACGATCGTCACCGGCACGCCCAGCCGGGTTCCATGATAACTAAGCCCCTGCGCGTGATTGCCAGCCGAAGCGGTAATGACCCCACGCGAACGCTGCTCGTCCGTCAGCTGCAACAGCGCGTTGAGTGCCCCGCGCTCCTTGTATGCCGCAGTGAACTGAAGGTTCTCAAACTTGAGCCAGACGTCGCAGCCGGCAATTTCGCTCAGCGTGCGACTGTAATCAGTGGGTGTATGCACCACCGCACCGGCAATGCGCTGCGCTGCGGCCTCGACATCGGCGAGTGTCAGAAGCACGGCGACTTCTGGGGAAACATGGCTGGCAAGCTGGGACATAGTCGGCGCGGCCTAGAGGATCACGGGACGTTTGGGAACCGCTATCCGCCCGAAATCGGGCGCTTCGTTGCCGCAATCAGCGCGGCTATTCCCGTGACTACCACGATCGCAAAGGTATCGACGATCCAGTCACGGATGTCGCAATCCCGGTGCAACGCGGGGATCGATTGCACGACTTCGATCATGGCCCCCAGAAACGAGAGCCGTTCGATGACGCGGTGCCGCGGGGTCGTTGGGAACGCTACCGCCGCCAGCCCGGCCAGCGTGGCGAACGCGAGCATGTGGTTGAACTTGTCACCGAACTCATCGGTCGGCAGATAAGGCGGCTGCGGCATGATCGCGAGCGTGGTGGCGCCAACCAAGGCGATCCAGAACAGCACGGTTGCGATGCGGCGGATTTGGTCAGGCTTCATCACTTGCGCGATAGCGTGTCGTGGCCGCGAAACAAGCCGCACGCAAACAGGATGGCACAACCTTCATTTGCAGGTAAACAATCGGCCATGACTACAGCGCGCAACGTCTCGTTCCTCGGCCTCGGCGTAATGGGCGGCCCGATCGCCCGGCACCTTGGCCAAGCCGGCCACCGCCTGACGGTCTACAACCGCACACCGCAGCGGATCGAGCGCTGGATCGAAGCTAACCCGGGCCTCGCCGCCCGCGTCGCGACCAGCCCGGCCGAAGCCGCAGAAGGCGCAGATGTGGTGCTCACCTGCGTCGGCAATGACGATGATCTTGCGGACGTGGTGCTCGGTCCGGGGGGCGTGTTCTCGACCCTCAAGCGCGGCGGCCTGTTCATCGATCACACCACCGCATCGGCCCGGATCGCCCGGCAAATCGCGGTGGAAGCGCGAGACAAGGAAGTGCTCTGCGTCGATGCGCCGATGACCGGGAGCCAGATCGGGGCGGAGCAAGGCAAGCTTACTTTGATGTGCGGAGGGCGGCCGGATGCGATGGCGGCGGCGGAGCCGATCTTTGCGGCTTATACCCGCCGCGTGGTCCATATCGGCAAGCCGGGCTATGGCCAGCTGGCGAAGATGGTCAACCAGATCTGCATCGCCGGGGTGGTCTCCGGCCTCGCCGAGGCGATGCGGTTTGCGCAGGCCGGGCACCTTGACATCGACAAAGTTTATGAGGCCATTTCGGGCGGTGCCGCCCAATCATGGCAGATGGATAATCGTTGGAAAACAATGGCTGAAGGCAGTTTTGATTTCGGCTTTGCGGTTGATTGGATGCGCAAGGATCTGGGCCTCGCGATGGATGAGGGGCGGACGCTGGGGGTGTCTCTGCCGATTACTGCGTTGGTCAACCAGTTCTATGCCGAAGTGCAGGCAATCGGCGGCGGTCGCGAGGATACCAGCGCGCTGGTGCGACGGCTGCCCTTGCCCGGCCGGAAGCCCTGACCGCTTGCGACGCAAGGACAGGGCGAATCTGCAACGGGGTTGCAACGGGGTTGCAAGTTCCATGCTCGCGCTTGGCGCGGGCTTGCTGGCCCCCTGCACTGCCCTTGCCGACACCCTGATCGA
>CANGQZ010000077.1 GCA_947455865.1 Sphingomonadaceae bacterium
GTGCGGTTACATGGGCCGCCACGAATCTTCCCCTTCGCATCCAGTCAGGCGGCACAGTGGCTCTTTCGGATATCTCGCTCGGCCTCACTTTTGACGATGTGCTGTTGCGCCCGGCCGAATCGGACATCCTTCCCTCGATGGCCGACACCCGCACCTGGCTGACCCGCGATATCGCGCTCAACATTCCGGTGATCTCCTCGGCGATGGATACCGTGACCGAGGCGGACATGGCGATCGTCATGGCGCAGATGGGCGGGATCGGGGTGCTTCACCGCAACCTTTCGATCGAGGAACAATGCGCCGCGGTCCGCGCGGTCAAGCGCTTTGAAAGCGGGATGGTGGTCAATCCGATCACCATCGCCCCCGATGCCACGCTGGGCGAGGCGCGGGCGCTGATGCAGGTCAACAAGATCAGCGGCATCCCGGTGGTCGAGGCGTCGGGCCGGCTTGTCGGCATCCTGACCAACCGCGATGTGCGCTTTGCCGACAATCCGGCCCAGCCGGTGCAGGAACTGATGACACATGAGAACCTCGCCACCGTGCGGGCCGGCGTCACGCAGGAAGAGGCGCGCCGCCTGCTTCACCAGCGCCGGATTGAGAAGCTGCTGGTGGTTGACGATGGCTATCACTGCGTTGGGCTGATCACGGTCAAGGACATCGAAAAGGCGGTAACCTTCCCCAACGCCACCAAGGATGGTGCGGGCCGCCTGCGCGTTGCCGCGGCCACCACTGTGGGCGACAAGGGGTTCGAGCGGACCGAAGCGCTGCTCGCCGCCGAGTGCGACGTGATCATCATCGATACCGCGCACGGCCACAACCGCGACGTCAGCCGCGCGGTGGAGCGGGTGAAGCGTCTGTCGAACTCGGCGCAAGTCATCGCCGGCAACGTCGCCACAGGCGAGGCAACGCGCGCGCTGATCGGCGCCGGGGCCGATGCGGTCAAGGTCGGGATCGGCCCGGGATCGATCTGCACCACGCGGATTGTCGCCGGGGTTGGCGTGCCGCAGCTCACCGCCGTTATGGAAGCTGCCGAAGCCGCCAATGCGGCGGGTGTGCCGGTGATCGCCGATGGCGGGCTGCGCACCTCGGGCGATGCCGCCAAGGCGCTTGCCGCCGGAGCTTCGGTGGTGATGATCGGCTCGATGCTGGCAGGCACTGCCGAAGCGCCGGGCGAGACGTTCCTGTATCAGGGCCGCGCCTACAAGTCCTATCGCGGGATGGGTTCGGTCGGGGCGATGGCGCGGGGTTCGGCGGACCGCTACTTCCAGCAGGACATCACCGACCAGATGAAGCTGGTGCCCGAGGGGATCGAGGGGCAGGTGCCGTACAAGGGCCCGGCGAAGGACGTCATTCACCAGCTGGTCGGCGGGATCAAGGCGGCGATGGGCTATACCGGATCGGCCACGATTGACGACCTGCGGACCAAGGCGAAGTTCGTGCGGATCACCAATGCCGGGCTGCGAGAGAGCCATGTGCATGATGTGACGATCACGCGTGAGGCGCCCAACTATCCGACCGGAAGTTGATGAAATACATGCTGCGGGAGCCCTTTGCGCTCACGCCCAAATCCAACAAACCCAACAAATCCAACAAATCCAACAACAGGAACCGCCGATGACCCCCGCCGCGCGGGTGGCTGCGGCCATCGAGATCCTTGACGGCATCATCGCCGCGGCCCGCAATCGCGGCGCGCCGGCCGACCGGCTGATCACCGAGTGGTTTCGCACCCGCCGCTTTGCCGGAAGCGGCGACCGCCGCGCGGTGCGCGAAATGGTTTACACGGCGATCCGCGCCTGCGGCGAAATACCTGCCAGCGGGCGCGCGGCGATGGTCCTCCTCGCCCGGCGCGATCCCGCGCTGGCGGCGCTGTTCGACGGATCGCGTCACGCGCCGGAGCCGATTGCACCGGACGAGCCTGCCGCCAGTGCCGGGGTCGCCCCCGGCTGGCTCGCCGCCGCGCTCGCTGCCTCCGGGCTGGACGCAGGCGAACAGGCGGCGCTGCTCGACCGCGCCCCGCTCGATATCCGGATCAATGCACTGAAGGCCGCGCTGGCCGACCTGCCCGAGCCGGGCGAGCCGTGCCCCGCGCCGCAGGGCCGGCGATATCCCGCCGGCACGCCGGTGGAAACCTGGCCCGCTTACGAAACCGGCGCGATCGAGGTGCAGGATGCCGGATCGCAGCTGGTCTGCGCGGTAGTCGGCGCGCGGGCGGGCGAGACCGTGATCGATCTTTGCGCCGGAGGCGGGGGCAAGTCGCTCGCGCTGGCGGCGGCGATGGACAACCGCGGCACGATCATCGCCAGCGATGCCGACCGCGCGCGGCTGGCGAAGCTGGGGCCGCGGGCGGCGCGAGCTGGCGCGACCATCATCGAAACCCGCCTGCTCGATACGGGCCGCGAGGCCGCCGCGCTGGCGGCGTGGGCGGGCAAGGCCGATGCGGTGCTGGTCGATGCGCCGTGTTCAGGCACCGGCACCTGGAGGCGCAATCCCGAGGCGCGCTGGCGGTTGACGAATGCCGAGCTGACCCGGCTGACCGCGCTGCAGGCGCGCCTGCTGGATGTGGCGGCCGGTCTGGTCCGGCCGGGCGGGCGGCTGGTCCACGTGGTTTGCTCGCTGCTCGATGCGGAAGGGGCCGATCAGGTCGCCGGGTTCCTTGCGCGCAGCCCCGGCTGGCGCGCGGATCCACCAGTGCTGCCCGCCGGGCGGGCGCACGGCGCCGGACTGCTGCTCACCCCCGGCCACGACGGAACCGACGGGTTTTTCGTCGCCAGACTGG
Organism: Sphingomonadaceae bacterium; assembly: GCA_947455865.1. Taxonomy (GTDB): domain Bacteria; phylum Pseudomonadota; class Alphaproteobacteria; order Sphingomonadales; family Sphingomonadaceae; genus Novosphingobium. The sequence continues at coordinate 2,777 of CANGQZ010000077.1, forward strand.
AACGGCTGTGATAGCCGTTCGGCTGCGGTTAACGCCCGATCCCATTGGATAGCGGTCGTCTGATGCAGTTGCGGGAGCTCTTGATGCGTTACACTCCGGCCGCTCTGGCCTTGTCGCTGGCGCTGAGCGCGAGCATGGGCCACTCTGCCCCGGCCCAGCCACTCGATCCGCGCGCGGCCATGCTGGTCGCGCAGGGCCGTGGCGCGTTGGCGGCGGGCAAAGTCGAAGACGCGATCGACCTGTTCGAGTCCGCGCTCGCCGTTCAGCCGGGCTCGGTCGCGGTTATGCTCGATCTGGCCGAGGCGACCCGGCGCCTGGGGCTGCAGGGCAAGGCGCTGCACTATTACCGCGAGGCACTGGAGCGAGATCCGCAGAATCTGGCCGCGATCTCGGGCGAAGGCGCGGCGCTGGTGGAAAAGGGCGCGGTCGAGAAGGCGCGGCGGAATCTGGCCCGGCTGCAGGGCCTGTGCGGCAGCACTTGCCCGCAAACCCGCGACCTTGCCGCGGCGATTGCCCAAGGCCCGGCTGAGCGGGTGATAACGGCGGATGCGGTGAAGCCGGCGCCGGTGGTTTCAACCAACTGATTGCTCGGGGGCTGGCTTCGCCCGCCACCCAAACCCTCAGATCAAATCCCGGAATTCCTCGATCACCGCGCGGTAGACCCGCTTCTTGAACGGGACGATCAGTTCGGGCAGTTCTTCGGGCCTCACCCATTTCCAGTCGTGGAATTCGGGCGGGTCGTGCGCTTCGAGGTTGATGTCGGTGTCTTCGCCGAGGAAGCGGGCGAGGAGCCAGAACTGGCGCTGGCCGCGATAGCGGCCGCCCCAGAGTTTGCCGAGGAGTTCATCCGGCAGATCGTAAAGCAGTTCCTCGCGCGTTTGCGCGATCAGGGCGACGTGGTGTTCCAGCACCCCGGTTTCTTCCCATAGTTCGCGCAGCGCGGCGGCGCGCAGTTCCTCGCCCTCATCAATCCCGCCCTGCGGCATCTGCCAGGCATCGGCCTCGCGCCCTTCGGATTCTCGGGCGTCGATCCGCTTGCCGACAAATACGCGTCCATCACCGTTGACCAGCATCACGCCCACGCAGGGGCGGTAGGGAAGGGCGGCAAAATCGTTCATCGGTCCGTCCCTGAGAGATCGCGTACTCTAATCATCGCCTAGCGATTCCGCGTTGCGAAATCGAACGTTATTCCCACTTAGGCGGGCAGGCCGGCCTTGACTAGCCGCGCGCGGCGGCGTTTGGCTGAAGGGACCGGCGGTTTGGCGCCTGACAGATTTTCTGAATTGCGCCGGCCGGGGTGCAATGGCTTAGGGCGAGCCCAAATGCGAACCCTGCACGGGACCGCGCCGTTTTGCGGCGGCCCCGGATCGAGGAAGACAATGGCGACTGTACTGGCCAAGACCCAATCCCCCGCATCATCCGGCAGCGCGCCGGAACCCGAAGCCGTGGTCGTCCGCTTTGCCGGCGATTCTGGCGACGGGATGCAGCTGACCGGCGGGCAATTTACCCTCTCGACCGCGCTGGCCGGCAACGATCTGGCCACGTTCCCCGATTTCCCGGCCGAAATCCGCGCGCCGCAAGGCACGCTGTTCGGCGTTTCGGCATTCCAGATCAACTTCGGATCGACCGCGATCGACACTGCTGGCGATGCGCCGGACGTGCTGGTGGCGATGAACCCGGCGGCGCTGAAAACCAACGTGCAGGCGCTCAAGCCCGGCGGGCTGATCATTGCCGACAGCGGCGAATTCACCAAGCGCAACCTTGAAAAGGCGAAGTACGCGGTTTCGCCGCTGGACGACGGCAGTCTCGCCAAGTGGGACGTGATGGCCTTCGATATCAGCGCGCTGACGCTGGAGGCGGTCAAGCCGTTCGGGCTGGGCAACAAGGAAGCCCTGCGCTGCAAGAACATGTGGACGCTGGGCCTTGCGCTGTGGATGTTCGACCGCGACCGGGCGCCGCTGATCCAGTGGCTGAAGGACAAGTTCCGCAAGAACCCGGTGCTGGCCGATGCCAACATTGCCGCGCTCAACGCGGGCCATGCTTATGGCGAAACCGCCGAACTGGCCGGGCCGCTCAAGCAGCACCACCTCGATCCCGCGCCGAGCCCGCCGGGGCTCTATCGCACCGTCACCGGAGCCGAGGCGGTCAGCCTCGGGCTGGTTGCGGGGGCGCAGCTGGCCGGACTGAAGATGTTTTTTGGCGGCTATCCGATCACCCCGGCTTCGGCGATCCTGCACAATCTCGCCCGGCTCAAGGAGTTCGGTGTTACCACCTTTCAGGCCGAGGACGAGATCGCGGCGATCTGTTCGGCCATCGGCGCGAGCTATGCCGGGCAGCTGGGGGTGACCTCATCCTCCGGCCCGGGCATCGCGCTGAAGGGCGAGGCGATGGGCCTGGCGATCATGACCGAGCTGCCGCTGGTGATCGTCAATTCGCAGCGCGGCGGGCCCTCCACCGGGCTCCCCACCAAGACCGAGCAATCCGACCTTTATCAGGCGGTCTATGGCCGCAACGGCGATGCGCCGCTGCCGGTGATCGCCGCGCGCAGCCCGGCCGACGCGTTCGAATGCGCGATCGAGGCCTGCCGCATCGCAGTGCAGTTCATGACGCCGGTGATCCTGCTGACCGATGGCTATATCGCCAATGCCGCCGAGCCGTGGGCAGTGCCCGATCCGGAAACCTTCGCGACGTTCCCGGTGAGCTTCCTTGCCGAGAAGAACGGCGACGGCGTGGTCCTGCCGTTCCAGCGCGACGAACGCGGTGTGCGGCCGTGGATCAAGCCCGGCACGCCCGGGCTGATGCACCGCATCGGCGGGATCGAGAAGGGCATCGATACCGGCGCGATCGACTATTCGCCTGCGGTCCATCAGGCGCAGACCGACGCGCGCAAGGCCAAGATCGACGGGGTGGCCAAATCTACCCCGGCGCAGGACGTGATCGTTGGCAACACCGCGGGCAAGCTCGCGGTGGTCGGCTGGGGTTCGACTTACGGCCCGATCACGCAGGCGGTGCGCCGGGCGCGGGCCAAGGGGCTGGACGTCAGCCACATCCACGTGCGCCACATCTGGCCGCTGCCGGAGAACCTGGGCGAGCTGCTCAAGGGCTTTGACAAGGTGCTGGTGCCGGAGATGAACACCGGCCAGTTTAAGACCGTGCTGCGCGACCAGTATCTGGTCGACGCCCGCCCGCTGACCAAGACCAGCGGCCAGCCTTTCACCATCGCCGAGATCGAAGCGGCGATCGCAGACCAGCTGGCCTGAGGGAACACCCATGAACGACATGACCCCCCCAAATGCTCTTGGCGCGAAGGTCCAGACCACGCTCAAGGACTGGGAAACCGATCAAGAAGTGCGCTGGTGCCCCGGCTGCGGCGACTATGCGATCCTGAAGGCGGTGCAGCGCACCTTGCCGGAGCTCGGCGCCGATCCGGCCAGCACCGTGTTCGTTTCGGGCATCGGCTGCTCCAGCCGGTTTCCTTATTATGTCGAGAGCTATGGCTTTCACACCATCCACGGCCGCGCGCCGGCGGTGGCGACGGGGATCAAGCTGGCCAACCCGCAGCTCGATATCTGGCTGGTGACCGGCGACGGCGATGGCATGAGCATCGGCGGCAATCACACGATGCACCTGCTGCGGCGCAATCTCAACTGCCAGATCATGCTGTTCAACAACGAGATCTACGGCCTGACCAAGGGGCAGTATTCGCCCACCAGCCGGGTGGGCACGAGCAGCCCGACGACGCCGCTCGGCTCGGTCGACCGGCCGGCGCTGCCCTGCGCCTTCGCGCTCGGCTCGGGCGCGCGGTTCATCGCGCGGGCTTATGACACCGGCAAGCAGCTGGGCGACGTGCTGAAGGCGGCCTATCACCACCACGGCGCGGCGTTCGTCGAGATTTTCCAGAACTGCATCGTCTACAACAAGGACGTCTTCGCCGATTTCACCGAAAAGGCGGTGGCCGACGGGCACCAGCTGTGGGTCAAGCATGGCGAGCCGATGCTGTTTGCCAAGGGCGCCAAGGGCATCGCGCTCGACCGTGCGGCGTTGACGCTGAAGGTGGTCGATGTCGTCGATGGCGACTGGCAGGCGGCCGAGGTGATCGTCCACGACGTCACCAACCGCTCGGTTGCGCACATGCTGGTGGAGGCGCCGTTCGGCCCGTTCCCGATGGCGCTCGGTGTGATCTACGATGATCCGCGGCCGACGTACGAGGACGCGGTGCTCGGCCAGGACGCGAAAGCGCGCGAGGGCAAGGATCACGATCTCGCCAAGTTGCTCGCCAAGGGGCAGACCTGGACGGTGGGCAACACGGCGGCCGATCCGGCCTAGCGTTCGCCCGGACCTGTCCTTTCGGGCACGGTGCTGCGAAAAGTCTATACGGAACCGTAGGTTGACGGCACAGGACGGGGATGTCGTCCTCGGTCATCGTCTGGCTGCGCCGTGATTTGCGCTTGGCCGATCAGGCCGCCTTTTCCGCCGCGGCCGCCGAAGGGCCGGTGATCCCGGTCTATGTGCTCGATGACGAGACCGCGAAGCACCGCCGGATGGGCGGGGCCTCGCGCTGGTGGGTGCACCACAGCCTGGCCAGTCTTGATGCCGATTTGCGCGCGCGCGGTTCGCGGCTGATCCTGCGGCGGGGCAAGTGCCACGAGGTGCTGGCGGCGCTGCGGCGCGAGACCGGCGCGCGGCGGGTCCACTGCCTCGCCCACTACGAACCGTGGTGGCGCAATGCCGAGGCGGCGGTGGCGCGGCAGCTGGATCTGGTGCGGCACGACGGCAATTACCTGGCCCCGCCCGGGACGATCACCAGCGGCGCGGGGACGCCGTACCGCATCTTCACCCCGTTCTGGCGGACACTCAGCGCGCGGATGCCGCCGCCGATGCCGCGGCCCGCGCCGGCCAGCCTGCCCGCGCCGGCGCACTGGCCGCAGAGCGAGGCGCTGGAGGACTGGGCTCTGCTGCCGCGCGCGCCAGACTGGGCCGGCGGGATGCGCGCCGAATGGACCCCCGGCGAGGCGGGAGCGCAGGCCCGGCTCGCGGCCTTCGCGGACCATGCCGCGCGCTATGCGGGCGAGCGCAATTTTCCGGCTATTGCGGGCACTTCACGGCTTTCACCGCATCTCCATTTCGGCGAGGTTTCGCCCGCCGCCGTCTGGCACCGCATCGCCGCTACCGCGCGCCCGTCCGAGACGTTTCTTGGCGAGCTGGGGTGGCGCGATTATGCCCAGAACGTGATCCTGCAGCTGCCCGACTATGCCGCCACCAATGGCCGCCCCGGGTTTGAGGCGCTGCCCTGGCGCACCGGGCCGGAGGCGGAGGACGATCTGGCGGCGTGGCAGCGCGGGCGCACCGGCTATCCCATCGTCGATGCCGGGATGCGCGAGCTTTGGGCCACCGGGTGGATGCACAACCGGGTGCGGATGATCGCCGCCTCGTTCCTGATCAAGCACCTGCTGATCGACTGGCGCGCGGGCGAGCGGTGGTTCTGGGATACGCTGGTCGATGCCGACTATGGCGCGAACGCGGTCAACTGGCAGTGGAGCGCGGGGACCGGGGTGGATGCCAACCTGTTTTTCCGGATCATGGCCCCGCTCAGCCAATCGGCCAAGTTTGCGGCCGCGCCCTATATCCGCCGCTGGGTGCCGGAACTGGCGGGTCTGGGTGATGACGAGATCCACGATCCGCCGCTTCGCCCACACGGCTATCCGCAGCAGTTGATCGGCCATGCCGAAGGACGCGCCCGGGCGCTCGCCGCGCTGGCGCAGGCGCGGGGCCAGCCGGCTTAGCGGCAGTTCGCCTCATTGCGCCAATATGAGAGGATGTTGTCGTAAACGATCGGGCTGAGCAGCTTGGAAAAAGCGCAACCGACCAGATTGTTATCGCACCACACCACTTCGGACTGGAGCGATTCGAGGCCGGGCAGGGTCAGCCAGCAGATCGTCCCCGGACGCAGCCGGTTGACCGACGAGCAGCAGAACCCTCCGAGCGACAAATCCTGCACGACCGTCTGGTAGGACCGTCCGCCGGAAGCACGAAACCCCGCGGGGATCGCCAGGCGGATGCGCGGAGACGAACGGTCTTCCTGCGCAGCGAATTCGTAGCGATCGGCCGACGAAATGTATTCCGACTTACCCATTGCTTCCTCCGGCCCCGCTTGCGCGCTGGCATGTCCTTGCGATCAGCTTACCCGGCAAGATCAGCAATTTATCGCGGAAGCTGGTTGCGATTCGGCTACGAAGACTGGTTAACAGATACGCGGTAGGGACTGGCGAACGGTTCACCAAGAAGTTGGACAATCCGCTGTGCGACCATTTCGGGCGGCTTGACCGAGGCCGGATCCTCGCCCGGATAAGCGCGCGCGCGCATCGCCGTCCGGGTCGCCCCGGGATCGACAATCGCCACCCGCACCGCCGAGATATTGCGCACCTCTTGCGCATAGCAGTTCAGCAGCATCTCGAACGCGGCCTTGGTGCTGGCATAGGCCCCCCAGAACGGGCGCGGCGCCGTGCCGACCGAGCTGGTCAAACCGATCACCCGCGGATCGGCGCTTTTGCGCAGCATCGGATCGAACTGCGCGAGCAGCGCCTGCGTCGCCAGCACGTTGACGGTGATCGCCTTGGTGTAGACCGCCGGATCGATATCGCTCACGCTCGACAGCTGCGGCAGCAGCGCGGCGTTGATCACCAGCATGTCGAGCGAGGTCCAGCGCCGGCCGATGGCGGCGGCCAGCCGCGCGATCGCGTCGGGCTCGGCCAGATCGGCGGGTGCGATGGTTGCCGCCCCGCCAGCTTCGTAGATGCGCTGCTCGACCGCCTCGAGCGCCTTGTTATCGCGCGCGGTGAGGATCACGTGCGCTCCGGCAGCGGCGAGCGCCTCGGCCGTCGCCGCGCCGATGCCCTTGCTCGCGCCGGTGACAAGCGCCAGCTGACCAGCGAATGCTCCGCTCATTTCAGGCTACCTTTCCCACCGGCAGGCTGGGCTGCTCGGGATTGTCGCGCTCGGTCAGGTCGGTCAGCCGGGTCGGGTAGTCGCCGCTGAAGCAGGCGTCGCAGAACTGTGGGCAAGCCGCATTGCGCGCCGTCCCGCCCACCGCGCGGTAAAGCCCGTCGATCGAGACGAAAGCGAGGCTGTCGGCGGCGATAAAATCCGCCATTGCCTGCACATCCATCCGCGCCGCGAGCAGTTTCGAGCGTTCGGGGGTATCGACGCCGTAAAAGCACGAATGCTCGGTCGGCGGGCTGGCAACGCGGAAATGCACTTCGGCGGCGCCGGCATCGCGCATCATCTCGACGATCTTGAGGCTGGTGGTGCCCCGCACGATCGAATCGTCGATCAGCACGATCCGTTTGCCCGCGACGAGCGCCCGGTTGGCGTTGTGCTTGCGCTTGACGTCGGCGTTGCGTGCGCCGTCCGATGGCTGGATGAACGTGCGCCCGACATAATGCGAGCGGATGATCCCGAGTTCGAAGGGAATGCCCGATTCCTGCGCATAGCCCAGTGCTGCGGGCACGCCGCTATCGGGCACCGGGATCACGATATCGGCATCGGCCAGCGCCTCGCGCGCCAGTTCGCGGCCGATCGCCTTGCGCGCTTCGTAAACCGAGCGGCCGGCCATCAGCGAATCGGGGCGGCTGAAATAGACGTGTTCGAAAATGCACGGGCGCGGCGCGGGGCTGCCGAACGGGCGGTGGCTGCGCACGCCGCCGGCCAGATCAACCTCGATCAGCTCACCCGGTTCGACTTCGCGGACGAAATCGGCACCCACTACGTCGAGCGCCACCGTCTCGCTGGCAAACACCACGGCATCGCCGATCCGGCCCATCACCAGTGGGCGGATGCCCAGCGGATCGCGGCAGCCGATCATCCCCTGCGGGGTCATGCAGATCAGCGAATAGGCCCCTTCAACCAGCCGCAGCGCATCGATGAAGCGATCGAGCAGGGTGGGGTAACGGCTGGTAGCGACCAGATGGATGATCACCTCGGTATCCGAGGTCGACTGGAAGATTGCGCCCTTCTGCACCAGTTCGTGCTTGAGGTGCATCGCGTTCGAGATGTTGCCGTTGTGGGCGATCGCAAATCCGCCCGAGGCCAGATCGGCGAACAGCGGCTGGACGTTCCTGAGGCCCGATCCACCGGTGGTGGAATAGCGCACATGGCCCGCCGCCATCGTTCCGGGCAGTTCGGCCAGCGCCGCAGCGGTGGAAAAATTGGCGGCGACATGGCCGATGCCGCGGCGCGAATAGAACTCGTGTCCGTCAAAGCTGGTGATCCCCACCGCTTCCTGACCGCGGTGTTGCAGCGCATGGAGCCCGAGCGCTGCGGTCGGCGCCGCATCGCGCGTGCCGATCACCCCGAAAATCCCGCATTCCTCGCGCAGTTTGTCGCCGTCGCAGTCCCACGGAGCAGCGTCACGAAACGGGTGAATCAGGGTCATGAATCGGGTCCGCGCCGGCTGCATTGTTACAGCCTCGTTGCGGGCGCATTTGGCCCCGCTGGCTGCGAAACGCAAGTGCAGCAATGCCCTTCGTGCCGGCCAAGGTGTGCCGCGCGGGAACTTCGCCGCCGCGAAGCCATTGCCCTTGCGGTTCCCGCCGCCTAAACCCGACACCCACAAGGCCGCGACCAGAGAAGAGCCCCCCGCTTGATCCTATCCCCGTTCGAATGGACCATCGCCAAGCGCTATATGCTGCCGGGGCGTGGTGAAGCGTTCATCGCCCTCGTCGCCGGCATCAGCCTCGTCGCGGTGAGCCTCGGGGTGGCGGCGCTGGTGATCGTGATGAGCGTGATGAACGGGTTCCGGGCCGAACTGTTTGACA
>CANGQZ010000078.1 GCA_947455865.1 Sphingomonadaceae bacterium
GCTGATCACGCCGAAGAACATCGGGTTGTCCTTGTCCGTCGGGATATGTTTGCCGCGCACCGATGGCATCACCACCGATACCGCGAAGCAGGCTGAAACGAACGCAAAGGCGCCGAGCACGAGCAGGGCGGGCGGGGCGTGGCCCTTGCTCGCCTGCCCGAGCGTCAGCGTGAAGACCACGAAGGTGGCACCCATCAGGATGCTCGCCTTCTGGTCCGCCATCTGGCTCATCGTCAGGTTGACGATGGTGGTTGTCCGCGCGGCATGCACGGCTTGCGCCGCGAATGTCCGCGCGGGTTTCTGTTCCTCTGTCAACGAAGCGTGCCTTGGATCACGCCCCGGTGCCGATCAGACTACGCCGAACGCCAGCATCGCATCGGCCACCTTCTTGAAGCCGGCGATGTTCGCGCCCTTGACGTAATCGATATAGCCGCCGCCCTGATCGCCATAAGTGAGGCAGGACTGGTGGATGCCCATCATGATGTCCTTGAGCATTTGCTGCAGCTCGTCTTCCTTCCACGAGCGGCGTTCGGAGTTCTGGCTCATTTCGAGGCCCGAAACCGCAACACCGCCGGCGTTGGACGCCTTGCCCGGTGCGTAAAGCAGCTTAGCGGCCTTGAACACGTGGACGCCTTCAAGGTCGGTCGGCATGTTGGCGCCTTCCGAAACCGCACGGCAGCCGTTGGCGACAAGCATGCGGGCATCTTCGCCCAGCAGTTCGTTCTGCGTGGCGCACGGCAGCGCGACATCGCAGGGCACGCCCCACGGGGTCTTGCCCTTGACGAAGCTCGCCTTGGGATAGGCCTGAACATAATCCTCGATCCGGCCGCGGCGATGGGTCTTGTGAGTCTTCACCCAATCAATTTTTTCCTGATCGATGCCGTCCGGATCGTGGATGTAACCACCCGAATCGGACAGGGTCAGGACCTTGCCGCCGAGCTGGACGATCTTTTCGGCGGCGTGCGTGGCAACGTTGCCTGAGCCCGAGATCACCGCGGTCTTGCCGGTAAGGTCTTCACCCTTCACCGCCAGCATGTTGGCAAGGAAGTAGACCGCGCCGTAGCCGGTTGCCTCGGTGCGGATCAGCGAGCCGCCCCATTCAAGGCCCTTGCCCGTGAGCACGCCGGTGAAGTTGTTGGTGATGCGCTTGTACTGGCCGAACATGAAGCCGATTTCGCGCCCGCCCACACCGATATCGCCGGCCGGAACGTCAACGTCGGCGCCGATGTGGCGATAGAGCTCGGTCATGAACGATTGGCAGAAGCGCATGATCTCGCGCACGCTCTTGCCCTTGGGGTTGAAGTTCGAGCCGCCCTTGCCGCCGCCCATGGGCAGGCCGGTGAGCGCGTTCTTGAAGGTCTGCTCGAACGCCAGGAACTTGAGCACCGATTCGGTCACCGAAGGGTGAAAGCGGATGCCGCCCTTGTAAGGCCCGATGGCGTTGTTGTTCTGCACGCGCCAGCCGCGCTGGACGCGGATGTTACCGGCATCGTCTTCCCAGCAGACGCGGAACGAAACGACGCGGTCCGGCTCGGCAATGCGGCGCAGAATCTGTTGCTTATGGTATTCTTCCTTGTCCTGCATGAAGTCGAAGATGTCTTCGGCGACTTCCTGGACGGCCTGGCAGAACTCCGGCTGATTGGGGTTGCGACGCTTGACCCCTTCCATAAACCCGTTGAAATCGACGTGATCGGTAACAGCCATGATATTCTCCCCCGTTGGCGATAACGCGCAGTGCTGCACTGCGATTGTGACGAAGATGTGGTGCTAACGATAACGTTTTGCACGTCCAAGTATAGGCGTGAATTACGCTGCGGCTTACAAGGCTGCGAGCGCCCGGCACTCGGCCAGCGCAACAATGCCGCGGCGCCCATCAACCCGGTCTAGCTGGACCACGATGTCGATTACTTGCGCTGCATATTCAATGGTTTCGCGGCGGGTGAGGCCGATCCCGGTTTGCATCGCCATCAGCGCAATCTGCTCGAGCGCCCCCCTCGGCGTGTTGGCATGAACGGTTGAGAACGAGCCGGGGTGGCCGGTGTTGATCGCGCGCAGGAAGCTGACCGTCTCGCGCCCGCGCAGTTCGCCCACCACGATCCGGTCTGGCCGGAGGCGCAGCGCGGCCTGCACCAGATCGTCGGTGCTGACCCGGGCTTCGCCCAGTTCACCCTTCACCGCGATCAGGCCGACGCCGTTTTCGCCCGGCAGCCGCAGTTCGGCGGTATCCTCGACCAGCACGACCCGTTCGCCCGTCGGAATCTCGCGCAGCATGGCGTTGAGGAACGTGGTCTTGCCGGTGGAGGTGCCGCCGGAAATCAGGATCGTCCGGCGCTGGCGAATAGCCTCGCGCAGATAGGCAATCGGCTGCGCCAGCGGATCGGGCATTTGCTGGGCAGGCGGGGTGAGCAGCGGCCCGCGGTCATAAGCGTCCAGCGGCAGATCGAGCAGGCGGTGGCGGCGGATCGCGAGCGCCCAGTGCGCGCGGGTGGCGGGCGGGCCGCACAGCTGGATGCGCGCGCCGCCAAGGCCCATTTCGGCCGGCAGAGTGGCAGCCAGCAGCGGATGCTCGCGGTTGATCCCCTGATGGCTGATCCGCGCGACCTGCTCAGCCAGCCGGCGCAGCAGCAGGTCGTCGACTTCCGGCACAGCCACGCGCTGCATGCCTGGCCGCTCGGCATCCTCGATCCACACTTCGCCGGGACGGTTGACGAGAATCTCGGTAACGCTGTCGCGCCCCAGCCACGGACGAAACGGCGCGAGGTAAGCGTCGAGGTAGACGCTGCGGGCCAGTTCCGGCGCAAGCGGGACGACCTCGCTCATTCAGTGGTGACTTTGGAGAAATCGAGGTCGCGCGCGGTGAATACGCGGATCGGTTCGCCCTGGCGGATGCGCACGGTTGGTCCGATGCTGCCGGTCTGCCCCACCGCAGCGGCGGCTGCCGATTGCCCGCCCGCGCCGATTACCACCGAGGCGCCGCCGGTACCGAGCGCCGAGAGCCCGCCGACCACAGAAAGCAGCATGGCGGAGCCGAAGCGTTCGAAGAAGTGGGTATCGACCTTGCCGGCGATCCCGGTTTCGCCGCCGAACGCAATCGCCGGCGAGCCGATGTTGACTGAAACCCCGTCAGGCCGGATCAGCCGCGTCCAGATCACATAGGCGCGTTTCTGCCCAGCGGACATCCCGCTCTTGTATTGGCCGATCAGGCGCGAGGAGCGCGGGACCAGCACGCGGCTGCCATCGAAGCTGCGCACATCGGCCGAAACCACCGCGCGGACATAGCCCGGCACATCGGTATCGATCGCGGTTTCCAGCACGGCAGGGATCAGCGTGCCCTGCGTCACCGTTGTCTTTGGGCTGATTCCGGCAGTGGCAACCGCCGCACCATTGCCCGAAACCCCGAGCCGGGCGGCGAAATCATCGCTGCCGGGGCCGCCGCTGGCTGCTGCCACCGGAGCGCCCGGAACCGCATAGGGCGCGGGAAAGGCGCTGGCATCGAACACCACGGCGGGTGCATTGGCGGGGTTCAGCGCCGGTGCCGGGGCCACCTGTCCGGCAGGCTGGCCGGCCACGCCCGGCTGCTGCTGCGGGGCGCCGGGGCGCGGCTGCAGCACGGTGATCGCCTGCGGCGGCACTGCCGGCGGCACATCGGCGCGGGGCTGGGCCGGAACCGCCGGGGCGGCAAGCCGGGCCTGCCGCGCGCCGTTCATCGACCACAAGGTGACCGCGCCGAGCAGCGCCACCACCGCGATCCCGCCAAGCAGGGTAGCGGCCTCGCTGCGCGGGCGGCGCTGGGTGACTTGGGGCAGCACGTTGCGCGTGGCGAGATCAATGATCTCGGCCGAGCGGCCTTCGCGCGGATCACGCTCATCGGGCGGGAGCAGGCGGGGGGACTGGCGCATGGCTATTGTCCTTTCGCGGCAAGTGCGGGGGCGGGCGGGCCGGCATAATCGAGCGTGGCGCTTTCACGCCCGGCGCGCAGGACAATGGCCGCAGGCACGCCATCAATTACGATCATCTCGCCGCGCACAGCATAGTTGACCGGGCCTTCGGTGCCCTTGCTGTCGCGGATCAGGATCGCCGGGACCGAACGGCCCGGTGCCCAGGCGAGGTAGGTCGCGGTGCCGTCGTCATAAACGCGGGTAGGCAGCAGCGCCGCCTTGCCGCGCGGCCGCCACGCGAAGTTGAGCCGGGCCGGATCGACCGGCGGGGTCCCGGCGGCGAGTTTTGCTTCTTCCTCGCTCAGCGCAGGGGCTGGCAGGGAGGCGGCATCCTCGCGCTTGGGCTCAGGCGGATACGTGAAACGCAACAGGTAAACTGCGCGCGCCGAGGGCCCGGCGACGAGATCGAAGAAGTAGCTGCGCCGATCGGTCACCACCGTCAGGTTGGTGCGGGCGCGGGCGGCGAGCGGCTTGATGAACAGCAGATTGGCGCGCTTGTTTGGCGTGACCTGCCAGCTCGCGGCATCGCCGATGGCGACGTTTTCGATATGCTCGTCGGCCCCGAATTCAAGTGTAGCCTGCACCCCGACATGGCCTTCGATCCGCACCACCGCTTCGGGATCGTAAAGCCGGGTCGCCAACCGCACATCGCGCGCGGCGGCAGGGGCGGCAAGCAGGGCCAGAACCGGCAGCAACCACTTCATCGCAGGAACTCCGCCGACTGGGCCCGGCGCCAGCGGCTGCCCAGACCGTGGGTGCGCAGCGGCGGCAGGCCGGTGGTTGGCGGGGCGGGGCCCATCCGGGCGATCACCGTGCGGGTGGTGCGCGTGTTGGCGCTGGCCGCAGTTTCGCGCGTGATGCGGTTTTCACCGGGCCGGCCGCTCTGTGGCGCGGCCATAATGGCGGTCCGGCCCGGAGCGGCGATCGGCGTGGGGGCGGGGTGGCTGGCGCGCGGCTCGCCCGGGCCCGCTGAGCGCTCGCGCGCCGGGACCAGCCCGAACACATCCCAGCCCGAGACCATCGTTGTCGCCGTGCGCAGCGCCAGCACCATCAGCGCGCAGTGCACCGCCGCGATCAGGAACAGCGCGAAGGCGGGCCGCGCCTCGATCCCTTCTGGCCCGGCGAGGCGCTGGACCACCGGCACCGCCAGCTCGATCGTCAGCCCGCCGCCCAGCACCGCGATCAGCGGGGTCAGCGCTACCAGCACCAGCGCGCGCACCCACCCGGCCGCAAGTCCGCGCGTGCCGCGCAGCAGTGCCAGCACGATAAACACCGGGCCGATCGCCAGAAGCACCGCCAGCACGATCCGCGCCGTCACCAGCAGCCCGACCGTGCCGAGCAGCAGCAGCACCGCCGCCAGCCACACCAGACTGGCCGGGGCAAAAGTCCCGCTCGCCGCGCCGCCGGCCGCCGTGGCGGCATTGCCCGCGCCGGCCTGCTGCTGGTTGGCCATTTCGGCGGCATCGGCGATCGCCTGAAACAGCACGTCGATCCGCTGGGCGAACAGGCGCGTTGCTTCGCCCTTGGCGCCCATCACCACGCTCGCCACCTGATCGGGCGCGCCGACCACAAGGTTCCACAGCACGCTCTGATAAGCGACCCAGCTGGTGGCAAAGGTCAGCACCACCCCGATCATCAGCATCCGCGGGGTTAGCGCGGCGACGCCGAGCCGGGTGCGCCCGGTCAGCAGCCCGAGCGCGAAAACGGCAATATAGAGCGTGAGCAGCAGGGTGAGCGCCGGGAGCAGCACGCCGGTGGCGCCGAACAGCCGTTCGAACGCGCCCTGCGTGGCATTGCCTGCCATGCAGTCCACTGCCGAGAGCGCGGCCGCCACCCCATCGGAGGCGTTCTGGACGAGCGGATCGCAGGTATTCATTCGGCCGCCTCGCTCCACAGCGCGGACGATGGCGCTTCGCTCTCGCCCGGCCACGGCGCGCCGGTGAGCGCGGGATACCATGCGGCGGGTGCATCGCCATATTCGGCGCGAAGCTGATCGAGCCGGCGCACGGTGCTTTCGCGGCCTGAGAGCACGGTCAGCACTTCGGGCATTCCGGCGAGATCGAGCCGCACCACCACCGATGCCTCGGCTTGCCGCACCAGGAAGCAGCGGCTCTGCGCGGGGAGGGTGCGGATGAGTGCCAGTTCGTGCTCGCTGAGGCCAAAGCCGTCACAATAATCCTCGGCCCGCGCGCGCGGGTTGGGCAGGAACAGCGCGGTCGCCGTCTGCTCGACCAGCGCGGCGGCGATCCGGCTATCCAGCGCATCGCGCGCGGACTGGGTGGCGAAGCCGACCAGCGCGTTGCGCTTGCGCAGCGTCTTGAGCCAATCGCGGATGCGCGCGGCGAACACTTCGTCGTCGAGCGCCTTCCAGCCTTCGTCGATCAGCAGCATCGTCGGGGTGCCGTCGAGCCGCTCTTCGATGCGGTGGAACAGATACATCATCACCGGCGTGCGCAGGCGCGGCTGCTCCAGCAGCGCGGTCATATCGAAGCCGAGCGTGCGGGCGCTGAGGTCTAGCCGGTCTTCTGCATTGTCGAACAGCCAGCCATGCTCGCCCGGCCCATCTGGGCCGCCCGCCAGCCACGGATCGAGCCGCGCGGCGAGGTCGCCCGGTTGCGGGCGGCGGTGGCCGGCGAGCAGTTCGCGGAAATGGCTCAGCCGGCGCAGACGCGGCTCGTTGGCATAGGCACCATCGACGGCAGCGGCGATGGTGGCGAGTTCTTCCGGCCCTTGCGCCGCGAGCAGCACGCCCAGCCAATCGCGCAGGAAGGCGCGGTTGGCGCTGGTATCGGGCAAAGCAAGCGGGTTGAACCCGGTTGGCAACCCCGCTGAAATGCGGGTGTAGTGCCCGCCGATCGCGCGCACGAACACCTCGCCGCCGCGATCCTTGTCAAACAGCACCGTGCGCGGGGAAAACCGCTGGGCCTGCGCCGCAAGGAAGTTTAGCGCCACGGTCTTGCCCGAACCTGATGGGCCGATGACGGTGAAGTTGCCAAGGTCGCCGCCGCCGGTGCCAGAAGCGTGGAAGTTAAAGAAGAAAGGGGTGGCGCTGGTACTTTGCAGTACCGCCACGGCCTCGCCCCAGTGGTTGCCTTCGGCCTGGCCGAGGGCAAAGCCGTGCAGGCTGCCAAAGCAGGCCATGTTGGCGGACGAGATCAGTGCGCGACGCACGATGAAGGCCTCGTTGCCGGGGAACTGGCCCCAGAACGCGGGCTCGAGGTTCACATCTTCGCGCACCGCGACCGCGCCGGCATCGCCCAGCGCGGCCGCGGTGACGGCAGCGAGGGCATCGAGCCGGTCAAGCCGCTCGGTCCGCACCAGCACGCTCAGGTGATGATCGCCAAAGCCAACCGAACCGACCCCCAGCGCATCCCGCGCGGCCTGCAATTCGCCCCGCTCGGCCATCGCGTCCTCGTCGGCGGAGCGCAGGCGGCGAACCGCCAGATCGATCCGTTCGCGCGCCACCTGCCGGTCGCAGGGCGCATAAGTCTCGCTCAGGATCATCTCGCAGGGGAGCCGCAACAGCGCGTCGGTCAGGCCCGGCGCGGTGCTTTCGGGATAGTCCTTGAGGCTGAGCATCGCGACAAAACTGCTGCCGCCTGCGCCCTTCAGCTCCAGCGCGTCGAGCCCGAAGTTGATCCGCTGATACGGCAGCATCGGCCCGATCGCGGTGTCGTCATTGGGCCGCCGCACCGGCTTCATCTCGCCATGATAGAGCGCGGAGAGGAATTCGAGCACTTCGCTGCAGGTCCCGCTGGCCCCGGCATAATCGCCCAGTAGGCGCGCGCCGTACGCGCCGAGCGCGGCGGCCATGCCATTGGCGGCAAGGCGCAGCGCGCGCAGGTCTTCGGGCTCGGCATGGAGCGGATCGGCGCCCGAACGGCGCAGCCGGCGCTCGATCTTCTCCAGCCAGCCGGTCTTGCCCCGCGCCGGGCGGCGTACCAGCGTGACGAACTGATCGTTGACGAACATCGCCCCGTAAGCCAGCCGCTCGCGCCAGCGGGCATCGACATGGGCCGCGAAAGGATCGGCAAAGGTGCTGGACAGACCAACCTCGACCCGGCGGCGCACCACATGGTGATAGAGCACGAAACGGGCATCGAGCACAGAACGCAGCACGACCTCACGCGTGGCGGCATGGGCATTGAGTTCCTGACTGTCCGCCGTCTCGAACCCGAAGCCGGGCACCAGCAGCGTCAGCATCACCGAGCCATCGCGCAGCAGCACGATGTTCTCGTCAAGGAGCGCGCGATAAGGCAACCGGTCCCCGGCCAACGCCTCGCGCTTTTGCCATTCGCTGAACAGGGCCATCGCGCGCGTCTCCTTCAGGCCGCGTAGGAGTTGCAGCCCCAGCGCTTCCAGTTGGGAACGCGGGGGCAGCGGCTCACCCGAGTAAGCCACAGATCGAACACCCGCGGTTCGCGCAGGCAGGCGAGATAGCCGATGGCGTGGATCAGCAGCGCAATCGGCAGGGCAAGGAAGCTCTTGGTGACGAGGAACGCCTCGGTCGTCACGGCGGCGTTGATCACGAAAAAGGTATACGTCACCCCCGCGAACATTTGCGGACGAGTGAGCGCGCGGTGGACGGGGAAGCGGGCGAGTTCCATCTCAGTTCACCGCCGCGGCAGACTGAATGCCCGAGACGATGGCGCTGGCGCCGAATAGGATGAAGCAGCCGATGATGACGGTGGCGCCCATCCGCCAATTCATCCGGCCGGTCAGCATCATGAACCCGACCGCAGCGACCGCCATCACTGCCACCGCAGTGGCGACATTGCCCATCAGAGTGCCTTGCAGCCACAGCAGCGCGGCAACGATCGGCCCCGAACCCTGCGGATTGGCAGCAACTTGCGCAAGCGCCACCTGCGGCACGGCGAGGAGAATTACAGCAAGGGCAATCAGCTTAACGCGCATCAGCATTCATCTCCCCTCGGGATCGGCCAGCCGCGCGAGGATCGCGGCGACATAGGCGCGGGTTTCGGCAATCCGGGGCACCCCGCGGGCGGCGAGCACCCGCTTCGGCCCGGCGTTATACGCGGCCAGCGCCTGTTCCAGATCGCCGCCGAAGGTATCGAGTTGCTGGCGCAGATAGCGCGCCCCGCCTTCCAGATTGGCGGCCGGATCGGCCGGATCGACACCCAGCTGGCGCGCGGTGCCCGGCATCAACTGGGCCAGGCCATGCGCACCCTTGGGCGAAGTGGCCGCTGGGTTCCAACGGCTCTCTTGCCACACCAGCGCCTCGATCAGCGCGGGCGAAAGATCATAGCGCGCGGCGAGCGCGGCAACGTGGCCCTGCCATCGGGCGGGCCCGGCAGCGGCGGGGGCAGGGGTGAGCGCGGGGACGGCGGGGAGCGGCTGATCGGCGCGGGGCTGCGGCGCAGGCCCGGCGGGGCCTCCGGCGACCCAGCTAAACCCGGCATCGCCCACTTCCATCACATCAGCCTGCGCCGGCACAGGGGTAAGCAGCGGCACCGCTAGCAGCGCCGCAAACATAGCCCAAAGCTCCGGACGCCTGACGTGCACCGATTCCACCCCCTCGAACGGAACCCAGATGGGTAAGGGATCGCAGGGGGTGCGGCGAGTCCTTTTTGTGAGGCGGTGCAGGGGTGGGGGACGGGTCAGGGTGGCGCTTCTTCTCTTCCCCCTCGATGGTGGAAGGATGCCGGGGCTTGCGGGCCACAGGGCCGCTAGCGCAGGCTGGATGGGCGTGAGGCGAGCGTGGCGCGAGGCCACCAGCTCAGCGAGCCGGCAACAACATCTTCCGCACCGCAGGCTGATCCTCAATTGCCTTCAGGAACGCCGGCGACAGCTTCATCTCCGGCGCGGCCTGCTCGAAGGCGTAACCAAACGACAGGAGCTGCGCCTCACTCCATTTCGGGCCGATAAAGCTCAGGCCAACAGGCAGGCCAAGCACCCCTCCCATCGGCACCGTCAAATGCGGATAGCCGGCCACCGCCGCGAGCGAGCCAGCGCCGCCGAACGGTGCCTGATCGGCATTCACCGGATCGATGAACCACGCCGGGGGCGCGGTGGGGGCAACCAGCGCGTCCACCTTGCTGGCCGTCAGCATGCGATCCAGCCCGCCGGGGCCGGCAAGTTGCCGCGATGTCGCGAGAGACTTCCGATAGGCCGGATCGTCCAGGCCCTTGGTCTGCTCGGCCGTCACGAACGATCCCTGGCCGAACAGGGCAAGCTCTTCGCCGGCATGGGCCTGGTTGAACGCGATGACATCGGCGAGCGTCCGCGGCAGCACCGCCGGCGGCGTCGTTGCCAGATAGGCGTTCAGGTCGGCTTTCAGCTCGGTCATCAGGACCTTGGTTTCGTTCTCGCCGATCTGGTGCTGGTCGGGCGCTTCGGTAATGTCGATCAGAACCGCGCCTTGTGCTTTCAGCACCGCCAGCGCCGCCTCGAACCGCGCGTCCACGCCGGCGTGCCAGCCGGTCGCCCAGCGCAGGACGCCAAGCCGCGCGCCTTTCAGGGAATCCGCGCGAAGCCCTGCGGCATAATCGGCCTTGTGCGCATCAGCCTCCACGGTAGCCGGGTCGGCGGAATCGCTGCCGGCGATGGCCGAAAGCAGCATCGCCGCGGTGCGGACGTCGCCGGCCATCGGCCCGGGCGCATCCTGGCTGTGGCTGATCGGGATGACATGGGTCCGGCTGACCAGCCCGACGGTCGGCTTCAGACCGACAATGCCGTTGATGGCGGCCGGGCAGGTGATGCTGCCATCGGTTTCGGTGCCGATCGCCGCCGTGACCATGCCCGCGCCGACCGCCGCGCCGCTGCCTGACGAAGAGCCGCAGGGGCTGCGGGACAGGGCATGGGGATTGCGCGTCTGCCCGCCCACCGCGCTCCACCCGGAGATGGAGGCGTCGGAGCGGATGTTGGCCCATTCCGAAAGGTTCGTCTTGCCCAGAATGACGCCCCCGGCCGCGCGCAAGCGGGCCACCAGCGGCGCGTCGCGCGCGGTGACATTAGTCGTCAGGGCCAGGCTCCCGCCGGTTGTTGCCAGCGGGCCAGCGGTTTCGATGTTGTCCTTGATCAACACGGGCATCCTGCCCAGCGGCGCAGATATCGCCCCGCGGCGATCAATCGCCCGGGCCTGATCCAGCGCGGTCGGATCGAGCGCGATGACGGCATTCACTTGCGGGTTGATCTGCTGAACCCGGTCAATCGCGGCCAGCACCTGCGCCTCGGCATTAGCTGGCAGCGTTGTCGGCTCCGCAGCGAGTACAGGCGCGGCTATCGCGGCAAGCGCCGCTGCAAGACTCAAAGCTGTATGGCTCATGGCCCGCTTGCGGGCCCACTCAGGCCGCAAGCCGCAACTCCAGTCGGTCCCAGATTTCCACCAGCGCCGCGGTCAGCTCGCGCATCATCGCTTCGGTGTGCGCCGGGCCGGGAGTGAAGCGCAAGCGTTCGGTGCCGCGCGGCACGGTCGGGAAGTTGATCGGCTGCACGTAGACGCCATACTCGGCGAGCAGTATGTCACTGATTCTCTTAGCTTCTACCGGGTCGCCCACCAACAGCGGGACGATGTGCGTGGTCGAGGGCATGACCGGCAGCCCGGCCTCGGCGAAC
>CANGQZ010000079.1 GCA_947455865.1 Sphingomonadaceae bacterium
AATATCCCCACGCCATCGCCAAGCTGGAAGCGGCGATTGCGCTGTCGCGCGCGATCGTGGCGCCGTTCGTGCTCGAAGTGCGCGTTGGCGCGGGGGCGTATGTATGCGGTGAGGAAACCTCGCTGCTCAACAGCCTTGAAGGCAAGCGCGGCGAGGTGCGGGCCAAGCCGCCGCTGCCGGCAATTGCCGGGCTGTTCGGTTGCCCGACCGTGGTCAACAACGTGCTGTCGCTGACCGCCATTCCCCACATCCTCGCCCCCGGCGGCGCCGAGGAATATGCCCGGTTGGGGATCGACCGTTCGCGCGGGACCAAGCCAATCCAACTCGCGGGCAATATCCGGCACGGCGGGCTGTTCGAAACCGCGTTCGGGATCACGCTGGGCGAACTGGTCGACGAAATCGGCGGCGGCACCGCCAGCGGCCGGCCGGTCAAGGCGGTGCAGGTCGGCGGGCCGCTCGGCGCCTATATTCCGCCCGCGCAGTTCGGCTTGCCGTTCGATTACGAGGCCTTTGCCGCCGCCGATGCGCTGATCGGCCATGGCGGGGTGACGGTGTTCGACGACAGCGCCGACATGGGCGCGCAGGCCCGCTTTGCGATGGAATTCTGCGCAGCGGAAAGCTGCGGCAAATGCACCCCGTGCCGGATCGGCTCGACCCGCGGAGTCGAACTGATCGACCGCATCCGCGCGCGCGCACCTCGCACTGCCGACGCGGTCGAGCGGCTGCCGCAGATGCACAATGCGGCGAAAGGCGATCGCGGGCTGGCCGCGGAAATCACGCTGCTCGAAGACTTGTGCGAGACCCTTAAGTTCGGATCGCTTTGCGCGCTTGGCGGGTTCACGGCTTATCCGGTAATGTCGGCGTTGCAGCACTGGCCGGAGGATTTCGGCATACCCGCAGTCAAGGAGCTTGCCGATGGGCTATGAACCGCAGGCGGATTTCGGCACCCCCGAGGTCCGCTCCGCCACTCAAGTCAGCTGCACCATCGACGGGCGCGCGGTGACGGTGCCGGCGGGCACTTCGGTGATGCGCGCGGCGGCGCTGGCGGGCGGGGCAATCCCCAAACTTTGCGCCAGCGACAATCTTTCCGCGTTCGGATCGTGCCGGCTGTGTCTGGTCGAGATCGAGGGCATGCGCGGCACGCCGGCCAGCTGCACCACCCCGGTGGCGCAGGGCATGCAGGTCCACACCCAGACCCCGCGGCTGCAAAAGCTGCGCAAGGGGGTGATGGAGCTTTATATCTCCGATCACCCGCTCGATTGCCTGACTTGCAGCGCCAACAACGATTGCGAGCTGCAGGATCAGGCCGCCGCCGTGGGCCTGCGCGATGTGCGCTATGGCTATGCCGGCGAGAACCACCTTGAGCAGCCGATTGACAGTTCGAACCCCTATTTCGAGTTCGATCCGGCGAAGTGCATCGCCTGTTCGCGCTGCGTGCGCGCCTGCGAGGAAGTGCAGGGTACCTTCGCGCTGACGATCGCCGGGCGCGGGTTCGATTCGACCGTTTCGGCCGGGCTTGGCTCCGACGATTTCCTTGGCAGCGAATGCGTCTCCTGCGGGGCCTGCGTGCAGGCCTGCCCAACCGCGACGCTGCAGGAAAAGGCCGTCAAGGAAATCGGCAAGCCCGAGCGTTCGGTGGTGACGACCTGCGCCTATTGCGGGGTCGGCTGCACTTTCCGTGCCGAGATGCGCGGCGAGCAGCTGGTGCGGATGGTGCCGTGGAAAGACGGCAAAGCCAATCGCGGCCACTCCTGCGTCAAGGGCCGCTTCGCCTGGGGTTATGCCCAGCATCAAGAGCGCATCCTGAAGCCGATGATCCGCGCCAGCATCGATCTGCCGTGGCAGGAAGTCAGCTGGGAAGAGGCGCTGACCCACACCGCCAGCGAATTGAAGCGCATCCGCGATGCCTATGGCCGCAACGCGCTCGGCGGGATCACCTCCAGCCGCTGCACCAACGAAGAGACTTTCCTCGTCCAGAAGCTGGTGCGTGCCGGATTCGGCACCAACAACGTCGATACCTGCGCGCGGGTCTGCCATTCGCCCACCGGCTACGGGCTCAAGACCACCTTCGGGACATCGGCGGGAACGCAGGACTTCGATTCGGTCGAGGATAGCGACGTGATCCTCGTGATCGGCGCGAACCCGACCGACGGGCACCCGGTCTTCGCCAGCCGGATGAAGAAGCGGCTGCGCAAGGGTGCCAAGCTGATCGTGATCGATCCGCGGCGGATCGATCTGGTCCGCTCGCCTCACATCACGGCAGACTATCACCTGCCACTGCGCCCCGGCACCAATGTCGCGGTGCTGACCGCGCTGGCCCACGTGATCGTCACCGAAGGCCTCGCCGACGAAGCCTTCATCCGTGAGCGCTGCGATTGGGACGAGTATCAGGACTGGGCGGCGTTCGTGAGCGAAGCGCGCAACAGCCCGGAATTCCTTGAACCCGTCACCGGCGTTTCCGCTGCCGACTTGCGCGGCGCAGCGCGGCTGTTCGCCAACGGCGGCAACGGCGCGATCTATTACGGGCTTGGCGTGACCGAGCATAGCCAGGGCTCATCCACCGTGATGGCGATCGCCAACCTGGCCATGGCGACCGGCAATATCGGCCGGCGCGGCGTCGGCGTGAACCCCCTGCGCGGGCAGAACAACGTGCAGGGCGCCTGCGACATGGGCAGCTTCCCGCACGAGCTATCGGGCTACCGCCACGTTTCGGATGCCGCCACCCGCGCATTGTTCGAGGCAGAATGGGGCGTACCGATCGATCCCGAGCCGGGCCTGCGCATCCCCAACATGCTCGATGCGGCGACTGACGGCGAGTTCAAGGCGATCTACATCCAGGGCGAGGATATTCTCCAGTCCGACCCCGATACCCACCACGTCGCCGCCGGGCTGGCGGCGATGGAATGCGTGATTGTCCACGACCTGTTCCTCAACGAAACCGCGAACTACGCCCACGTGTTCCTGCCGGGATCGACCTTCCTCGAGAAGGACGGCACTTTCACGAACGCCGAACGCCGCATCCAGCCGGTGCGTCAGGTTATGGCGCCGCTCAATGGCTATGCCGATTGGGAGATCACGCAGGAACTGGCCCGCGCGATGGGGCTGGATTGGAACTATACTCACCCCAGCGAGATCATGGACGAGATCGCGCGGCTGACCCCCTCGTTCACCGGGGTGAGCTTTGCCCGGCTCGACGCAGAAGGCTCGCTGCAGTGGCCGGTGAATGCCGCCGCGCCCGATGGCAGCCCGATCATGCATATCGGCGGTTTCGTGCGCGGCAAGGGCAAGTTCGTGGTGACCGACTATGTCCCAACCGACGAGCGCACTGGCCCCCGTTTTCCGTTGCTGCTCACCACCGGGCGCATCCTCAGCCAGTACAACGTCGGCGCGCAGACCCGGCGCACCGCCAACACCGTCTGGCACGAAGAAGATGTGCTCGAAATCCATCCGACCGACGCCGAGAATCGCGGCCTCAAGACGGGTGACTGGGTGCGGCTGGCGAGCCGCTCGGGCGAGACCACGCTGCGCGCGAACGTGACCGACCGGGTCGCACCGGGGGTGGTCTACACCACCTTCCACCACCCTGCGACGCAGGCCAACGTCGTCACCACCGACTTCTCCGACTGGGCGACCAACTGCCCCGAGTACAAGGTGACCGCGGTGCAGGTGGCCCCTTCCAACGGGCCGACCGAATGGCAGGCGGACTATGCCGACCTCACCCGCCGCGCCCGCCGGATCGCCGCCGAGCCGGCCGAGTGAGCAGCTCCACGCCCGAACGGCTGGCCTATATGGCCAACCAGATCGCGCGCAATCTGGCGCACGAGCCGGACACTGTCGCGGCGGTGGCGCGCCATATTCATGATTTCTGGTCGCCGCGCATGATCGCGCAGGCGCTGGCGCTGGGCGGGGCCGGGCTCGATCCTGCGGCGCGTGACGCACTGGCGCGAATCGCCGCAAACGCTGCCGCGACATAGCTGGCGGGGTGCCCTAAGGGCATCGCGATGACCTGCGATGCCCTCCGCGACGAGATTGCCGCCTGCACGGTCTGCGCGCCGTTTCTGGCGGCGGGGCCGCGCCCGGTGGTGCAGTTCAGCGCGACTGCGCGGCTGGTGATCATCGGTCAGGCCCCCGGGCGGCGCGTGCACGAAAGCGGCGTGCCGTGGGACGATGCCAGCGGCGAGCGGCTGCGCGAATGGACCGGGCTGACCCCGGACGTGTTCTATGATCCGGCGGTGGTGGCGCTGGTGCCGATGGGCTTCTGCTATCCCGGCACCGGCGAAAGCGGCGATCTGCCGCCGCGCCCCGAATGCGCGCCGCTGTGGCACGAACGGGTGCTGGCCAGCCTGCCCGAGGCGCGCACCACGCTACTGGTCGGCAGCTTTGCGCAGGCGCGCTATCTCACTGCAGCGCGCGGCCAATCGCTGACCGAGCGGGTGCGGGCCTTCGCCGACCACGCCCCGGCGCTGTTCGCGCTGCCCCATCCCAGCTGGCGCAGCACCGGCTGGATGCGCAAGAACCCGTGGTTCGAAGCGGACGTGCTGCCGCAGCTGCGCGTGGCAGTGCGGGCGGCGGCAAGCTAAAGTTTGCCTGCCGCCACGATCGGCCCGCCGGTGCCGGTCTGCACCAGCACGGCATCGCTGAGCCCATCGTTCGGGCGGGTAAGGCGGGCGGTGAATTCCGCGCCGGTCCACTGCCCCAGCGGCGCCAGCGCGCGGACGATGTTGCGGTGGGGAATGGTGCGACCACCATTTTCCCCCGCCTTGATCGGCACCGCAATCGTGCGCGGAAGACCGCCTGACCGGCGGCGGTGGCAACGACGAACTCGATGGCGGAACGGATGCCGACACGATGGCTGGCGGCACCGGCGATGACCGCTACTTCGTCGACAACATCCGCGACAAGGCGAGCGAACGCCCCGGCGAGGGGATCGACCGGGTGATCGCATCGGTCAATTTCACGCTGGGCGCCAACGTCGAAGAGCTGGTGCAGCGCGGGGCCGACGATCTGCGCGGCACAGGCAACGATCTGGCCAACGGGATTCAGGGCAATACCGGGTCCAACCTGCTCGAAGGCAAAGGCGGCGATGACGATATCCGCGGCGACGACGGCAATGACACCATTGCCGGCGGCCTCGGGATCGATCGCCTCACCGGCGGGCAAGGTTTTGACAGCTTCCGCTACGCGCTTGGTACCGAGGCGGATCGCGACACGATCCTCGATTTCGAAACCGGCGACAAGATCGATCTATCCGCCATCCGCATCGGAACATCGCGGACCGACCTGCCGTTCCACTGGCTGGGCAGCGCCGGCTTCGATGGCGTGGCGGGCGGACTGCGGGTGACGGTTGCCGGGCCCGGCAGCTATGACGTGCAGGGCGATATCGACGGCGATGGCGTCGCCGATTTCTTGCTCACGGTGGTGAATAGCGGCGGCGCGCTGAGTTCGGGCGATTTTGTGCTTTAGTGCCGGGATGGCGCTGCCCGCTCAGAGCGCGGCATGGGGGAAAAGGCGCGCTCGTTGCTTATCCCGGCCAGGCGCGGGAGGTCAGCTTACAGCGTCTCTTGCGCCATTTTCCCCGCGAGCATCCCACCATCGAGGAGGTAGGTCGCGCCGGTGGAGTAGCTGGCATCGTCGCTGGCCAGAAAGCGCACGAACTTGGCGATCTCATCGGCCGAAGCGAAGCGTTTCATCGGGATAATGCTGGCGCCGCGGGCGCGGATGTCGGCGGTGCCGGCGTCGATCGCCTTCTGCTCCAGCGCGCGCATCATCGCGGTATCGACCGGCCCGGGGTTGACGCAGTTGACCCGGATGTTGTGCTCCGCCCATTCGATCGCGGCGTTCTTGACCAGCGCGACCGCGGCGTGCTTGCTGGCGGCATATGGGGCGAGGCCGGCGTTACCGCGTAGCGCCTCGGTCGAGGCGGTGACCACCACCGCGCCGCCGCCCTGCCGGCAGATCGCCGGGAACACATGCTTCAGCCCGAGGAACACTCCGCGGGCGTTGACCGCCATGATCCGATCAAACGTTTCGACGTCGAAATCCACCAGCGCCTTGCGCGGCACCGCGATCCCGGCGTTGAGCGCGCCGATATCGAGCCGGCCGTGAGCGGCCTCGGCCGCGGCGACGGTCTCGGCCATCGAGCGGTCATCCGACACGTCGCACTGGTGCCAGCTGGCGGCAGCACCCAGCTGGCCGGCAACTTCGCGCACGCCGTCCGCGTTCCAGTCGGCTAGGGCAACCCGCGCGCCGCCGGCGACGAACTGGCGGGCGATGGCGGCGCCGATTTCTCCGGCGGCACCCGTGACCAGCGCGACTTTCCCTTGAACCGACATCCCTTTTTGCCTTTCCTGGCGTTTTCACCCGGCGGACTTATTGACACACCCGCGAGCATGGCGATATCGCATTCAACACTACTGTGGAAAGGCCAAAAATGGCTTCCCGCCGAGGTGAAGCAGCGGACGCCAAAGCGGGTCAGGCGCATTGCCAATGCGCGGGACTGGCCGCCGGCGGACCGGTGGTGAAGCAGTCCGCATCAGAACCGTTGGAGAGAGCAAACCGTGGGCATTCAGAGCGAGCAGGATAACGCACGTTACCTGGAAGAGATGTATGCCAACTGGCAGGCACGCATGCTGGCCAATCCCAATTACACCATGGAAGATCTGCGGGCGATCTTCGATGACTGGCACAAGCCGGCGTTCGAACCCGAGCAAGTCACGTACAGCACGACTGCGGTGGCCGGGGTTCCGGTCATCATCGCTTATCCGCCCGAGAGCAGCGGCGATGTGATCATCTATGGCCATGGCGGTGGGTTCTGCGTGGGATCGGCCGACGCTCGCCGGAAACTGGGCGGCCATCTCGCCCGCCACCTGGGAGCCGAGGTGGTGATCACCGATTACCGGCTGGCGCCCGAGCATCCGTTCCCCGCTGCCATTGAAGACAGCGTGGCGGTCTACCGCAGCCTGCTGGCCGAGCGCGGGGGACAGGGCCGCATCCTGATCGCCGGCGATTCGGCCGGCGGCAACCTGGCGATCGCCACCACGCTGAAACTGCGCGAACTGGGCGATCCGATGCCGGCGGGGATCATCGCCTTTTCGCCGTGGCTCGACATGGAGCACACCGGCGAAGCGATCGAGGCCAATGCCGCAAGCGACACGCTGGTCAACCGCGCGATGCTCGAAGGGCTCGCGGCGACCTATCTCGCGGGGGCCTCGCCCACCGATCCGCTGGCCAATCCGCTCAAGGCCGATCTGGCCGGATTGCCGCCGGTTTATCTCAACGCGGGATCGAGCGAAGCGCTGCTGAGTGATACGACCCGCTTTGCCGAAGCGGCCGAGGTGGCGGGGGTGGACGTCACCATCTCGATTGCCGAGGGGATGCAGCACGTTTTCCCGTGCCTTGCCGGCCGCGCCAAAGTCGCCGACGATGAACTTGCCCGAATTGCGCAGTGGCACCAGACGCTCGCGGCCAAAACTTCCGCTATCTAGCACCAGAGGATCTTCACGATGAATTACGACGCCATAGTGATCGGTGCCGGCTTTTCTGGGCTTTATGCGCTCAAGCGGCTGCGCGATGATCTGGGGCTGACAACGCATCTGTATGAACAGGGCAGCGGGGTCGGCGGAACGTGGTACTGGAACAAGTATCCCGGCGCGATGTCGGACACGCGCTCGCACCTCTATTGCTATTCTTTCGACAAGGAGCTGCTCCAGCAGGACGAGTTTGCGCAGCATTACCGTTTGCAGCCGGAAATCCGCAACTATCTGGAAAACTTCGCCAAGCGCTATGACCTGAACAAGGATATCTCGCTCAAGACCGAAGTGGCCGGCGCGGTCTGGGATGGCGATGCCAAGCTGTGGCGCGTCGAACTGGGCGACGGCAGCGTGGTGAGCGCGCGGTTCGTGGTTTCGGCACTGGGGCTGCTTTCGCGCCCCAACCTCCCCCCGATCGACGGGATCGAGAGCTTTGCCGGAGAGATGATCCACACCTCGCGCTGGCCGGAAGGCACGACGTGGAAGGACAAGCGGGTCGGCATCATCGGCACCGGCTCGACCGGGGTGCAGGTGATCACCGCCATCGCCCCCGACGTGAAGCACCTGACGGTGTTCCAGCGCTCGCCCCAGTATAGCGTTCCGTCCGGTAATGGCTTCATGAGCGAGGATTACATCCGGGGAATCAAGGAAAACTACGACGAGATCTGGAGCCAGGAGAAGGAAACGATCACAGTCTTCGGCGCCAAGGAAAGCCATGTTTCGGCCCACGACGTTACGCCGGAGGAACGCGAGCGCGTGTTCGAGGAAGCGTGGAACGACGGCGGCGGGTTTCGCTTCATGTTCGGCACCTTCAACGATCTGATCACCGATGAAGTCGCCAATGGCTACGCGCAGGAATTCATCCGCTCGAAAATTCGCCAGGTGGTCAAGGATCCGGTCAAGGCCGAAACGCTATGCCCCAAGGACCTTTATGCCAAGCGCCCGCTTTGCGATGCTGGCTATTTCCAGCAGTTCAACCGCGAAAACGTGGATGTTGTCGATGTGAGGGCCAATCCGATCGCGCGGCTGGAGGGCCATTCGGTGATCCTCGAAGGGGGCGAGACGTACGAGCTCGACATGCTGATCCTCGCCACCGGATTCGATGCAGGTGACGGCAACTACATGCGCATGAAGCTGCAGGGCGAGGGCGGGATTTCCATTCAGGAGCAATGGAAAAACGGGGCGCGAAGCTATCTCGGGCTGATGAACGCGAACTTCCCCAACCTGTTCATGGTCAATGGCCCGGGCGTGCCCTTTGCCAACCAGCCGCCGGCGATCGAACTGCAGGTGGATATGCTGGCCGAGCTGATCAAGGTGACGCTGGACCGCGATGCCGCTGCGATCGAAGCCAAGGAATCCTCGGAGTTCGAATATGTCGAGCTGTGCATGGAGCTGACTAAGGCGACCATCCTGCCCAAGTCCAAATCATGGATTTTGGGGGCGAATATCCCGGGCAAGCCGCTCAGCCTGAACTTCTACATGGGGGGGTACGGCCGCTACAAGGATATCCTCGAGGACGTCCGCTCGAAGGATTATGAGGCGTTCAGCTTTCAGAACTGAACCGGGCCGGCGGCCCTCCGGTCAGGCCCTGAGGGCTGGACCGGAGGGAGTGGCCGTCACACCAGCCCGAGTTCGCGCCCCTTGATCTGCAGCGCGAGATATTTCGAGAATGTGCGGTTTTGGCGCAGGCTGCCGCCCGCAAGCCAGAAACCTTCCTGACCGGTCTGCTTCCACATCGCCCGCAGCTCGTTGTGCTCGTCCATGCCCCAGACCGGGCCGACCTTTTCCGCGACCGCCTCGCCCATGATCGCGCGGACCGATTCCTGCATGTTTTGATACCCGGCGGCGATGACCACCAGATCGTAGTCCGCCGCCGAACCATCGGCGAAGCGCACCGTCGGCCCATCAAATCCGGCAATGGTGGTGCCATGCTTCACCTTGATCGCGCCGCTGACGATCAGGTCTGACGTGCCGACATTGATGTAATAGCCGCCGCCCCGGCGGTGGAAATTGGTCAGAAAGCCGCTGTCCTCCTCGCCGTTGTTGGTGGCGAACCCGGCGCGGTTGAGGCCGGCGATCAGCTCCTTGTCGAGCTCGATGACTTTTCTGGTCATGTCCTTGTGCAGTTCGACCAGCACTGGATGAGGAATCGAATCGCTCAGCAGATCGACCGTCTCGGTCGGCGGGCCGCCCTCGCGATAGGCCGAATATGCCAGGGTCGTGCCCGGCTCGAGACTGATGATGCAGGTCGAGCCGCGCTGCAGCATGGTGACGCTGGCGCCCGCATTATGGAGTTCCTGTGCGACGTCATGCGCGCTGGCGCCCGATCCGACCACCAGTGCGCGCTTGCCGGAAACATCTTCCGCGCCGGCATATTCGGCCGCGTACATCAGCTGTCCCGCAAACCGCTGGGCATCCGGCAGATCGATCTGGCGCGCGCCGCCGAACACCCCGGTGGCGAGCACCACGTTGCGCGGGCGCACGATGCTGAGCGACCCATCACCGCGCCGCAGCTTCAGCGTCCAGCGCTTGTCTGCTGCATCGTAATGGCTTTCTTCCAACGTGGTGGATGTCCATGCCGCGATGGCCATCGCGCTTGCGTAGATCTCCAGCCATTCGGCCAGCTGATCCTTGCTGATGTAAACCGGCCAAGACGCCGGAAAGGGCATCAGCGGGAGGTGGTTCGCCCAGACCTGATTGTGGAGCACCAGCGAGGCATAGCGGTTGCGCCAGACATCGCCGATGCGGGGTTCCTTCTCGATGACCAGGGCCGGCACGTCCATCGCGCCAAGACGGGCGGCCAGCGCCAGCCCGGTTTGCGCCCCGCCGATAATGACCGTGTCCGGATCGGCCGTTTCGAAATGGGCGGAGCGCTCCGCCGCTGTCATCCATCGGCCGGACCGCTCGTACATCGAGGGCCGGTACTTTCCGGCTTGCTCCTCGTGCCCCTTGAGGTCTTCGAGCGCGGTGAATACCGTCCAAGCCACCCATTGGCCCGGGCTGCCCGCCACTTCACGCAGCCGTAAATGCCCCCGGCACCAGCCAATGTCGGTTTCAAACGCGAACAAGGCCTCGAGCGACAGGCCCAATGACCCCCGGTCTATCAACTGCACACTCGCAGTATCGAGCGCGAATCCCGTAAGGTGCCGGCCTTGCGCATGGCGGGCAATACCGGCGCTGGCGTCGGCCGCGCCGGCAAACGTCCGCAGATCCCAGGTGAGCGCCAGAACATCGCGCCAGTAGACATCGCCCGTCAGCAGCGCAGCCGCGGCCTCTGGTTCACACTGGGCTATTCCCGCGGCAAATGCATCCAGCCAGTCTTGGGCAATCCGCACCGCAGTATCGTGATCCGGCGCGTCGTTGTTCCTGGCAATTGTCATTTCTGGCATCCGACTATTTTGCTGTGAAATCAGGCGTTTTTCTTGCTGTGAACACCGATGGCCTGTCTGGCACCCAGCAGTCACCGGGGGATCATTATGCGCTCGTCGATGACTTGAAAAGCATCCAAACACACAAGCCCGAGGCTAGGCGACCAGTGCCGGTTTCGCAGGACGACGTGCGCCGGGCGAGGCGATCTTTGGCCCTAGAAATGAATTGAAAGGCTGCCAACGAGCGCATCGTCGGTGAAGTCCGGCACGTTCGGTCCGCCGATGCCGAAGTACTCCAGGCTCAGCCGGACGTTGCTGGCAGCCTGGGAGGCTCCAAACGTGTCGGCCACGAAGTCCATCGACCATCGATCGTTCGGCCGCAGCGGGACCGGCATCGGCGTCCGGCTGCCGCGAGCCCGCTTGCGTCCGCGCCGGCGGCGGACAGACAGACCCTCCTCCCGGTACAGCCGGTA
>CANGQZ010000080.1 GCA_947455865.1 Sphingomonadaceae bacterium
ACCGGCTGCTGACCTGGCAGCGCGATCCGGTCGAAACCTTCGGCTTCCACGTCGATGTGCCCGCCGGCACCCCGGCGATCACCGCGCGCTTTGTCCACACCTCGCCGCTGCAGGGCTCGGAAGGGCGCATCACGATGACGGCCGAAATGCTCAACCTGCAGTGGGACGAGATGAGCCTCTATCCCGCCGGCCATTATGTCCGCCAGATCCGGGTTCGCCCGGCGGTCACGTTCCCCATCGGCTGGCGGGTGTTTACCGCGCTTGATGGGCAGCAGGCCAGCGCCGGCACCACCGCCGGCAACCGCCTCAGCTGGGCCGAAACCGATTACGAAACGCTGGTCGATTCGCCGATCTTCGCCGGGCGCCATGCGGTGCGGTGGGATCTCGGCAGCGGGGTCAGCCTTGCTGCCGTGGCCGACGAACCAGCCCTGCTGGCGCTCCACCCGGAACACCTCGCCACCTACCGTGCGCTCGTTGCGGAAGCGCTCGCGCTCTATGGCAACCGGCCGTTCGACCATTACGATTTCCTGGTGGCGATGACCGACCGGCTCGGTAGCATCGGCCTCGAACATCATCGGTCGAGCGAAAACCAGATGGAGCCCGAAACGTGGACCGAGTGGGACGCGATGGGCTTCGATCGCAACATCATCGCGCACGAACTTTCGCATGCGTGGGATGGCAAATATCGCCGCCCGGCCAAGCTGTGGACGCCCGATTATCGCCAGCCGATGCAGGATAACCTGCTGTGGGTCTATGAAGGGCAGAACCAGTTCTGGGGCTATGTCCTCGCTGCGCGCTCGGGCGTCCAGTCGAAAGACATGGTGCTGGGAGCTATCGCCAGCGATGCCGGTGAATACACCCAGCAACCCGGCCGCAGCTGGCGCTCGGTCGAGGATACAACGCACGATCCGGTCTTCGCCCAGCGCCGGCCCAAACCTTTTGGCTCGCTCGCGCGCGGCGAGGAATATTACACCGAAGGCGCCCTCGTCTGGCTGGAGGCGGATCAGTTGATCCGCGCCGGCAGCGGCGGCCGCAAAGGCCTTGATGATTTCGCCCGCGCCTTTTTCGGCCCGCGCGATGGTGATTGGGGCGTGGTCACGTATGAATTCGGCGATGTGGTGCGCGGGCTGAACGCGGTCTACCCCTATGACTGGGCAGGCTTCCTCAAGACCCGCATCGAGCAGCCCGATCTGCCCGCCCCGCTCGCCGGGATCGAACGGGGCGGTTATCGATTGGTCTGGAAGGAAGAACCCAATCTCTACGATCGGGGCCGGATGGCTTATAACAAGAACCTCTCGCTTTATCACTCGCTCGGCATTGGCATCGACAAGGACGGGCGGGTGACGTCGTCGCGGTGGGAAAGCCCGGCGTTCAATGCCGGAATTGTAACCGGGGCCAGGATTATAGCCGTCAACGGCACCGCCTATGATGCCGCGACGATGCGCCAGGCGATCACCGCGGCGAAAACCGCCAAAGACCCGATCGAGCTGATCATCCAGCGCGGCGACCGGTTCAAGACGGTGGCGATCGATTATCACGGCGGGCTGCGTTATCCGTGGCTTGAACGCGCGCCCGGCCCCGCGCCGGCGGGGCTCGATCTGCTGCTCGCCCCGCGCCGGGTCCGCAACGCGCCGGCACCCGGCGCGTGACCGCAAGCCGCCACGGCACCCGTCACCCCTTGCACGTGCTGGTCGGCCGAAAAATCGCCCCACCGCGCTTCCTCGCCTTCATCGCGCTGCTGCCGCTGGCCGCTTGGCTACACCACACGCTGTTCCTGCCGCCCTACTGGACCCGCTCGCTCGCGGTCGGGTTCGATGTCGCCGCAACCATGTTCCTGCTCTCACTCGTGCCGCTGCTGCGCGAAAGCGGGGCGGAATCGATCCGCTGCCGCGCCGATGCCAACGATGCCAACCGCCTCCTCGTGCTTGTCGTCACCTCGTTGCTCACGGTGATTGTCATGGCTGCGATTTCCAGCGATCTGGCTGCGGCGCGCAAGGGCGATGCTGGCGCATCGATCCAGTTGGTGGTCAGCCTGCTGCTGATCTGGCTCTTCGCCAATTCGGTATATGCGCTACATTATGCGCACGATTTCTACACCGCCCATCCCGGCGGCAAAGGCGATTGCGGCGGGCTGCAGTTCCCCGACAAGCCGGAGCCGGGATACATCGAGTTTCTCTATTTCTCGTTCACACTGGGCATGACCTTCCAGACTTCGGACGTGGCGGTCACCTCCACCCGCCTGCGCGGCGTGACCGTGCTTCACGGATTCGCCGCGTTTCTGTTCAACATCGGTGTGATCGCTTTCACCATCAACGCGTTGGGCGGCGCGGGCGGCTGATCTCTCGGCCGCAGCGCCGCTGTCAGACAACTGTCACTGTTGCAGTGCAACACGACGGCGGCTAAGCGCCCGATTCATCACCCCGGCTGGCCTGCTGCGCCGCCGCATTCAGAAGGCATACCCCATGCGCATCGACATGATTCCCGTCGGCAAGAACCCGCCCGAAAGCCTCAACGTGATCATCGAAGTCCCGGTCGGCGGTGAGCCGGTCAAGTACGAGTTCGATAAGGCTTCGGGGGCGCTGTTCGTCGATCGGATTCTTCACACCGCGATGCGTTATCCGGCCAACTACGGCTTTGTCCCGCACACCCTATCGCCCGATGGCGATCCGCTCGATGCGCTGGTGATCGCCCGTTCGCCGTTCGTGCCGGGTTCGGTCGTCCGCGCGCGCCCCATCGCGGTGCTCAACCTTGAGGATGAGCATGGCGGCGACGAAAAGCTGGTCTGCGTCCCCGATGACGAGACTTTCCCCTATTACACCGATGTGGCCGAAAAGGGCGATCTGCCCGAGATCGTGCTTCAGCAGATCGAGCACTTCTTCACTCACTACAAGGATCTGGAGAAGGAAAAGTGGGTGCGCGTCGGCAAGTGGGGCGGCGCCGACGAGGCCAAGCGCATCACGCTCGAAGCGATCGCCCGCTACGAGGCAGACAAGAAAGCCTGATCCGGCCGATCAATCCCCGGCGATCATCATTCCGTCGATCCTGAGCGTCGGGACATTGATCGCGCGGTACCATTCCAGGTCGTTCGCCACGGTCAGCGCGGCGAACATGTCGACAAGGTTGCCGGCAACAGTGAATTCGGCCACCGGTCCGGCGATCTCGCCGTTGACGATGCGGAAGCCCGAGGCACCGCGGCTGTAATCGCCGGTCACGGCGTTGACCCCGTGGCCGATCAGCTCAGTCACATAGACCCCGTCGGCAATATCGGCCATCAGCGCTGCCGGGCTCAGACTGCCTGCCGCGATGTGCGTGTTGGTCGCGCCGATCCCCGGCGCGCCGCCGCTGCCTCGGCTGGCGTGACCGGTGGGCGCGGCCCCCAGCTGGCGTGCCGCCGCGCTGTCCATCAGCCAGCCGGTCAGCCGCCCCGCCTCGATCAGCGCGCGGCGCGCGGTCGGCAGCCCTTCTCCGTCGAACGGTTTGGAGCGCAAACCTCGCGCGCGGAGCGGATCGTCCAGAATGGTCACCGCGCTGTCGAATAGTTGCGCACCTTCGCGGCCCAGCAGGAAGCTCGCCCGCCGGGCTATCGCCGCTCCAGATATCGCCCCGATCAGGTGGCCAACCAGCGATCCGCCCACCCGCGGATCAAACACTACCGACATCGGCCCGCTGGAAAGCTTGCCCGGCTCCAGCCGCTTCACTGCGCGCTCCCCGGCCAGCCGGCCCAGTTCTTCCGCCCCCGGCAGGTCTGCGCCGTGGCGGGCGGTCCGCCAGGCATAATCGCGCTGCATTCCGGCGCCTTCGCCCGCCACCACGCTGACCGAAAGCGAACGGCTGGTGGTGACATAGCTGCCGGCAAAGCCATGGCTGGTCGCCAGTGCGAACACGCCTTGCCCGGCGCTCGCCCCGCCGCCCTCGCTGTTGGTCACCCCGGCCACGGCACGTGCCGCGTCCTCGATTGCCGCCGCCTGCTCGCGCAGCTGCGCCGGGCTCGGTTCGACCGGATCAAGGGCATCGAGCTCCGGCAAAGGGCCGCACATCAGCAGCTCTTCGGGCGCCAGACCGGCGAACCGGTCGACCGGCGCCGCCCGCGCCATCGCCACAGCCCGCGCCGCCAGCTCGTCCAGCGCCGCGTCGGCCAGATCGCTCGACCCGATGCTCGCCGCCGCCCCGCCGACGAATACCCGCAAGGCGATATGCTCGCTCTCGGAACGCTCGACATCTTCCAGCTTGCCCAGCCGCACCGCGATGCTTTCGGATGCGTCGCCCATATAGACCGCATCGGCGGCATCGGCCCCGGCCCTGCGGGCGCGGTCAACAAGAGCGGCGGCGCGTTCCTGCGCGATGTTCGGATCAAGCATCGCCGCGATCTAGCGAGAGCGCGGCCCGGTTGCCAGCGCGATCAGCGCGCGTACAGCATTCCCAGCAGCTTGCATGTGCCGGTCAGCGCAAACGGCAGCCCGATGGCCAGCACCCATAGCCCCAGCCGGTCGCGCCGGAATGCAGCCGCCAACTGTGGATCGGAGGCTGCGGCATCGTCCAGCCGGTCCCACCGCCGCTCGAACCGCCGGCACGCCGGAATGATCGCCGCCACCAGCACCACCAGCGCCAGATAGGGCAACAGCGATTGCGAATGGCCGCGCAGCGCTTCCATGGTCACGAAAATCTGCAAGCCGGTATAGACCAGCAGGGCGTATGCGATGTTGTCGCTCATCCGCCGCCGCCAGTCGAGCACGGGGGCGGCACTGCGCCTCTGCGGCGCGCTCGTCTGATGCGATGAGGCTTCGACCATGTTCACAATCCTTCACGGCAGTGACAGGGCAAGAAATAAAACACCAATTCCGCGCCGGGGCAAGCACCATCCGTGCTATGCCGGGTGCCCCATGCACGAAACCTGCCAGTCTGCTGCACCCTGTGCTTTCCCTGCTTGAAGTGCCCGGAAGGCCGCCTTAAACCGGTGCGCGATGACCCAGCTTGCTTCTTCTTCCGCAGCCACCAGCCGGCTCCAGTCCGCCGGCGGGCTCGAAGTGATTTCGATCGCCAAGAGCTACGATAACCGCGCGGTGCTCACCGATATCTCACTGTCGGTCGCCAAGGGAGAGGTGCTCGGTCTGCTCGGCCCCAACGGTGCCGGCAAGACCACCTGCTTCTATTCGATCATGGGCCTCGTCCGCCCGGATTCGGGCCGTATCCTGATGGACGGGATCGATGTCACCAACCTGCCCATGTACCGCCGCGCGATCCTCGGCCTTGGCTATCTCCCGCAAGAAACCTCGATTTTCCGGGGCCTCACGGTCGAACAGAACATCGCCGCGGTGCTCGAACTGAACGAGCCGGACAAGGCGGTCCAGGCCGAAGAACTCGAACGCCTGATCGATGAATTCGGCCTCGCCCGCCTGCGCACCAGCGCGGCGATGGCGCT
This sequence comes from Sphingomonadaceae bacterium, assembly GCA_947455865.1. GTDB lineage: Bacteria > Pseudomonadota > Alphaproteobacteria > Sphingomonadales > Sphingomonadaceae > Novosphingobium. Next base: position 5,420 of record CANGQZ010000080.1, read on the forward strand.
CTCGGGCGGTGAGCGCCGCCGCTGCGAGATCGCCCGCGCGCTCGCCGCCAAGCCCTCGATCATGCTGCTCGACGAGCCTTTCGCCGGGATCGATCCGCTATCGATCGCCGATATCCGCGATCTCGTGAAAGACCTCGCGCGGCGCGGCATCGGCGTGCTGATCACCGATCATAACGTGCGCGAAACGCTCGACATCGTTGACCGTGCCTGCATCATCTATGGCGGGCAGGTGCTCTTCGCCGGCAGCCCCGAAGCGCTCGTCGCCGACGAAAACGTCCGCCGCCTCTACCTCGGCGAGGGTTTTACGTTGTGATGGCGTTGACCGGCCGCAATGCGGTCTCGCCCGGCACCAGCCCACTCCCGTCCAAACGGGACGGGAGTGGGCTGGTGCCGCAAGTCCTTCGCGGATGCGAAGGGCGCACCCAACCGACTACCAAGGCCTAAGGCCTTGGCCCTCGGCCCTCGCCTCGATCTGCGGCAGTCCCAGTCACTGGTGATGACCCCGCAGCTCCAGCAGGCGATCAAGCTGCTGGCGCTCTCCAACCTCGAGATCGAAACCTTCATCGGCGAGGCGATCGAGGCCAACCCCCTGCTGGAACTCGGCACCGCCGCCAACGAAGTCCCGGTGCCCGATGCCGACGAGTTGCGCCGTACCACGCTCGAATCCTCGCCGATCGACCAACTCATCGGCGAAGGCCGCGCTGCCGACGATCGGCCGCTCGATATCGATCCCACCACGCTCGACCGTGATCGTGACACCGGCGATTTCGAATTCGCCGGCGAGATCCGCAGCATCGGCAGCGGCGAAGGCCTGACTATCGACGAGCGCAGCGGCGCCGACGACACACTGGCCGAACACCTCCACGCCCAGGTCGGCGCGGTCGCCGCAGATGCCGCCACTGCCTTCATCGCCCACGCCATCGTCGATCAGCTTGACGAGACCGGCTACCTCCCGCTGCCGCTGCGCGAGGTGGCCGACTATCTCGGCGTCGCCCCCGCCGCGGCGGAGGCCGCGCTCGCAGTCGTCCAGTCGCTCGATCCCACCGGGGTCGGCGCGCGCAGCCTCGCCGAATGCCTTGCCCTGCAGGCGCGCGAGGCGGACCGCTACGATCCCTGCATGGCCCGGCTGATCGACAATCTCGATCTCCTCGCCCGCGGCGAACTCGCCCGGCTCAAGCGGATGTGCGGGGTCGATGACGAAGACTTTGCCGACATGCTCGCCGAACTCAGGGCCTATGATCCTAAGCCGGGCCTAAAGTTCTCGCCCGGCGGCGGCGAGGCGGTGGTGCCCGATATCCTGATTCGCCCGCGCGCCGATGGCGGCTGGGACATCGCGCTCAACCAGGCCACCCTGCCGCGCCTGATCATTAACCGCAGCTATTACATCGAACTGCGCGGCGCCTGCCCCGACAAGACCTCACGCGGCTGGCTTTCGGAAAAGCTCGCCGATGCGAACTGGCTGGTGAAGGCGCTCGACCAGCGCCAGCGCACCATCCTCAAGGTCGCGGCCGAGATCGTCAAACAGCAGGACGGCTTCTTTCGCCACGGCGTCTCGCAGCTTCGCCCGCTGACCCTGCGCACCGTCGCCGACGCCATCGCCATGCACGAATCGACCGTCAGCCGCGTCACCTCGAACAAGTACCTCAACTGCGATCGCGGCACGTTCGAGCTCAAGTACTTCTTCACTTCGGGCGTCTCCTCGTCCGACGGCGAAAGCACCGTCTCGGCCGAAGCGGTCAAGGCCTCGATCCGCCAGCTGATCGAGGCGGAAGACCCGCGCGCGATCCTCTCCGACGATGCCCTTGTCGATCTGCTGCGCGACAAGGGCTTCGATCTCGCCCGCCGCACCGTGGCGAAATACCGCGAGGCGATCGGACTGGGCAGCTCGGTCCAGCGCCGCCGGCAAAAGGCCCTCGCCGGCATCCGCTAGAACCTCGTGCTCCCAAAGGGCCCACACCCCCGCTCACCCCGAGCCTATCCAAGGGGGTGGCCGCAAGCCCCGCGCCGGAACCTCTCCCCTTCCGCCCCGTTAACGACGGCGCGAGGGAACGCCGGCTTGCCGCCGGGCCTCTCCGTGAGCGCGAAGGAGCCGCCCCGTGAAATCGTCCATCCGCCATATCCTCACCGCGACAGCCGCGCTGGCACTAGCCGCACCGCTCCACGCCGCACCCCCGACCGCGCCGGCCGCGGCGAGCGGCGCCCCGCTCCGCGCTGCACTGGCAAACCGCGCCAGCGGCGAACTATCAGCGTTCTACGCCGATCGCGATTTCCAGCCACTGTGGCTCGGCGCGGATGGCGCACCCCGCCCAGCTCTCGCCGCGCTGCTCGCCCAAGTGCGAAGTGCCGCTGCCGACGGGATCGATCCCGCCACGCTCCCAGCCGACGAACTCACCCTCGCGCTGGACCGCGCCGCCGATCTCGCACCGGACAACCGTGCCCGGATCGAACTCGCCGCCTCGCGGCTCTACGCCGGCTACGTCTGGGCGCTACGCGGTGCCCCGCGCGCGGCAATGATCATGGCTGCGGACGCGCCCGAGCCGCCCGCCCCGTCAAACCGTGCCGCGCTCGAGGCTGCCGCCGCTGCGCCGTCGCTCGATCGCTACGTCGCCGCGATGGGCTGGATGCACCCGCTTTATGCGCCCTTGCGCACCGCGCTGCTCGCCGCGACTACCTCCCCGGACCAGCGCCGCCAGCTCGCAGCGAACCTCGAACGTGTCCGCGTGCTCCCGCAGGGTAGCGAGGGCCGCTACGTGCTGGTCGACGCAGCGGCGCAGCGGCTGTGGCTGTACGAAGGCGGCAAGCCGACCGGCTCGATGAAAGTCGTCGTCGGCAAGCCCGCCAGCCAGACCCCGGCGATGGCCGGGATGATCCGCAGCGCGATCGTCAATCCCTACTGGAACGTGCCGCCAGACCTTGTCGCCGCCCGGCTCGCCCCAAAAGTGCGCACTCGTGGCATCGGCTATCTCAAGACCAGCCGGTTCGAGGTGCTCTCAGGCTGGACCGCCAATGCCACTGCAATCGATCCGGCCAACGTCGACTGGGCTGCCGTTGCCAGCGGTGCGCGCCCCTTGCGCGTCCGCCAGCTCCCCGGCGGCGCCAACGCGATGGGCCGGGTCAAGTTCGTGTTCGCCAACGCCCAAGGCATCTACCTGCACGATACCCCCGAAAAGCAGCTGCTGCTCAAACCCGCGCGCACGCTCAGCAACGGCTGTGTCCGGCTCGAAGACGCCCAGCGCCTCGGCACGTGGCTGATGGGCACCCCCCTTCCGCGCACGCCGGACCAGCCCGAGGTCGAACTCACCCTGCCCCGCCCGGTGCCGGTCTACCTCACTTATCTCACCGCCTTCCCCACCCCCACCGGCATCGCCTACCCGGCCGTTCAGCCCTCGTGCCGATAGCGGCCGGGTTCACGGCTAGAACAAACTCAAGCATCCAGCCGGAAATGAAACACCCGGCTCGGCCCGTCCTCGGGGATCAGGTACAGCTCGCGCCCCTCGATTGCCATGCCCTCGCCGGTATAAGGCCCGCCATTGCCGAACGGCTTGAGCGGCCCGATCGCCCCAGCGCGCAAGGAGCGGGAGACTTTGAGCGTGGGCCAGTCGATCCAGTCGACCGTGCCGTTCCACCATGTCAGGTTGCCGCCCGCGACCAGCTGGTTGCCCACGAACTTCATGTCCTGGAAATGGGTCTGCGAGGGGTTGGGCACGGTGCGCACCCGCACCGGTCCGTTCAGGTCGAAGATGTACAGCAGCTCGCTGTCCCAGTTGCCGGCCACCAGCGTGCGGCCCTTTGCCGCCACGCAGCCGAGATGGTCGGCGACATGGATCTTGCGTCGGACCTTCATCGTCGCCGCGTCGATTTCGACCAGCATCGCCGAGCTGTGCGGGCGCAGTTCCGCCACCGGCACCCAGATCGATCCGCCCGCCAGCGAGATCCCCCCCGGGTGATAGCGCGCCCCGTCGGTCAGCTCGATCCGCCGCAGCATCCGCCCGCTCGCGCGGTCGAACTCGTGGAGAAAGCCGCGGCGGCTCACCTTGTCGACCGAGGTTACCCAGATGTGCCGGCCTTCGATCACCAGCCCCTGAACATGGAACAATTCGCCGTCGAGCTTGCGCGCACCGAGCAGCCGCGCATGCTCGATCGCGCCGTCGAACTCTTCGGGCGGAGCGGCCACCGACAGGCTGGAGAGCACCAGTAACACCGCGGTCAGACCGGATTTGACGGCTTTGCGGATCATCGGCTTTGCCCCTTCGAACGTGGGCCGAGGTGGCCCGATCCGCCGTGGCAAGGCCGTGTTGCAGTATCGATTCATCGCAGCGCAGCAGGCAGCTCGGCCGCCATTCTTCGGTGAGTTGTGCAATATTTGAGTCAGACTGCTTCGCATGTGCAGCATTGAGCGATGTGCGGCTCCGGATTGCTTCGTTTCGCTCGCAACAACGGCCCAGTTCCATCAAAAATCATTCGACGGTGAAGCGCCTCCTCTTGAGAGGAGCGGCATAGAGAATTGCCGTCCCTGGTCCTTTTAACCGTGCCGATAATAACAGTGCTTACTGTGATACTGTGTCGTACGGTAATAAAAAGGATTGCAATTACTTCAAAGTTGTGACCATATCCACAATAGTCCGGACTCAATCCTGTAGAACAAACCGTCACTCCAACTGGCGGCAACTGGAGAGAATTGTGTCATGGCCTATGCCCACCCCGATCATAGTGGTCTTTTCGCTTCGCGCGGTCGCCTCGTCACTCTCGGCGCGGTCGCGGCGATCCATCTTGCGGCGTTTTACGCGATCGTCAGCGGACTGACCGTTGCCTTCACCCCGATCTTCAATCCGCCGCCACTGTCCACGCACAATGAACCGCTGCCCAAGGCGCTGCCCACCCCCGATCATCCGCAGCCGCGCCCCATAGACCGGCTCGATCATCCGCTCGATCTGCCGCTCCCGCTGCCCAGCGATTCGATCACCCTGGTTCCGCTCGGGCAGCCAACCGGCGAATGGCGCCCGGATACCTTGCCTCGGCCGCTCGAAACGCCGGCGTCCGAGCCGACCGGCCACTTCGTCACCCCTGTCCTCGCCCGCCCACGCAGTGCTCCGGGGGACTGGGTCTCGCCCGATGATTATCCGATGCGCGATCTGCGTGAGGGTCACACCGGCATGGTCGGCTTCCGCCTTGCGATCAGTGCCGATGGCCGGGTGACCGGCTGCACCGTCACCCGCTCGAGCGGCTGGCCGGGGCTGGACGATGCCACCTGCCGGCTGGTCAGCGCCCGCGCCAAATTCGCGCCTGCTACCGACAGCACCGGCGCGGCAACTGCCGGCAGTTATGCCACCAACGTGCGCTGGCAGATCCCCGATTGACCTCTTCCCTAACCCCCCTCCCATTCAGGGGAGGGGTTGGGGGTGGGAGTAGCGCGCGCGACACATCCCAAGGGCTTGATTTCGAGAGACGAACTCAATCCCCGTCGAGCAAGTTGCCCAGCCCGCCGAGCAGCGAACCCTCGCCGCGGTTCTGTCCGCCGACCGGGGAGGCCATCGCGAGCACCCGGCCCGCCAACCGCGCAAAGGGCAGCGACTGGATCCACACCCGGCCCGGCCCCCGCAGCCGGGCGAGGAACAGCCCCTCGCCGCCGAACAGCATCGTCTTCACCCCGCCGGCAGCCATGATGTCAAACTCCACCCCGGCGGTGAACGCGGCGACGCAACCGGTATCGATATGCAGTTCCTCGCCCGGCGCCAGCGTCCGCTCGATCACCGTGCCGCCCATCTGTACGAACACCCAGCCATCGCCGTCGAGCCGCTGCATGATGAAGCCTTCGCCGCCGAACAGCCCGGTCATCACCTTGCGCTGGAAGAAGATGCCCATCTGCACCCCGCGCGCCGCCGCCAGGAACGCGTCCTTCTGGCAGATCAGCGTGCCG
>CANGQZ010000081.1 GCA_947455865.1 Sphingomonadaceae bacterium
ACGCCATAGCCTGTAACCTCGGGAAAAACGGAAGCTTCACGCCTTCGGCGGCTTCCGTTTTTCCCGAGGTTACAGGCTACACACCGAGTCTGTGGCTGAAGCCAGTATCCGACTGAAGTCGGAGGGGTTCCTCCCTAGCAGAGGACTCGAAACGTGACATAGGGGTGTTGCGGGACAACGGTAGAATCATCTTTGTCGGATCGCGTCGCCTGGGACGGTATGTAATGCTGGAATGATGTGACAGCGTGCCCAGCCATACGTCGTTGACTTATGGGTCATTGACGTATAAACAAGGGCTCATGACCACTTTACAGACCGTCGTGGAGCTGCCCGAGTTCCTTCGACGGGCGAAGGCCATCATGACCGAGGCCGAACGCCTCGGTCTTGTGAACTATATCGCGGCAAACCCGGATGCGGGAGTGTCTTTGGGCGGTGGCCTACGCAAGGTAAGGATCCCCCGCGAAGGCGGTGGCAAGAGCGGCGGATACCGGACCATCTACGTTTTTGGCGGCACGCACATGCCCATATTTCTGGTCACAGTGTTCGCCAAAAACGAGAAAGACAATTTGACCAAGGCCGAACAGGCAGCAGCGATCCAGCTAAGCAAGATCCTAGTCGATACCTATGGAGGCAGCCAATGAACGCACATGACAGCATTATGCAGGGTCTTAATGAGGCTCTTGCCTTTACCCAAGGCCAGCATATCGGCTCGAATGTCCATCACGTCGAGGTGCCTGCCGTCGATGTCGCCGCCATCAGAGCGAGAACAGGGCTGTCGCAAGGCGCATTCGCCCGGAGCATTGGTGTAGCCAAGGGCACATTGCTGAATTGGGAGCATGGCCGACGTCGCCCGACTGGTCCGGCCCAGGTGCTGCTAGCCATGATTGAGAAGAAGCCATCGTTGGTAGCAGAACTACTGCGTTAGGGCCGGCTAGTCAGTGCAACAGAACCTTCTCACTGCCTGCACTAACACGGGCATGCCTATTTCTTGGCTACAATCCAGACGGTTAATTTTATTACACCATTGTTATTATTGAACTTTTTACTGGAGACAGTTCGCTATCGGGCTGCTATCCACGACCAGTTCCTTTTAAATGCGTTTGAACCAATGCATCGCCCCGCCACCACGGCGGCGGCGATTGCCGGGCGCTCAGCCTCCGCGCAGCAACTGCACCCCGTAATCCCGCTCGAACAAATAGAGCAGCAGGCGCGCGGCCTCGCCCCGTTCCCCGGTGAGGCCGCCGTCACGCTCGATCAGGAGGCGGGCATCGTCGTGCGCCATCGGCAGCATCTCGGCAATTTGAGCGAGGCTGGCGATGCGGAACGGGGTGTCGCCCGATTGGCGCGTGCCGAGCAGTTCGCCCCCGCCGCGCAGGCGCAGGTCTTCCTCCGCCAGCCGGAAACCGTCCTGCGTCTCGCGCAGCAGAGCCAGTCGCTCACGCGCGGTTTCCGAAAGGCTTTCACTGCGCAGCAGCAGGCAGGTCGATTTCTCCGCACCGCGCCCGACCCGCCCGCGCAGCTGGTGGAGCTGTGCCAGCCCGAACCGGTCGGCCTGTTCGATCACCATCAATGTGGCATTGGGCACGTCTACCCCAACTTCGATCACCGTGGTCGCCACCAGCAGCTTGGCCTCGCCGCGCACGAACCGTTCCATCGCCGCGTCTTTGGCCTCGGGCCGCAGCTGGCCATGGACCAGCACCGCATCGGCTCCGAACCGCGCTTGCAGGGCCGCGAACCGCGCTTCGGCAGCGGCCAGATCGGCGTTCTCGTTCTCGCGCACCATCGGGCAGACCCAATAGGCCTGCTGCCCGCTGGCGAGGTGACGGCCGAGCGCGGCGACCACGTCCTCGATCCGTTCGGCCGCGACCACCCGCGTATCGATCGGCTGGCGTCCCGGCGGCAGTTCGTCGAGCCGCGAGACGTCCATCTCGCCGTACTGCGCCAGGGTCAGCGTACGCGGGATCGGGGTGGCGGTCATCGCCAGGCAGTGCGGGGTCCGGCGCCCCTTCTGCGTCAGCATCAGCCGCTGACCCACGCCAAAGCGGTGCTGCTCGTCGATCACCACCAGCGCCAGATTGCGATAGGCCACCGCCTCCTGAAAGATCGCGTGCGTGCCCACGCAGAGTTGGATCGAGCCATCCATCAGCCCCATCAGGATCGATTCGCGCGCGCGGCCCTTGTCGCGCCCGGTCAGCAGCGCCATCGTCACCCCCGTGCCCGCCGCCATCCGCGTCAGCGTCGCATGGTGCTGGCGGGCGAGCAGTTCGGTCGGCGCAAGCAGCGCGGCTTGCGCCCCGGCCTCCACCGCGATCAGCATCGACTCCAGCGCCACCACCGTCTTGCCCGAGCCGACATCGCCTTGCAGCAGCCGCAGCATCGGCGCGCTTTGCGCCAGATCCCCGGCGATCTCGGCGATCGAACGCTGCTGCGCTCCGGTCAGCGCGAACGGCAGTTGCAGCTTGGCCCGCAGCCCGCCGTCACCCGCCAGCGGCGTCCCCACCCGCGCCCGGTTGGCATTGCGCACCAGCATCAACGCCAAGCTGTTGGCGAGCAGTTCGTCATAGGCCAGCCGGTCGCGCGCGGCAGGATGTTCGCCGTGATGCGCGGACAGCAGCGCGGCCTTCCAGTCCGGCCAGCCCATCCGCGCGAACAGGCCCGGCTCGATCCACTCGGGCATATCCGGCAGCTGCCCCAGCGCCTGCTGCACCAGCGCCGCGATCCGCCCCTGCGTCAGTCCTTCGGACAGCGGATAGACCGGCTCGCGCAGGGTGCCGAGGGCGGCCCCGCCTTCCTCCGCCACATGATCTGGATGCACGATCTGCAGCATCTGCCCATACTGGTCGAGCCGGCCGGCGATCCACCGCCGCTCGCCCAGCGGCAACTGCTTTTTCGCCCAGCCGGCATTGCGCCCGAAGTAAGTGAGCGCGCAAATGTTCCCGGCATCGTCTTCCGCCAGCACCCGAAACGGCGCGCGCATCGATCCGTCCGAGCGGTGTTCGCGCGGGGTCAGCGCCACCACCACCTGCTCGCCCACGCTCGCCTCGTCGAGGCTGGCCACCGCCCGACGCTCCACGAATCGGTCCGGCAAATGATAGGCCAGATCGCGCACCCGGGTCAGCGCGAGCTTTTCCAGCGGCCGCTTCAGCCCGGGCCCGACGCCTTTCAGGCTCGTGCTCTCGGCAAACAGGGGATTGAGCCGCTCGGGTCGCATCGCCCGGTTCATAGCCCTGCGGCACGATTTGGCCAGATTTGTTCCCCGGATTTGATCGAGCGCATGGAACATGTCCGCCGCCCGGTGCTTTCTGGATGGAACAACGGGTCATCAGGAGGATAAAATGCTTTTGCCGCACGGAACCGTCGTCGCCCTGCTCGACGGCAAGACCTTCACGCTGCTGCGCAATACCGGCACTGAGGCTCACCCGGAGCTTACCGAACTGCCCACGCCAAAGCTGGATGTCCACAACCACAGCGGCACCAGCCACCACTCGCGCCCGGGCAATCACGCCGATTCGCTGGTGGCCGAAGATGCCCACGCCATCGCCGCGACCGCATGGCTCAATGCCGAAGTCATCGCGCACCGGATCACGCATCTGGTGGTGATCGCCCCGCCGCGCACGCTGGGCGAAATGAGGCTCCACTATCACAAGTTGCTCGATCAGGCGCTGGTTGGCGAGGTAGCCAAAGAGTTGACCGGTCGCCACGCGGCAGAGATCGTCACTGCCTTGCGCGCCTTTTAAGGCGCGGGCCTTGCAGCCACGTTGATCTGCGCCGCGTGATCGCCTAGCGCCGCAGACATGGATGATCCGCGCCTCAAACGCCTGCAATTCCGTGCCTGGCACCGCGGCACGCGCGAGGCCGATTACACGATCGGCTGCTTCTTTGATCGGTTCCACCACCAGTGGGGGGAGAACGAACTCGTGTGGTTCGAAACCCTGCTCGAAGCCGAGGATGTCGACATTCTCGGCTGGGCGCTGGGCACCATCGCGGTTCCCGCAGAGATGGCAGGGCCGCTGATGGAACGCATGCAGCGACTCGATTACGTTGAAATTCCGCGTTGAAGCGGCCCATGCCTGCCGCTAGGCGGGCAGGCCGCGCCGGGCTGGCGCAGCGCTGGCCCTTCTTTCGACCAACCACCGGAACCCGCCAGACGCTTCACCCGTCGTCATCGTCATATGCCTGATCTCTCCCGCATCCTTGCTGCGCGCACGCCGCTGATGCTCGCTGGCCTTGCCCGCGGCGCGCAGCCGCTGGTGCTGGCCGATCTGGCGCGCGCCGCCGCGATCGCCGGCAAGGGCGCGCGGGTGGTCTTCGTCGCACCAGACGACAGCGCGATGCGCGCGATCGCCGAAACCGCCACGTTCTTCGCCCCCGAACTCGAAGTGATCGACTTTCCGGCGTGGGATTGCCTACCCTATGATCGCGCCAGCCCGGCGCTCTCGGTCAGCGCGCGGCGGCTATCGGCGCTGCACCGCTTGCAGGCGAAGCGCGCTGGCCCGCAACTGGTGGTCACCTCGATCAACGCCCTGCTCCAGCGCGCGCTGACCCCGTTCCGCATCCGCGAATCGGTCCGCCTGCTCAAACCCGGGATGGAGATCGGCCGCGAAAGCCTGATCGCGCTGCTTCAGCGGCAGGGCTACACCCGCAGCGACACCGTGGTCGATGCCGGCGAATACGCGGTGCGCGGCTCGCTGTTCGATATTCACCCCTCGGGCCTCGATGCGGGCCTGCGCCTCGATTTCTTCGGCGACGAGCTCGAAACGCTGCGCCTGTTCGATCCCGCCACTCAGCGCTCCACCGGGACGGTCGAGGAACACCTCCTCCTCCCCGCCAGCGAGGCGCTGCTCGACGAAACGTCGATCAAGCGCTTCCGTACCGGCTACCGCGAACGCTTCGGCGCCAATGCCACCGCCGATCCACTCTATCAGGCGGTCAGCGAGGGGCGCCGCCTCGCCGGGATGGAGCACTGGCTACCGTTGCTGGAAGACCGGCTCGAAACTCTTTTCGATCACCTCGCCAAGGACGATCTGGTCCTGATCGACAGTGCCGCGCTCGGCGCCGCCGACGAGCGCCTGTCCGATATCGCCGATTACCACGCCAGCCGCACCGAAACTTCGGCCAAAGCCCCCGGCACTTATCGTCCGCTCGATTCCTCCGCGCTTTACCTCACCCGCGCCGAGCTTGACGCCAAGCTTGCCGGCTGGCCGGTCCACCGCACCGATATCTTCGCCCAGCCGGAAAGCGCAGCCGTCCTCGATTTCGGCTTTGCTTCGTCGCGCGATTTCGCGCCCGAGCGCGCGCGCGGCGATAACGTCTACGAAGCCGCCGCCACTTACCTCACCGGACAGGCTAAGAATGGCCGCAAGGCGATCATCGCCGCTTACACCACCGGCAGCCGCGCCCGCCTCGCCGCGATTCTCGGTGAGGCTGCGCGCCCTGCGCCGGTCATCGCTGCCAGCTGGCAGGAAGCGCTCGGCCTCGCCGCCAGCGGCACCCCGGTCGCACTCGTCCTCCCGCTCGAAGCCGGCTTTGCGAATGCCGAGCTCGAAGTCGTCACCGAGCAGGACATCCTCGGGGACCGGCTCGTCCGCCGCAAGAAGCGCAAGAAAAGCGCCGACGCCTTCCTCGCCGAACTCGCCGCGCTCTCGCCGGGCGATCTCGTGGTCCACATGGAGCACGGCATCGGCCGCTACGAAGGCCTCCAGTCGATCCCGGTCGGCCAGAGCCCTCATGACTGCGTGATGCTGACCTATGCCGGGGGCGACAAGCTCTACATCCCGGTTGAAAACCTCGAAGTCCTCTCGCGCTATGGCAGCGATAGCGAACTCGTCGCGCTGGACCGGCTCGGCGGCGAGGCGTGGCAGAAGCGCCGAGCCAAACTCAAGGAACGCATCCGCGAGATCGCGCACGAACTGCTCAAGGTCGCCGCCTTGCGCGCCCTGCGCCACGCTCCCGCGCTGCTGCCGGACGAGCACAGCTACGGCCCGTTCATCGACCGCTTCCCGTGGGACGAAACCGACGATCAGGAACGCGCGATCGAGGACGTGCTGGAAGATCTCGCCGCCGGCAAGCCGATGGACCGCCTCGTCTGCGGCGACGTCGGCTTCGGCAAGACCGAGGTCGCGCTGCGCGCCGCCTTCGTCTGCGCGATGGCTGGCCAGCAGGTCGCGCTGGTCGCGCCGACCACGCTGCTCGCCCGCCAGCACTACACCAATTTCAAGGAGCGCTTCGCCGGCTTCCCGCTCGAAGTCGGCCGCCTCTCGCGCCTCGTCCCCGAAAAGGAGGCGAAGGTCACCCGCGATGGATTGACTGACGGCACCGTCGATCTGGTCGTCGGCACCCACGCGATACTGTCGAAAACGGTCAAGTTCAAGCGCCTCGGCCTCGTCATCGTCGACGAGGAACAGCGCTTCGGGGTCAATCACAAGGAACGCCTGAAACAGCTGCGCGCCGACGTCCACGTCCTCACCCTAACCGCCACCCCGATCCCGCGCACCCTGCAGATGGCGATGTCGGGCCTGCGCGAACTCTCGACCATCCAGACCCCGCCGGTCGATCGCCTTGCGGTCCGCACTTATGTGATGGAATGGGATGACATGGTGATGCGCGAAGCGCTGCTGCGCGAGCATCACCGCGGCGGCCAAAGCTTCATCGTCGTGCCTCGCATCGCCGATATGCCCGAGGTCGAAGAGTGGCTGCGCAAGACCGTCCCCGAAATCCGCTTCGTCACCGCCCACGGCCAGATGAGCCCGACCGAGGTCGAGGAGCGGATGAGCGCCTTCTACGAAAAGCGCTACGAAGTGCTGCTCTCGACCACGATCATCGAAAGCGGGCTAGATATCCCCAGCGCCAACACGATCATCATCCACCGGGCGGACCGGTTCGGCCTCGCCCAGCTCTACCAGCTGCGCGGCCGCGTCGGCCGGGCCAAGCTGCGCGCCTACGCCTACCTCACCACCCCCGCTGACAGCCAGCGCTCCGAAGTCGCCGAAAAGCGCCTGAAGGTGCTCGGCGATCTCGACAGTCTCGGCGCCGGCTTCCAGTTGGCCAGCCACGATCTCGATATCCGCGGCGCCGGCAACCTCTTGGGCGACGAGCAATCGGGCCACATCCGCGAAGTCGGCTTCGAACTTTACCAGTCGATGCTGGAAGACGCGATCCTTGCCGCCAAGGCCGGCGAAATTGGTCTGGCGCGCGAAAAGAACACGCTCAGCCCGCAGATCACTGTCGATGCCCCGATCATGATCCCCGAAGACTACGTCCCCGATCTCGCCGTCCGCATGGCGCTCTATCGCCGCCTCAACGATGCCGAAGACAGCCGCGAGATCGAATCGCTCTCCGCCGAAATGATCGACCGCTTCGGGCCATTGCCCCCGCCGACCGAAAACCTTGTCAAACTCATCGAGATCAAGCGTCAGGCGATCGACGCCAACATCGCCCGGATCGACGTCGGCGCGAAGGGCACCCTCGTCACCTTCCACAACGATAGCTTCCCCGATCCCGCCGGCCTCGTCGCCTACGCCCAGCGCCTCGAAGGCACGATCAAGCTGCGCCCCGACAACAAACTCGCCGTCACCCGCGCCTGGAGCGATCCCAAGGCCCGCCTCCACGGCCTGATCCAGCTGACCAAGGGCCTTTCGGCAATCGCCCGCAAGGCAAAGGGCTGAGCCTCAGCTCATCGCCAGCACCAGATTGCGCACTTGCGGATAGATCTGTCGCTCCCACTTCGAGCCTGAAAACACCCCGTAATGCCCCACTCCGGGCTGGAGGTGATGGCGCTTGAGGTGGGGCCGCAGGCCGGTGCACAGCAGATGCGCCGCCGCCGTCTGGCCCACGGCGCAGATATCGTCGCGCTCGCCTTCCACGGTCAGCAGCGCGGTGCGCTGGATCGCCCCGCAATCGATCCGCCGCCCGCGATGTTCCAGCTCGCCCTTGGCGAGCAGCGCGCGCTGGAACACCTTGTCGATCGTCTCGAGATAGAACTCCTCGGTCATGTCGAGCACCGCGAAGTATTCCTCATAGAACTCGGTGATCTTCGCCGCCTCGGCCTCCTCGGCATCGGCCAGCGCCTGATAGAGCCGGCGGAACTGCTCGATGTGCCGCCCCATGTTCATCCCCATGAACGCGGTCAGCTGGAGGAACCCGGGATAGACCCGCCGCCCGTGGCCGTCCCACGGCTCGGGCACGGTCTGGATCAGGTTGTTCTTGAACCACTCATAGCTGTACCCGGTCGCCAGCTGGTTGACCACCGTGGGCGCCACCCGGGTATCCACCGGCCCGCCCATCAGCGTCATCGTTCGCGGCTGGCAGGGATCCTTGTCCTGCGCCATCAGCGCCACTGCCGCCAGTGTCGGCACGCACGGCTGGCACACCGCCAGCACATGGCTGCGCGGGCCCAGTTCGCGCAGGAAATCGATGATGTAGTCGATGTATTCGTCGAACCCGAAGGTCCCGGCGGAAACCGGCACGTCGCGCGCGGTCTTCCAGTCGGTGATGTACACGTCATGGTCGCGCAGCAACGTCTCCACCGTGTTGCGCAGCAGCGTGGAATAATGCCCCGAAAGCGGCGCCACCACCAGCACCTTGGGCTGCGGGACCAATCCTTCTTCCTTGGCGAAATGGAGCAGGTTGCCGAACGGCCGGTCCAGCGCCACCACCTCGCGCACCGGCACCATGGCGTTGCCCGAAAGCACTTCGCGGATCTGGTAATCGGGCCGCCCGAAGGTCATCCGCCCGCTCAGCAACAGCTGGTTCAGCGCGCCCCACCGCCGCAGCCACGGCGTCTGGCCCAGCGAACCCATCAACCGGGTCTGCACGTCGCGACCGATCGCCGCGCTCAGCCGCAGCGGCGCGAAGAGGTCGTCCATGGCCTGAAAGGCCCGGTACAGCATGGTCTGGTTCCCCCGCCCTGCCGCCACCGGGAAAAGTCCGATTCGGCTTGGCATGACCTTTTATCCGTGGTTTCATGCTGCAGCGCATCATTGGCAAGATCAAGCACTATCGGGCAATGCCGCGCAGCGGACATCGGAGGGACCGGAATGGCTCAGGCGGAACTGACGATCTCGAGCAAGACCTATTCGGCGTGGTCGCTGCGCGGCTGGCTGCTCTGCCGTCTCGCCGGGCTCGATGTCACCGAACGCCCGGTCGATAACGATGCCGGCAACCGCGCCGAACTGCTGCTGCTCAGCCCCTCGGTGCTGGTCCCGCGCCTCACCCACGACGGCGTCAGCGTGTGGGACACGCTCGCCATCGCCGAATACCTCAACGAAACCTTCCCGGAAGCGCAGATGCTCCCCGCAGACCGCGTCGCCCGCGCCCATTGCCGCTCGGTCTCGGGCGAGATCCACTCGGGCTTCACCAACTTGCGCTCGGCGCTGCCGATGAACCTCAAGGTCACCCACAAGAGCTTCCCGGTATTCTCCGGCGCGCGCCCCGATATCGAGCGGATCGAGACGATCTGGCAGGAATGCCACTCGCGCTACGGCGGCCCGTTCCTGTTCGGCCCCGCCCCCACCATCGCCGATGCGATGTACGCCCCCGTCACCCGCCGCTTCCTTACGTATGCCCTCGCCCTCAGCCCTGCCAGCACCGCCTATTGCCAGACCATCGACCAGTGGCCCCCGATGCAGGACTGGCTCGCCGCCGCCCTCGCCGAGCCAGAAGAGATCGAGGAACTGGAAGTGGAATTCTGAGCAGAATCCAGGCCCCTGTACCCCCGGGATCCCGGGCTTGACCCGGGATCCCGGTCCCGGCGGCAACCACCGGCCAGCCCGTCAAAGCCGGACCCCGGATCAGGTGCGGGCCAATGAAGTCAGGTACGGCGGCCCTCCCGCCAAATCCCCAGCAGGGCCAGCCCGGTCAGCACTTCCCACAAAGTGATCGGATAGACGCTCCCCCGCTCCAGCAGCCCGTCCGGTCCGAGCGCGAGCCCGGCGGCGCGGTTGCCCTCCAGCAAAGCGAGGTTAGCCAGCCCAAATAGGCCCAGCATCAGGCTCGCACCGCGATACCCGCGCCCGGCTCCGAGCCGCCCACCGCGCATTCCCAGCATTGCCAGCCCGGCATTGCCGGCGACGATTGAAAGCCCCGCGCCGATCACATGCAGCGCCGGGATCGGCCCCGCCGCCGCGCCGCCTTCGGGAACTGCGCCGACCAGCATCGTCCCCAAACCATGCGCAACACCGAGCAGCGGCAGCGCCCGGCCGACCGCCATCCGCTGCGCCCGTCGATCACCCCGGCCGCCGCCACGCCCAGATCGCTGATGTAGTTGCGGGCATAGCTGTACCCCGGAAAGGCGGCAGCGGCGATCGTCTCGCAGGCGAGATAGGTCGTGCCCGCCAGCAGCCACAGCCGCCCGGCAAGGCGAAGCAGCGGTGTGCGGCAGAGTAGGTTGGGCGCGTTCATCCCCGCAAGGTGCCGCGCGGAGGGCTGGACGGCAAGCCCTTGACCTCGCCGCAGGCCCACCCCCTCACCCCCCCGGATGATAGAAATCGTACACCGCCTGCGCCACCGCCGCGCTCACCCCCGGCGCGCGCTGCAGGTCCTCCAGCGAAGCCGCGCGCACTTTCCCGGCCGTGCCGAAATGCAGCAGCAGCGCCCGCTTGCGCGCCGGGCCGATGCCGGGAACCTCGTCGAGCGGGCTCGCGGTGATCGCCCGGCTGCGCTTGTCGCGGTGCGCGCCGATGGCGAAGCGGTGGACCTCGTCACGCAGCCGCTGGAGATAGAACAGCACCGGCGAATTAGTCGGCAGGGTCTTTTCGCGCCCGTCGGGAAAGTGGAACACCTCGCGCCCCTCGCGCCCGTGGTGCGGTCCCTTGGCGATGCCGATCAGCGGCAGGTACTCGATGCCCAGTTCGGCCAGCACTGCCTTCACCGCGCTCATCTGCCCCTTGCCGCCGTCGATCAGGACAAGGTCGGGCCAAGTACCGCCGTCGCGGTCCGGATCATCCGCCATGGCCCCATTCTCTTTGACGAGTCGGCCGAACCGCCGCTCCATCACCTCGCGCATCATCGCAAAGTCGTCGCCCGGCGCGGTTTCGGCGCGTTTGATGTTGAACTTGCGGTACTGGTTCTTGAGGTACCCCTCCGGCCCCGCCACCACCATCGCCCCCAGCGCATTGGTGCCCTGGATGTGGCTGTTGTCGTAAACCT
>CANGQZ010000082.1 GCA_947455865.1 Sphingomonadaceae bacterium
CAGGTCGGGCGGATCGCGGCCCGGCTGGGCGGGATCGAAGGTAGCGGCCGGGTGGCTGCGCCGGGGCTGGCCTTTGCCGGGGCGGTGGCGGACGAGGCGGCGCAGCGGCTGCGCAGCCCGCGACCGGCGCTGCCCGAGCCGCGCCTGATCCGCCGCATCCTGCGCGCCCGTCAGCAGCGCGCCCGGTTCTTCGATGCCGAGTTGTTCGCCGACCCTGCCTGGGACATGCTGCTCGATCTCACCGCATCGCGCGCGGAGCACAAGCGGGTTTCGGTCACCTCGCTGTGCATCGCTGCGGGCGTGCCGCCGACCACCGCGCTGCGCTGGATCGGGCAGATGCAGCACGCCGGGCTGTTCGAGCGGGTGGAAGACACGATGGACCGGCGCCGGGCGTTCATCGGCCTGACCGAGAGCGCGGCCGAGGCGATGGCGCGCTATTTCGCGGCGATTGGCGAGTTCTCTGGCGGCGAGGTAACGGCGCTGCCGGTATAATCACGGCGGGCCGCATCGGCCCGGCCGCACCACGGCGCGAGGGCGCGCGCGAGGCTAGCGGTGATTTCGCCGAGACGCGGGGCAAACTGATCGTTCAGCCCGCCGAGTGCCACCGCGAGCGGGGGTAGGCCGGGCGCCGGGATGATCGCCATCGCGACGATGATTGCGCTGGGCCAGGTCGATCCGCGATCGACCACGTGGCCGGCTTCGCGGATCGCGGCGATCTGGGCGCAGAGATCCGCTTCGCTCTGCCGATCGAGCGATTCGTGGCGGGTGGCGTTGTTGTGGCGCACGATCAGGCGCATTTCGGGTTCATTAAGCCGGGCGAGGAGGGCCTTGCCGAGCGGATTGTAGGCTAGCGGCCGCAGTTTGCCGACCGGGAGGCGGCGCATCAGATTGGTCGATTTCGACAGGACGTGAATGTACTGGACATAGGCCCCATTGCGCAGGCCGACCACCAACGTCTCACCGCATTCGCGGTGGAGCCGGCCGAGCGTTTCGAGCAGCGCGCCTTCGCCGAGGATTGTCTGCCGCTCGATCCCTTCGCCCAGCAGTGCGACGCGATATGTCGGCCTGTAGAGATGGGTCGCCGGATCGAGCACGAGGTAGCCCTTGCGTACCAGCCCGCCGAGCAACATCGAAGCCGAGGATTTCGGCAGGCCGAGGGCGCTGACGATATCCTTGAACTTCGATGGCCCGGACTGGCGCAGCAGCTCCAGGATGTCGAGCACCCGCTCGGCCGACTTGACCATGGCGTTAGCCGTGCCCGCCGACTGGGTCAGGCCGTCTTGGTTTCAAAAACCGCATCGGTATCGTTGCCATTGTTCCAAATGAAATCGAGGTAAGCGCTGGCGATGCGCCAGCCGGCCGCGGTCTTGCGGAAGGTCCAGCGATAGATTCCGCCAGCCTGATAATAGTTATCGCGCTTGGTCTCGTCGAACGTCGCAGTGAAGATGAGGTTGGCCTTGCCGGTGGCGGTATCGGGCCCGGTCAGTTCAAAATCGAGGTTGATCATGATGTGCTGCATCAGGTCATAATAGGGGTCCATGCTGGACCTGCAGATGTCGAGAATGCCCTGCTTGCCCTTCATCAGCCCGAAGCCGTGCTCGAAGGTGAACTCGGCATCTTCGACAAAAGTCTCTGCCCAGCCTGCCCAGTCAAATGCGTCGGCGCGCTGGTGATAGGTGGCGATCAGCTTGGTCAGCTGGCGGATCTGTTCATGCTCATAAACCAGTTTCGCGAGGTCTTCGGACATCCTCAGTCTCCTTGTTATGCTTGGGGTTCGATCGGCCAGAGGTGCTCATCGTCGAGCACGATCAGGGCGAGGTGGATATTGCCGTGCATGCGGTCGATATGGCCCTCGCCGGTGCGGTCGGCGGCGAGCAGGACATCGCCGGCGAGGAAGTGGTCGATCTTGGGGCCGCCGCCGCCGCCGATCTCGATCTCCATGTCGCCCGACAGGAAGATCGCAAGATTGTTGACCACTTCGGGGTGCCAATCGATGAACGCGCCATCGGGAAAGCACAGGAAGCGGAAACCCCGTAGCGGGATAAGCGGGCTCCACTGGCCGGTCGGTGCCGGGAACAGGTTGGCGAACGATGCCGACCAGGTGCGCCCATCGGGCCGCATGTCCATCCGCCTGAGGTTGGGCTCGGCGCGCGGGCGCGGGACGATGGTGCCAGAATCCTGCAGCACGGCATCGCTGCCGGGCCAATCCGCCGCCACGCCGAGGCGGACCAGATGGCAATCGCCGGCAGAGCGCGCTCCGCAGCTCGCCGCGCCGCCGAGCACGACATCGCCGGGGGCCAGGCGGGTTCCAGCGATATCGAGCGTTCCCGCGATCACGAAATCAAGGGTTGCCGCGTCAGACTGGTACAGCGCTGCGTGCTCACCATCGCTGAGGCGGATGGTGGTGAGCCCGGACGACTGCGCCAGGTTCTGTTGCGGCATCGGCAGTTCGCCGGCGGCCTGCTGGCGATAAGGGAGCGGATCGATCCACCCGCCGGCGCGGTGCAGCACCGGCAGCGGCAGTGGGGCGAGCGCCGCACCGGCACTGTCCGCAACGATCCGCATGGCCTGCATCGCCGTCTCCCGCTCAGTAGGTTGCCCGCCCGCCCGACAAGTCGAAGGCGAAGCCAGTGGTGAAGGAACAATCTTCTGAAGCGATCCACGCGACCAGCGCGGCGGCTTCTTCGGGCTGGCCGAACCGGCCCATCGGGATCTTGGCGCGGATCGCCTCGAACACTTCGGGTGCGTCGGAGATAGCTCCCGCCGCCAGCGGGGTTTCGAACAGGGTGGGGACGATCGCGTTGACGGTGATGCCGCTGGTGGCGAGTTCCTTGGCGAGCGCCTTTGTCAGCGCGATCACCCCGCCCTTGGCGGCGGAATAGCCCGACTGGCAAGCATTGCCGTCCTTGCCCGCCATCGATGAAGTGTTGATGATCCGTCCGAATCCCGCTGCGACCATCGCTGGGATAGCCGCGCGGCAACAGTAGAACACGCTATCGAGATTGGCGGCGTTGCAGCCTTGCCATTCATCGTCGGACAGTTCAGCCAGCGTCTTGGTCGGGTGCGGGCCGCCGGCATTGTTGAACAGGATATCGATCCGGCCGTAGCGCGCGAGAAAATGCTGGGTGGCGGCGTTGACCGCAGCGCTGTCGGTGACGTCGACCGCGTTGGCGGTGACCGGGCCAAGCGGCGCAAGTTCGGCTAGGGCAGCATCGAGCTTCGCCTGTGAGCGACCCCAGATTTCGACGCGCGCGCCCGATGCGAGCAGGCGGCGGGCGGTAGCAAGGCCGATCCCGCTGCCGCCACCGGTAACGATCGCGCTGCGTCCGGCAAGATCGATGCGATTCATCTCAGCACTCTCCCGATGCGATCAGCTCGCGCGCGCGGCGGGCGTAAGCCGCGCCCATGCGGCGCCCGAATTCGCCCGAGCCGGCATCGGTGCCCTGTCCACGCGCCGCGCGCGCCGCGATACTTTCGCTGCCCACCGATGCGCGGAACAGCGCGAAGATCTGGTGGAACGTGCCGAACGGCGCTGCCGACCCGGCGCGGTGGTGATAGGCGGCAAGGAATTCGCCCTTGTAGGGGATGCCCAGCGCGGCGTGGTCCAGCCCGAGCAATCCGCCGTTTTCCGCCGGCGCGGTGTGATAGGCCATGCAGAAATAGCCGACATCGAAGAACGGGTGGCCGATGGTGGAGAGTTCCCAATCGATGACTGCCGCGACCACCGGACGGTCCGGCGCGACGATCAGGTTGGCGAAGCGGAAATCGCCGTGGCTGATCGTGGCGGCGGAATCGGGGATGAGGCTGGTTTCCAGCCAGCGGATCACGGCATCAAGGTCGGGATTACCGCCCAGCCCCTGCTCGCGCCAGAACCGGCTCCAGCGGGCGAGCTGGCGGGCGAAGTAATCGCCGGTGCGGCCATAATCGTCCAGGCCTGCCGCCTCCCAATCGAGCGCATGCAGCGCGCCGAGCGTTTCGGCCGCCGAAAGGTACAGAGCCCGGCGCGCCTCGATCGGCCGCCCGGGGAGGGCGGCTTCGCCTTCGACGGTGCCTTCGACGCATTCCATCAGATAAAACGGCGTGCCCAGCACTGCGCGATCGGCGCAGAACAACACGGGGCGCGGCACCGGGACGGCGCTGTGCTGCAAGGCGGTGAGAATGCGGAATTCGCGGTCGATCGCGTGTGCCGAAGGGGCAAGCTCGCCCGGCGGTTGCTTGCGTAGCACCAGCCGGCGCGCGCCGAGGGTGAGGAAGAACGTCGGGTTGGACTGCCCGCCAGCCGCCGGCACAAGGGTTGGCTCGCCGCTGGCGCCCGGCACTTGCGCCCGCAGGTATTCACCCAGCGCGGCAAGATCGAGGCCAGTGGAGGCAACCACGACGGTCATGCCGGACGCACGCCTCCTGGTCCGTTGGAGCTATCCGCCCGGCGGCGGCCGAGCAGCGCGGCGGAGACATTGCGGATCTGGATCTCGTCGGCCCCTTCGGTGATCCGGTAGCGGCGGTGGTGGCGGTAGATATGCTCAAACGGCTTGGCCCGCGTATAGCCGACCCCACCATGGATCTGGATCGCCTCGTCTGCGGCGCGGCAGACCAGCCGGTTGGCCTTGTAGTTGCAGATCGAGACAAGGTGGCTGACAGAAGCCGGCTCACTGCGATCGAGCTCCCACGCGGTGCGCAGCACGAAGTTTCGCACCAGTTCGACATCTGCATAAAGATCGGCAAGGCGGAACTGCATGATCTGGCGCTCAGCCAGCGGCTTACCGAAGGTCTTGCGATTCAGTGCATAGTCGATCGACTGTTCGACGCAGTGGCGCGCCGCACCGACGCTGGAAGCGGCCTGGCGGATGCGGTTCTGCTGGATGAAGGTCTGCGCCATGATCAGCCCCTGACCCTCTGCGCCGAGCATGGCCGAGCGCGGCACACGGACGTTGTCCAGCCCCACTTCGGCGTGGTCGCTGGGCATGTTGAAGGTCCAGTGGTTGAACAGGATCTTGAATCCGGGCGCATCGATGGGGACGAAGAAGCAGCTGATCCCGGTGTGATCGCCCGGCTTGCCGCTGGTCCGCGCGAAGACGAGATCAACCGCGGCGCGGTAGATCTGGCTGTTCCAGCGCTTGACGCCGTTAAGCACCCAGTCGTCGCCATCGGCGACCGCGGTGGTCTCGATCCAGGTTGCGTCGCTGCCGTGATCGGGTTCTGACAGGGCAAAGGCGACGTGATCCTTGCCGCCGATGATGCCTTCGATGAACCGCGACTTCTGTTCGGCCGTGCCATAGCGGTTGATCACGAAGACCAGCGGAAAGTTGCCGACGATCGAGCTTTCATCCTGCAGATCGTTGTGCAGGCCGAGCCCGCGCGCGGCGAAGTGTTCGCGGATCGCGGCGATTTCAAGGTTGGAGGCACCGCCGCCGCCGGGGATGTCGGTGGGCAGGCCATAGCGCAAATGCCCGGCGGCATCGGCGCGGCGCTCCATCTCGCGCAGCAGCTGTTCCCATTGTTTCTGGGGGATGCCGTCGTTCTCCCAGTCGGTCCGCGCCCATTCGCGGCGGTGGTCGAAGAACTGGATGTTCTCTTGCTCAAGCGGATTGATCTCGGCCTCGATGAACGCGTCGAGCTCGGCGAGCTTGGCGACAATCGGGGCGGGCAGGTCGAAATCCATAAGTACTCCATTATCGCCGGCACGGGCCGGCAATCGCCGGGGATGCGGCCGGGGTTCAGGTCTTGGTGAAGCGGATCGGCAGCGACTTGATGCCGGAGAGGAAATTGGCCTCCATTCGCCTTGGCGCTCCCGCCAGTTCGACCGATTTGAGGCGCGGCATCAATTCCTCGAACAGGATCTTGAGTTCGAGCCGAGCAAGGCTGAGGCCGATGCAGACGTGCGGGCCGAAGCCGAAGCCGACGTGGTTGTTGGGTTTGCGATCGAGGATGAAATCGTCGGGCCGGTCAAACTCGGCCTCGTCGCGGCAGCCCGAGGGATAGCTCAGGAACAGGCGCGAGTGCGCCGGGACGGGAACGCCGCCGATCACGACATCTTCCGAGGTGCTCCGCAGGAAGTGCTTGACCGGGCAGGCCCAGCGGATCGCTTCTTCCACAAACAGTGGCGCCAGCCCGGCCGGATCGGCCTTGAACTTGGCGATCTGGTCGGGGAACTTGAGCAGGCCGTAGAACCCGCCGGCGGTGGTCGACGAGGTGGTGTCGTGCCCGGCGGCAGCCAGCGCCACGAAATAGCCATTGGCGATATCGTAAGGCACAGGCTTGCCATCGACCTTGGCGTTGGCGATCAACGAGGCGAGATCGTCGCGCGGCTGCTTGCGGCGTTCGGCGACGAGCCCGTCGAAGTAGCGGTAGAAATCCTGCAGCGTCGCGTGCCACTGCTTCGCGGCGGCGATGGGATCATCGACCACTTCGGGGCGCTGTTCCTCCGGATCGTTGCCGCCGTAGAAGTCCTGCGTGAGGCGCATCATCAGCGGTTCGTCCTCGGGCGGGACGCCGATCAAGGTCATCACCACCCGCAGCGGATAGAGCAGGGCGAACTCCTTGGCAAAATCGCACTCGCCATCGAAGCTTAGGAGACGGTCGACCGATTCCTTCGCCATCGCGCGGATCTTGTCGGCCAGCTTGTTGATGTTGCCCGGCTGGAAATAGCTGCCGGTGAGATTGCGCCACTTGGTGTGGACCGGCGGATCCATGAACGTCAGGGTTTCCAGCGCATGGTTCTTGCCATCGTTGGTCATGCGGACGAATTCATCGCCGGCTTTGTCGTTAAGGATGGCGTTGAAAGCGCTGCTGGGAAACAGCTTTGCGTTCTTGGAGACGGTACGGATGTCTTCGTTGCGGGTGACGATCCAGATCGGATCGAAGCCGGGGACTTCCGAGAGGCCGAGCGGGACAGTGGCGCGCAGTTCCTTGAGCGCGGGGTAAATTACATCGTCGTCGGCGTAGGCCTGCGGCGAGAAGACCGTGCGGGCGAGCTCATCCGGGATGCGCAGCTTGGCGGGCACGCTCGACGGGTCGGCAGGGGCAAGGGCAGCCATGGTCACACTCCTACAGGGGGCCGGCCGAGGATCATGTCGCTGGCCTTTTCGGCGATCATGATCGTGGCGGCGTTGGTGTTGCCGGTGACGATATCCGGCATGATCGAGGCATCGACGACGCGCAGGCCTTCGATCCCGTGAACCTTGAGATCGGGCGCGACCACCGAGCTGCCGGCGTCAGGCCCCATCCGGCAAGTGCCGACATGGTGATAGACGCTGATGGCGGTGCTGCGGATATAGGCATCGAGATCGGCATCGCTGGTGCAGGCCGGGCCGGGGGCCAGTTCTTCGCCCCGCAGATCCGTCAGGGCGGGCTGGGCGATAACCTCGCGCGCCAGCCGGATCGCGGAACGCAGGGCGCGCATATCCTCGTCGCTGGCAAGATAGTTCGGATCGATCAGCGGGGCATCGGCGATGCTGGCCGAGCGGATGCGGACCGTGCCAGCGCTGTCCGGCTGGCAATCGGTCGAATGGAACATGAAGCCTTCGCGCTGCACGATCTGGCGGCCATGATCGCCGTACATCAGCAGCGGCAGGTGATACTGGATATCGGGATATTCGAGGTCTGGCCGGCTCCGCACGAAACCCATCGCTTCCAACCCGTTGCTGAGCGTGGGGCCGGATTTGAAGAACATGTACTGGAGCAGCGCCTTGGCCGAGGCGAAAGGCTGGACATAGGCCAGCGCCCCCCACGGTTGCGTGATCGTTTCCTGCACGGTGACGGCCAAGTGATCCTTGAGATTGGCACCGACCGCCGGCAAGTCCGCCGCCACCGCGATGCCGTGCTGGCGCAGCAATTCCGGATCGCCGACGCCGGAGAGCTGCAGCAATTGCGGCGAATGGATCGCCCCGCCGCACAGGATCACTTCGCGGGCGGCGTTCAAGGTGTGCGAGCGGCCGCCGCGTATATATTCGACCCCGCTGGCGCGCCCGCCGCTGATGACGATGCGGCTGGCCTGCGCCCCGGTGAGCACAGTGAGGTTGGGCCGGCCCGCGACCGGGCGGAAATAGCAGGCATAAGTGCTCTGGCGGATGCCATCGCCAAAATTGCCACTGGCCGGGCCGAACCCGTCCTGAAATTCGCCGTTCTGATCGGGGTTATAGCGGTGTCCGGCCTCGATCGCGGCGCTGACGAGGGACTTGGCGACCGGGCTCATCGCTTCCAGCGCAGGGCCTTGCGAAACCTGCATTGGCCCATCGCCGCCGCGCCATGCGTTTGACCCGCCGGCATAGGCCTCGGAGCGCTTGAAATAGGGTAGGCAGGCGGCGGCGGACCAGCCGGTGTTGCCCATTTGCGCCCAACGGTCGAAATCGCCGGCGTTGCCGCGAATGTGCACGAGGCCGTTGATCGAACTGCTGCCGCCGAGCACTTTGCCGCGCGGGACATACATCGTCCGGCCGTTGAGGCCCGGCTGGGGGGTGGTCTCGTAATTCCAGTTGCCCTTGCCGGTTTGCATCAGGCGGAAGAACCCTGCCGGCATCCGGTAGAACACGCTGTTGCTTTCGGGCCCGGCCTCAAGAAGCGTCACTTTGACTGCCGGATCGGCCGTGAGCCGGTTGGCGAGCACGCATCCGGCCGATCCGCCGCCGATGATGATGTAATCGGTCATCGCTGGCCCTCTCCTCCGTTCATGCTGCGATTGTCCCTGCGGCGCGGCCCGAGGCGACGTGCAGTTTCAGCAGCGCGTAGACATCGTCGATGGTGGGTGTGGGCAGGCCGGCGATATCGCGCATCGCCTCGATCGAATCGGCCAGCACATCGAGCTCGAGCGGCCGCCCCCGCTCAACATCTTGCAGCATCGACATCTTGTGCGCGGAAGCGTTGCGGGCAATCGCCACCCGCTCGGCAATGGCCATCGGCGCTGGCGCGCCCAGACTGGCGGCCACTGCATCGGCCTCGGCCATCATCCGTTCGACCATCGCGAGCAACTGCGGCTCGGCGATGATCGCCCCGAGCGTGGCGCGCGTCAGCACCGCCACCGGGTTCCACGCGAGGCTGCTGATCATCTTGATCCAGATCCACGCCCGGATGTTATCGACCGCAGGCGAATCGAACCCTGCTGCGGCCAGCACATTGGCGAGCCGCTGCGCGCGGGGCGAAAGGCTGCCGTCCGGCTCGCCGATCGGCATTTTCAGGCTGGTACCGTCGTGATGGATCACGCCGGGCGCCACCGCCTCGCAGGCATACCAGTAGACCACCCCGAGCACTTGCCCGACCGGGAGCGCCGCCCACAGCGCCCCGCCCGGATCGAGCCGCTCGATCGAGCGTGGGGCTTGCCCGGTGAGGCCGTGGAAATACCAATAGGGGATGCCGGTGGTCGGCGGCAGGATCACCGTATCGGCGCCGATCAGCGAGGCGAGCGCGGGCAGCGCGGGCAGCACCTGATGCGATTTGAGCGTGATGAAGACAAAGTCCTGCACGCCAAGATCGCGCAGATCGTCACTGGCCGTGATGGGGGCATGGACATCGCCGGTAGGCGAATGAAGCTCTATCCCGCGCGCGCGGATCGCCGCGAGCTGCTCGCCGCGGGCAACCATGCTGACGGTGACCCCCGGAACCTGGCTTAGCCGGGCCGCGATCAGCCCGCCGATCGCCCCGCCGCCGAAGATGCAGATTTTCATTGGCCGGCCGCTCCGGCCGGCGCAGGCTCAAGCGGCCAGCGCCCCGGACGAACCTCGCCTGTGTCAAGCAGCATCTGCATCGGTTCGCCCGGGTCCTCTCGCGCCGGTCTGGCGGTACTGGTAGCCCGCCTTTATCCGGTTGTTGTTCGGCTGGTAGCCGCGGCGCAGACGCTAAGCCGTTTGCGCGGCCCGCGCCAAGCCATCAGGCGGCCATCCTGCTCAACGTTCATATAGGTGAACTTGCAAAGTTCGGCGCGCAAGCCTGTTTGCCGCGCCGGCGGCGCTTGTCAGTTGAATGTGATCACTGCGCGACCGGTCAGCAGGCCGGCGCGCAATTTCGCGTAGGCCGCCTCGACATCAGCAAACGCGAAGCGCTCCAGATCGATGATCAGCTTGCCGCCCGCCGCCAGTTCGCAGACCTCACGCAAATCGGCGCGGGTGCTGCCGAGCGAGACTGCGAATTCGCAAGTGGTGGCTAGGCTGCCCCAGCCGGCGCGCAGGCTGCCGCCTTCCAGCCCGACCAGCACGATCCGCCCGTGCGGCCGTGAAACGGTGGCTGCGAGGGCGAGGGTGGCATCCGTGCCGACCAAATCGATGATCGCATCGGCCCCGCGCCCGCCGGAGAGGTCCATGATTGTCTCGGCGGCGCGGTTATCAGACAGCAGCACGTGGTCTGCGCCGTAGCGCCGGCCGTCGGCCAGCCGCGCCTCGCTCCGGTCGAGCGCGTAGACCGTAGCGGGCGAGAGCAGCTTGAGGAACTGCACCGCATAGGCGCCGAGCCCGCCAAGTCCGATCACCACAGCGTTCGAGCCCGGGCGCAGCCGCCCCAGCACCGATTTGACCGCGCGGTAGGAGGTGACCCCGGCGTCGGTCAGCGGAGAGACCATGACCGGATCAAGCGCGCCGAGCGCGACCAGTTCGCGGCGCGGAACGATCATAAACGGGGCCAGCCCGCCATCGATGCCGACCCCGCGGGTCATCCCGATGGCGCCGCGCGCGAACGTGCGGCAACTCTGTTCATGGCCTTCGTGGCAGAACTCGCAGTGGCCGCAACTGTGCATGTGGTGAACGACCACGCCGTCGCCCTCGGCAAGGTCGGTCACCCCGGCGCCGACCATCTCGACCACCCCCGCATTCTCATGGCCGAGGGTGAATCCGGCGGGTAATACGGCGGCATAAGGCTGGCTGGCAGGGGCGGCATCGATCATGTCGAGGTCCGAGCGGCACAGCCCGGCGCCTTTCATCCGCACCAGCACTTCGCCTGCCCCGGGCAGCGGGACGGGTACGTCGACGAACTCGGCCGGACGGCCCCATTCCACGATCCGGTATGCCTGCACGGCTGGTCCTCGCTCCCAATATTTAGAGTCCTCTGCTAGGGAGGAACCCCTCCGACTTCAGTCGGATACTGGCTTCAGCCACAGACTCGGTGTGTAGCCTGTAACCTCGGGAAAAACGGAAGCCGCCGAAGGCGTGA
>CANGQZ010000083.1 GCA_947455865.1 Sphingomonadaceae bacterium
CGCCGCGCCGCCCGCCGAGCAGCAGCAGCGCCAGATCGCGGCGGAGAAGGGCAAGCAGCCGCCGGTTCATGCCGCGAACTCCGCCAGTTCGATCCGGTCCGCGCCGGGGAGCGCGATCGGCTGGTGCGAGGCGATCACCGCGATCCCGCCCGCTGTGCAGTGCTCGGCAATCAGCGCCTCGACCAGTGCGGCGGCATCGCGGTCTAGCCCGTTGAGCGGTTCGTCGAGCAGCCAGAGCGGAGCACTCTGGCCGATCAGGCGGGCGAGGGCGGCGCGCTTTTTCTGGCCGGTGGAAAGGAAGCGCACCGGCACATCGCCCAGTGGCTCAAGCCCCAGCCGGCGCGCCGCATCGGCGGCGCGGGCGCCGTCGAAGCGCGCCCAGAATGTGAGCGCGGCGGCGAGCGGCAGGTGCGGATCGAGCGCGGGCCGCTCATCTACCAGCCCGGCTTCACCGAGCCGTTCGACCGAGCCGGCGTAAGGTGCGAGCAGGCCGGCGAGGATGCGGATGAGGCTGGACTTGCCGATGCCGTTGCTGCCGGCGACGAGCAGCGCCTCTCCCGGGGCGAGGGCGAGCGAGAGGCCGTGAAACAGCACCCTGTCGCCGCGGCGACAGGCAAGATCGCTGGCGGAAAGGCGGCACGCTTGCATGAGCCCCGGCGATAGGGGAAAGGTTGGCAGGTGCCAAGCCGGGCACGCCGCGAGGAGGAACGCCGATGCCGATCGCGCTGCTGAGCGAGAGCGAACTGGGCGCCGCGCTTACCGGGCTGCCGCGCTGGGCGCTGCGCGAAGACGGCGCCGCGATCCACCGCACTTTCACCTTCGAGGATTTTTCCGAAGCCTTCGCGTTCATGACCCGGGTCGCGCTCTATGCCGAGAAGGCCGATCATCACCCGGAATGGTCCAACGTGTGGAACCGGGTGCACGTAACCCTGACCACCCACGATGCCGGCGGCCTTTCGGCGCGCGACGTGGCAATGGCGCGGGTGATCGACAGGATGGTCTAGGGCCGGATGAAATGGGGCGCAGGGTGACACATGTGTAACCCTAATTGCCCATTTTTTCCGATATAATCGTTTTAAATCAGATATATGACGCATTTGGTGCAGGGTGACACTTTCCCAACATGCGTTTAGTTCGGACGGTTCAAAGAGCCCACCGGGACGGGTCGGCACGGCGGCACCATGGCAGGGGTGGGGGCTGTAGGAAAGCTGGGGCGAGAAGGGCGGGCAGGCGAGGCGGCCTATTCTTCCCGCCCGCGCATCAGCCGTTTGCCGCGTTTGCGCAGCTTGCCGGGCATCCATTTGGCGGCGAAGGCGAGGGTCTTGGCAGTCTTGCCCACCGGCGTGTGGAGCCGGCTGCCGTGGACCGCATCCCATGCGGCGCGGGCCACGGTTTCCACCGGCGTGAATTCGAGGCCGGCCTGCACCACACGTTCACGCTTGGTGATATTGCTGCCTTGTCCGGCAGGGCCGGCAAGGAGAGGCGTATCGATGAAGCTGGGCATGAGGTCTGCCACGCGGATGCCATCGTCCTGCCATTCGGTGTCGAGCGCCTCGGTCAGCGCGCGGACTGCGAATTTGGTGGCCGAATAGACCGCCATCCCGGCGGTGCCGTAAATTGCGGCGGCGCTGGCAGTGCTGAGGAGGACGCTGCCCGGCGCGCTGGCCTTGAGCCACGGATGGGCCGCCTGCGCGCCGTTGACCACGCCGCGAAAGTTGACATCGATGGTGAGCGCGATCTCGTCCGCCGGCATGCCGGCGAGCGCGCCGCCAAAGGCAACCCCGGCGTTGTTGAACACCACATCGATCCTGCCGCCCGCTGCTGCAGCGCAGGCGGTGAGGGCTTCGTCCCATGCCGCGCGGTCTCGCACATCGAGGAGGTGGCTGCTGCAGCTGGCGGAGGGGAGCAGCGATTCGGTTTCGGCCAGACCGGCGGCGTTGATATCGGCAAGGCCGACGAACCAGCCTTTGGCGGCAAACAGTTCCGCTACGGCGCGGCCAATGCCCGAGCCGCCGCCGGTGATGAAGATCGTGCGCCGCGCCATGTTCTGTTCTCCCGCTAGGAAAAGGCCGGTGTTTCCGGCATATCGCTTGCAATCGCAACGTGCGCGCAGGCTGCGCGAAACGTCAACGCCGCACATCCTTGGGAGCCGCCATGAAGCGCCTGATTTCCCTTACCCTGCTCGCATCCGCTACCGCCTTTGCCGGAGCCGCGATCGCCGCCCCGATCTCGCCCGCACCGGTGTTTCCCAAAGCCGATACCGCCGACACCATCCACGGTACGGTGGTGGCCGATCCGTGGCGCGCGCTGGAAAGCGCGGATGATCCTGCCGTGAAGGCGTGGAGCGATGCGCAGAATGTGCGCACGCGCAGCTATCTGGATGCTGTGCCCGGCCGCGCCGATGTGGCGGCCAAGCTTTCGCGGCTGATAAAGGCCTCTTCACCCGCTTACGCCGACCTTTCGGCGCACGGTTCGCGCATATTCGCGCTCTATATCGATCCGGCGGTGCAGCAGCCTTTGCTGGTGACGCTGGCGGCCAACGCCGATCCGACGACGCGCAAGCCGTTGATCGATCCCAACGCGATGGACAAGGCCGGACACACCGCGATCGACTGGTTCGTGCCATCGCACGACGGGACCAAAGTGGCGGTCTCCCTTTCGCTCAACGGCAGCGAGGATGGGACGCTGCATGTCTATGAAGTTGCCACCGGCAAGGAACTGAGCGAGCCGATCGACCGGGTGCAGTATCCCACCGGCGGCGGATCGCTGGCGTGGGCGGCGGACAATTCGGGGTTCTGGTATACCCGCTATCCGGGTGACGAGGTGCCGGAGAGCGAGCGCCACTTCAACATGGCGGTGTTCTGGCACAAGCTGGGCCAGCCGGTTTCGGCCGACACGCTGGTGCTCTCTGCCAAGGACGGGTTGCCGCGCACCGGCGAGGTGTTCCTCGACAACCGCAACGGCAGCGTGAACGCGCTGGCGATGGTCCAGCTGGGCGATGGCGGGCAATGGCAGGGCTATGTCCTGCGCCCGGGCAGGCCGGCGCTGCAGGTGGTGAAATACGAGGACCGCGTGATTGCCGGGGCACTGGCCAAGGATGGCACGATTTACGGCCTTTCGCGCAAGAATGCGCCGATGGGCAAAGTGCAGAAGCTGACCGCGCCTTATACCGGCGGCTTTGCCAAGGCGCCGGTGATCATTGCGCCGCTGAAGAGTGCGGCGGTGACCGACGGGGGCGAGTTCGGATCGCCGCTGGCGGTGACAGACAAGCACCTGTTCGTGACCCGGATTGTCGGCGGGCCGCTGGAAGTCTCGATCTATGACCGCAACGGCGGCCACCGCGCCAAGCTGCCGCTGCCGCCGGTGGCGGCGACCGCCGAGATCGATCCGCTGCCTTCGGGCGATGTGCTCTACAACGTTCTAACCTTCACCCGTCCGGCGCATTTCGAGCGGTGGAGCGCGAAGACCGGCAAGAGCATGCCGACCAAGCTGGCAGTGACCTCGCCGATCAAATTCGACGACGTGACGGTGGAGCGCATTTTCGCCACCTCGAAAGACGGGACGCAAGTGCCGCTCAACGTCATCGCCAAGAAGGGGATCAAGCTCGACGGGAGCAACCCGGTGCTGCTGTATGGCTATGGCGGTTACGGTGTGAACATGACGCCGAGCTTTCTGGGCTCGTTCCGGCGGACGTGGATCGATGCGGGCGGGGTTTACGTGCTCGCGAATATCCGCGGCGGCGGCGAATATGGCGACGACTGGCACCGCAACGGCAACCTGACCAAGAAGCAGAACGGGTTTGACGATTTCGCCGCTGCGGCGGAGACCCTGATCGCCAAGGGCTATACCAGCCGGGCCAAGCTGGCGCTGATGGGCGGATCGAACGGCGGCTTGCTGATGGGCGCGACGCTGACCCAGCATCCCGACCTTGCCCGCGCGGTGGTTTCGGCCGTTGGCATCTATGACATGATCCGGGTTGAGCTCGATCCCAACGGCGCGTTCAACATCACCGAGTTCGGCACGGTGAAAGACCCCGAGCAGTTCCGCGCGCTCCATGCCTATTCGCCCTATCACCAGGTGGTGCCGGGAAAGCGTTATCCGGCGGTGCTGATGCAGACCGGGGCCAACGACGGGCGGGTCAATCCGCTCCACAGCCGCAAGTTCACCGCCGCGCTGCAGGCGGCGCAGGCCGATCCCGACAAGCCGATCCTGCTACGCACTTCGGACAGTTCGGGCCATGGTCGGGGTTCGTCGCTCGACGAGCGGATCGGCGAGTATACCGACCAGCTGATGTTCCTGTTCGATCAGCTCGGGATGGATGTGGGGGCTGCTGCGAAGTAGGCGCCCGGCTCAGGTCCTCCCCAATTTCACGTCAATGCAGATGGGGAGGATCTGGCTAGAGCGCGGCGTTGTTGTAGCAGTGCCAGGTGAAGATCGCCGCCGCGCCGCGGTGGGGGCGCCATGGTTCGGCGAGTTCGCGGGTGCGCTTTTCGGCAGGGCGCTCGTCCAGGCCGAGGATCTTGTGCAGCCCGGCCTGCACCGCGAGATCGCCCGCCGGCCAGATATCGGACCGGCCCTCTGCGAACAGCAAATAGACCTCGGCCGACCAGCGGCCGATGCCCTTGATCCGGGTGAGCTGGGCGATTGCTTCTTCGTCATCGGCGGGGAGCGCATCGAACGTCAATTCGCCGGTGGTGACCAGTTCGCACAATGAACGGGCATAGCCCTGCTTTTGGCGGGAGAGGCCGCAAGCGCGCAGGGTATCGAAATCGCTGGCGAGGAGGACGTGGGGATCGACCTCCGCCCCCAGCGCGCCTTCCAGCTTGCGCCACATCGAGGCGGCGGCGGCGACGCTGACCTGCTGGCCGACGATGGTGCGCAGCAAAGTGGCATAGCCGCGGGCGCGGATTCGGGGTTCGGGATAGCCGACCCGCTCCAGCGCCGCGGCGATCGCGGGTTCGCGCGTCGCCAGCGTATCGAGCCCGCCGCGCAGTGCATCTATTGTGAGCCCCATCGCCGCAGTGTCCTTTCCATCCCTTGCCAAACGGTGCCGTTGCGATTAGCAGCCCGGTGCGTGTGCCGACAGGCAGGAAACCGGATTCGAGGGATTTTCAGGACATGGTCAAGCTGGTGGTCGTCAATCGCGCGGGTGAAGCAGCCGAAATCGAAGCCGAAGAAGGCCTCTCGGTGATGGAAGCGATCCGTGATGGCGGTTTTGACGAGCTGCTGGCGCTGTGCGGCGGCTGCTGCAGCTGCGCCACCTGCCACGTTCATGTCGACCCGGCGTTCTGGGACCAGCTTTCGCCGATGAGCGAGGACGAGAACGACCTGCTCGACAGCTCGGACAAGCGCAACGAATTCTCGCGCCTGTCGTGCCAGATCAAGGTGGAACCTGCGGTTGCAGGACTCAAGGTCACCATCGCCGAGGAAGACTGAGTATTCGCGGCCTTGCAGGCGGCCGGGTGAGAGCCTAGCTCTGCCAGCATGACTGCTCCCGTCGCCCGCACCACGCTTGGCCTGATCGGCAACACCCCGCTCGTCCTGCTTAAGGGGCCGAGTGCGGCGGCCGGCTGCGAAATCTGGGGCAAGTGCGAATTTGCCAATCCCGGAGCCTCGGTGAAGGACCGGGCGGCGCTGTGGATCGTGCGCGATGCCGAGGCGACCGGCTTGCTCCAGCCCGGCGGCACGATCGTGGAGGGTACCGCCGGGAACACCGGGATCGGGTTGGCGCTGGTCGCCAACGCGCTGGGCTACAAGACCATTATCGTCATGCCCGAAACCCAATCACGCGAGAAGATGGACACGCTGCGTGCGCTTGGGGCCGAGCTGGTGCTGGTGCCGGCGGCGCCGTTTTCCAACCCCGGCCACTTCGTCCACACCTCGCGCCGGCTGGCGGAAGAGACCGCAGGCGCGATCTGGGCCAACCAGTTTGACAACACCGCCAACCGCAAGGCCCATATCGAAAGCACCGCGCCGGAGATCTGGGCGCAGCTGGAGGGGCGGATCGACGGGTTCACGTGCGCCGCGGGCACTGGCGGGACAATCGCCGGGGTGGGCATGGGGCTCAAGGCGTTCGACGAGAGCGTGACGATCGCGCTGACCGATCCGCACGGCGCGGCACTTTACAACTATTACGCCAATGGCGAACTCAAGGCCGAAGGCTCGTCGGTGGCCGAGGGGATCGGGCAGGGGCGGATCACCGCCAACCTCGAAGGCGCGCCGATCGATACGCAGTTCCGCATTTCCGACGTCGAAGGACTGGCGTGGGTCGAACGGCTGCTGGCCGAGGAAGGGCTGTGTCTGGGCCTGTCTTCAGGGATCAACGTGGCGGGTGCGGTGGCGCTGGGGCAGCAGCTTCGCGCCGCCGGACGGCCCGCGCCGCGGGTCGCGACGATCCTGTGCGATACCGGCTTCCGCTATCTCTCCTCGCTCTACAACGCCGAGTGGCTGCGCGCGAAGGGGCTACCGGTGTTTCCCTGGCTAGCCGGCAACTAGGGGTTTTGCCGCTAGCCGGTTGCAGACCGGCGCAATTGTGACTATCCAGATTGCAATGGCAACGAAGCCAAACAGTGCCCTTCCGGGGGCCGGGCCGCAGCACTACATGCCCCCAAGTCCGCGCGATCTGCGGGCGCAGGCCGTGCATCGCCTGCAGATCGGGCTGCTTGGGCTGGCCGCGATGCTGCTCCTGGTCGGCCTTGCCAACATCATCATGGATCGGGCGCGGATGGCGGATAGCACGATGTCCACAAGTGTCGCGGCCGGAGTGCCGACGACCGCTGCCAGCCCCAAGAGCGATCCGCTGGCGGATATCGGGGTGGTCCCATCGCCCGATGCCTCCCGCAACCAGCCGGGCACCGCCGCGCCGCGCTGAAATCGGATCACCTGCGCGAGTCGCATGGGGAAATTGCGGGAAATTGCAGGATCCACGAGAAATCAGGCATTTCGTGCCGGAAACGGGATGTATTCATGTGCCTCAATTACAGAACAAATAGGGATCAAAGTGGAATTATTGGCGATCTCTGGGCCAAATCCCCGAAAAATTCCCATTGGGAACGCGATTTCCCCTGATTTCCCGCAAAATTGGCTTCACAGCCGCCTCCCTGCGGGTTATGGCTGTGGTCCATCGGAAATGCGCAGAGTCCCGGTCGTCCGGGCGAGCGAACCGGCTGTGCCTTGTGCCCGGCCGGAACGACCCTTGCTGTTTCCGGTGTTGTCGCAACTCCCTGGGGGGCAGGGCCGGTGGAACAGTGCAGGTTCAGGTACAATGGAGAGGGCTTTTCGCTTCGCGGCGAAAAGGGTCGCTTCATTCTGCCGCCTGACTTCCGCAAGACGCTGAAGGAATCCGGGGGCGGCGAGAAAGTGCTCTGCCTGCAGTTGCACCCTGTGCTCAACTGCGTGGTCGGCTTCGGCCCTTCGCGCGAGTACGATTTCGATGCCCAGCTTGACAAGGAAGAAGAGGCCGCGCTGCGGCTGAACAAGGAGTTCGATCGGCAGAACCGTTCGACCCAGCTGTTCGCCTATACCAAAGTGCCGTTCGACGAGAGCGGCCGGTTCATCATGCCCGAACGCTTCATCGGCAGCGGCAAGATCACCGACCGGCTGTTCTTCCTCACGGCCGGCCCGGAATTCCTGATGTTCAGCCCGGACGAGCTCATGAAGCTGCCCGATGACAAGTGGCGCCATGCCAAGCTGGCCTGCGCAGATTTGGCGGCCCAGGCTGCCGCGCGGGGGCGCAAGTGAACGGGGCCGCGCCGCACGTTCCGGTGCTGCTCGATGCGGTGCTTGCCGCGTTGGAGCCCGCGCCGGGCACGGTGATCGTCGACGCCACCTTCGGGGCCGGCGGATACAGCCGCCGCCTGCTCGATGCCGGGGCGACCGTCCACGCTTTCGACCGCGATCCCGATGCAATCGCGGCAGGGCAAGCATGGCCCGAAACGCGCGAGGACCCGCCCCGGCTGGTCCTGCATCCGCGGCGCTTTTCGGAAATGGTCGCGGCGCTGGCCGAAGCCGGGGTGGCGGCGGTCGACGGGGTGGTGATGGATATCGGGGTGTCCTCGATGCAGCTCGACCAGCCCGGGCGCGGCTTCGCTTTCGCCAGCGACGGCCCGCTCGACATGCGGATGGAACAGGACGGGCCGAGCGCCGCTGATTTCGTCAACGGCGCGCCCGAGGAGCAGATCGCCGACGTGCTGTTCGCTTATGGCGAGGAGCGCCAATCGCGCCGGGTGGCACGGGCAATCGTGGCGGCACGGCCGCTCGCCACCACCGGCGAGCTGGCGCGGGTGGTGCGCAAGGCGCTGGGCTATCATGTCGGCCAGCCCAAAGACCCGGCAACGCGCAGCTTTCAGGCGATCCGCATCCATATCAACGCCGAACTCGACGAACTACGCGCCGGGCTTGTTGCTGCCGAACAGTTGCTGCGCACCGGCGGGCGGCTGGCGGTGGTCAGCTTCCACAGCCTTGAGGACCGCATCGTTAAACAGTTCCTGCGCGAGGCGAGCGGTGCAGTGGCGGGTGGATCGCGCCATCTGCCGCAGCAAAAGGCGGTGACAAGCCCTACTTTTGCACAAGTTTCCAAAGCGTTGCGGCCTTCGGAGGCGGAAGTGACCTCGAATCCGCGATCCCGTTCCGCCACATTGCGCGCAGCGACGCGCACGGTGGCTCCAGCAAGGAGGGCAGCATGATGCTCACCCGTTCCGGTGTCCACAAAGCCGGCTGGGCGGCAATTCTGGTGGTCTGCCTGGCGCTGACCATCGCGCTGACCATGCGGGTCAATGCGGTGAAAAGTCAGGTGCTGCTGACCGAGCGCCAGCTTATCGCGCTGCGCCAGGAAAACAGCATGCTCGAAACCGAGTTCGAGACCCGCGCCAACCAGCAGCAGCTCAAGGCGCTGAACGACATCGAATTCGGCTATGACGCGCCGACTGCAGGCCAGTACCTTGAGAGCGAACGCCAGCTGGCCTCACTGGGCAAGCCGCGCGGACCGGGCGCGCCGTCGCCGATCCGGGTGGCGAGCGCGGTGGAAGACAATTCCGGGGATTCCGGGCTGCAGGCGATGGTCAATCCCTTGACCGGCAAGGCGATGGCAGCGGAAGTGCCGGCGGCCAGCGCGCGCAAGGACACTGCTGGCGCGGCCGGACTGGTCCAGCGGCTGAGCCATGTCGAGAAGCCGACGGTGCCGGGCAAGGCGCGCAATCTTAAGGTGGCAATTGACTGATGACTTCGCTGACCGTCTCGACCGCGATCTCGACCGGCCGGGTGCAACTGGTCAACGTGCGTCAACAATCTCTACTCACCGCCAAGCTGCGGCTGTTCTTCGTGACCGCGGTGTTCGCGTTCATCGGCGTGGTGGCGCTGGTGCGGATCGCCTGGCTGGGGTTTTCGGGCGATGCGCCGGGCCAGCAGACGCTGGACGAGGCGATGCTGCCGCCGCGCGGCGAGATCGTCGACCGCAACGGCGTGCCGCTGGCGCGGGCATTTCCGGCTTATGCGCTCTGGTATAACCCCAAGGCGCTGGGCGGCGGACCGGCACTGGTCAAGAGCCCGGCCGAAGTGGCCGCTGCACTGGTGCGGATCTTTCCCGACGAGGACCTGGCCAAGCTGACCGCGCGGCTGGCGGCGGGCAAGCCGGGCTATCTGCGCCGCCGGATCCTGCCCGAAGACGCCAACCGCATTCACGCGCTGGGCGAGCCGGCACTGGAGTTCCCGCGCGAGAACGAGCGCTATTATCCGCAAGGTTCGATGGCCGCCTATGTGCTGGGCTATATCGATCCCGACGGCAAACCCCAGCTGGGGATGGAGCAGGTGTTCAACCGGCAACTGGTCGATCCGGCGACGCGCGCTACCCCGGCGGTGCTTTCGCTTGATTCGCGGGTGCAGGGCGCGCTCGAGGACGAGTTGATGCGCGGGATGCAGCTCTCGGAGGCCAAGGGCGCGGCGGGGATCGTGCTCGATGTCGATACCGGCGAAGTGCTGGCGCTGGCCTCGCTCCCCTCGTTCGATCCCAATCTGGTAGACCGTGACAATGTCGGCAACATCTTCAACCGGGTGACCAACAAGGTTTACGAGCTGGGTTCAGTGATCAAGCCGATCACGATTGCCTCGGCGATCGAGGCCGGGGTGGTGACCGACATGGCCAAGCGCTATCCTTCGGGCGCGCCGCTCACGATCGGCAAGTTCCAGATTCACGATAGCCACAGCTTCGGGGCTTCGCTCAACGTTCCCGAAGCGCTGATCCACTCCTCCAACATCGTCACCGCGCAAGTCGCCGACCAACTTGGCGGCGTGCGGCTGAAGGCGACGATGGCTGCGCTCGGGTTCAACGAGCGACCGTTTATCGAACTGCCAGCCAAGGGCTTTCCGATCTGGCCGCGCGGCGATTGGGCGCGGCTCACGACCATGACGGTTTCCTATGGCCACGGCGTGGCGGTGACCCCGCTGCATCTGGCGACGGCTTATGCGGCCATGGTCAACGGCGGGATCTGGCGCCCTTCGACACTGCGCAAGCTGGCCCCCGGCGAAGTGCCGGCGGGGCGGCGGGTGTGGTCGGCCGCGACCAGCGCGCGGATGCGCCAGTTGCTGCGGATGATCGTGGTTGACGGCACCGGGCGCAGCGCCAACGCGGGGGGCTTTCGCGTGGGCGGCAAGACCGGGACAGCGGAAATGCCCGGCGCACACGGCTATCAGAAGACGGCGGTGATCTCGACCTTTGCCGCGGCGTTTCCGATGGACCGGCCGCGCTTTGTGGTGATCGCCATGCTGGAGCAGCCACAACCGACAGCGGCGACCAGCGGTCAGCGCACTGCCGCATGGAACGCGGCTCCGGTGGTGGGCCGAGTGGTGCCGCGGATCGGGCCGCTGCTGGGGATCATGCCCGACGCCACCCGCGACATCGACATTTCCGAGCTTTCGCCGCTAGTCGGCAACGGAGAGGGCGAGTGAGGCTGGCTGGCCTTGCTGCAGCGGCCGGGATTGCGCTGCCCGCTGGCGCGGACGGCAATGTCACGGGGTTTGCGATCGATCACCGCAAGGTGGCGCCGGGGACGGTGTTCGGCGCGTTTC
>CANGQZ010000084.1 GCA_947455865.1 Sphingomonadaceae bacterium
CGGCCGCAGCGGCGTTGGAGCGCTTGTCCGTCAGGAGGTCGGCGAAGGTTTCGAAAATGAAGCGGAAGCCACCTTGCTCCCAGCCATATTCAAAGATCCGCTCGCGGTCCGCATCGTCGACATCGTCGAAAACGACCGTCGAGGTTTCCATCGGGAAGGCGAATGGCTGGTTGCGCACCTGCTCCCAGATCTTGTCGTAGTTGGCCTTGATCGATTTGCGGTCGGTATCGTCAAGCGCATGGTTGCGGCCCGGCAGCACATAGTTCGGCGTGCGCTGGAACATGGTCACGTGCGCTGCGGCCTTGGCGACAACCGGCAGAATCTGCACTGCGGTCGATCCGCTGCCGACTATGCCCACGCGCTTGCCGGCAAACTCGACCGCTTCCTTGGGCCACTTTGACGACATGTAGCATTCGCCCTTGAAGGCGCTCATGTCGAACGGTGGCTGGACCGCCACCGCAAACCAGCCCACAGCCGAGATCAGGTAGGTACTGCGCAGCGAGTTGCCAGCCGCGTCGGTGACGACCCACTGGTTGTAAGCTTCATCATAGATGCAAGATTGGACGTTGGTATTGAACTGGATGTCGCGCCGCATCTCGAACTTGTCGGCGACGTAGGCCAAATAGCCCTGCACCTGATCCCATGAGGGCATGCGTTCGGGCCAGTCCCATTCGTCCTGCAGTTCCTTGGAGAACGAATAGCAATATGCCCAAGCCTCGCTATCCGTGCGCGCGCCAGGATAGCGGTTCCAGTACCAAGTACCGCCAACATCGGATCCGGCATCAATCAGGCGCACCGATTTGCCCCGGCTGCGCATCTCCTGCAGTGCGCGAAGCCCGCCGAAACCTGCGCCGATGATGATCGCATCATAATCGATGGCGGGCCGTTCCACGCTGCTCATCACTTCTGACATTCCTCTCACGAGATGCATTTTTCCCGGACCGGTTGCCGGCTTTGTCACATTTTAGCGAGCGATCTCTCGCGTTTTTATCGCAAAACCAGACTTAGTCAATAGATCGCCAGATCGGCGAAATTTGTATGATACAGGGCATTAAATATCGCAAAGCTGCGCTTGACTTGCCCAGCAGGTCGGTCCTATCCAGACGGAAAGTGAGTAAATGCTCGCATTAAATTAGACGTATGTCGGTGCATGCGGCCGGAAGGCAGGCCGCTCTGCCGCCGGCAAGCTTGGGGAGGTCCATGTTATGGCAATTGCCTTTGGGGCGAAAGTCTCTGGTCGGGGGAAGGTGGCATGACCTATCCCGAATATCAAAGCCTCAAGCTCGATTGGCCGAGTGAACGCGTGCTGGGCATCACCATTTCGCGCGGCAAGATGAACGCGATGGATTTTCAGCTGCATCACGATCTCGCGCATATCTGGTCGCTGGTCGATCAGGATCCGGATGTGAATTGTGTGCTGGTGACGGGGGAGGGGCGCGCCTTCTCGGCGGGCGGTGACTTCGACATGATCGAGGACATCATCGCTGACCACGATTTCCGCTGCAAGATGTGGAAGGACGCCCGGATCATGATTGATTCGCTGCTGAATTGCAGCAAGCCGATCATCTCGGCGATCAATGGCGCGGCTGCCGGTGGCGGGCTGGCGGTTGCGCTGATGGCCGACGTCAGCGTCGCAGCGGAATCAGCCAAGCTGGTCGATGGGCACACCGTGCTGGGCGTGGCGGCAGACGATCACGCGGTGGCGATCTGGCCACTGCTGACCAGCATGGCCAAGGCCAAGTATTACCTCATGACCAGCGAGCCGATCAGCGGGCCGGAAGCCGAGCGGATCGGGTTGGTCAGTTTCTGCGTGCCCGATGACCAGTGCTATCCGCGTGCGCTGGAAATCGCCGCGCGGCTGGCCAAAGGGCCGCCGGCTGCCGTGCGCTGGACCAAGCTATCACTCAACAACTGGATGAAGGCGGCCTGGCCCGCGTTCGAGGCTTCGCTGGCCTTTGGCATTCTGGGCTTCACCAGCCCTGAGGCGCGCGAGGGCCTTGATGCGCTGAAGGAAAAGCGCGCGCCCAATTTCAACCCGATCTCTTACGTCTGAGGCCGCCATGACCGAAATCAGAACCTACGTCGTTACCGGCGCTGCCGGCGGTATTGGTGGGGCCACCGCGCGGCGGCTGCTGCGCACCGGCGCCAATGTGCTGGGCGTGGATATCAGTCAGCGGCGGCTTGATGGTTTTGCCGAAAGTTGCCGCGATCTGCCGGGCCAGCTTGCCACGTACCGCGCCGATCTTTCCAAGGAGGATGAGGTCAAAGGTGTAATTGCCTGTTGCCTTGAAACGTTCGGCGATCTGACCGGGGTTGCCAACGTTGCCGGCGGAATGATCGGGATTGAGGCGGATTCGATGGACCGCCCTCTGGCGCAGATCGATCTGGCCTATTTCCGCCGTACCTTTGAAGTGAACGTCGATAGCGCGTTCCTGATGTGCAAGCATGCCGAGCCGCATTTCGTGAAGAAGGGCTACGGCAAGATCTGCAACGTCGCCTCGCTCGCCGCTTTCGCCAACCGGCCCGATCTGGGCGATGCCGCCTACAACCCGGCCAAAGCAGCCGTGGTGGCGCTGACCCAGACACTCAGTATCCTGCTCGGCCGCAGCGGTATCCGCGTCAATGCCGTTGCCCCCGGTCTGGTCTTCAGCCCGAAAGTCACCGAAACCTTCGGCGGTGCCTATGTCGAACGGCATCTTGGTTATACGGCGCTAGGCAAGTTCGCCACGATCGAAGATGAGGCGGAGGGCATCGCCTTTTTCCTTGAGCCGCAGTCGGATGCGATTTCCGGCGAAGTGTTGCGGGTGTCCGCGGGAACGCGATGAGTCCTACGGCGCGCCCGGACGAAGCGCAGGTCCAGCATGCGTTGGCCGTCCGCCTCGGTGATGGCGGCGTGCCGGTTCAGCTTTCCGGTTGGCAGCGTGCGTTTGGCGGGAATGCGCGGCAGGCCTTTGCGTTCGATGCCAACTGGGCCGATGGCCGCACCGTGCCGTGCATCCTGCTCAGCCAGGTCGCGGCCAAGCACGTTGAATCCGACACTGCCGACGAATTCGCCGTGCTGCGCGCGCTAAGCGGGTCGGATGTCCGCGCGCCTGCGGCGCTGCTCCTCGATGCGGATGGGGCGATAACCGGCTCGCCGGCGATCGTGCTGCAAAGGATGCCGGGCAAGGCCGGCGCGGTCGATTTCCTGGAAGAGCCCGATCTGGCGCGCGGGCGTGCGCTCAGCGCCGATCTTGCCTGCGCCGCGGCCGAACTGCACCGGTTTGACTGGCGCGGCCACGGCCTGGAGCATGAAGGCGTCGATCCGGTCCGCGCTCAGATCACCACATGGCGCGATGGTTTTCGCACCAACCGGCTGGAACCGCATCCGGTGCTCGAATGGCTGTTCGGCTGGCTGCTCGATCATGCCCCCCGGCCGTCCCGGCTGGCGCTGGTGCATGGCGATCTGCGGGTGGGCAATTTTCTCTATGAAGCGGATCGCATCACC
The DNA here is from genome assembly GCA_947455865.1 of Sphingomonadaceae bacterium. Taxonomy (GTDB): domain Bacteria; phylum Pseudomonadota; class Alphaproteobacteria; order Sphingomonadales; family Sphingomonadaceae; genus Novosphingobium. The sequence continues at coordinate 3,488 of CANGQZ010000084.1, forward strand.
GCGCTGTTAGATTGGGAAATGGCCCATATCGGGGATCCGGCGGAGGACATCGGCTGGATCTATCGTCAGCTGTGGAGCCCGGGAAAGTTCCTCGCGCTCAATGATTTCCTTGCGCTTCATGCGCAGCACTCCGGATTTTCCATCCCCCGCCGGACAGTGATCTTCTACCGTATCTTCAGCGAAGCCAAGTTCGCGGCGATCTCGATTGCGGCCGCTCACCAGTTCGCCAGCGGCGGCACTGCGAACTTGCGGCACATCGATCGGGCCGCGAAGATTCCGCAATGCTTGCGGCTTGCACTGGGCTGGATCGCTGATGAAGACTGGGATGCGCGCGATGCAGCGGCCTAACCCCGGCGAGTTGCTGCGGGGCCTGCACCGCAGCCTCAGCGAACAGCTTATCCCGGCGCTGCCTAAGGGCGCGGCGCAGCAGCAACTCAAGGCGGCACTGCATTTGCTGGCGCGGCTGGCACGCAGCTGGGATCTGGCGACGACTCATCTGGCTGAGGACAATGCCGATATCATGGCCGTGCTCGGCGCAATCTGGCCGGCGAGCAGCCCGGACTCGCTGGACCTGAGGCTGGCTGCGGTCGCAGACACTGCGGCGCCAGACGGCTACAACGATCCGCACTTGCGCGAGGAGGCCCGCAAGAACCTGATGCTGCATTCGCTGCTGCTGAACGCGCCCTATTCGGAGGCTATCGGCGCACTCTACGCCCGCATGGCAGAGCGCGATACGCGCTATGTCGGCGATGATGTGGTGGTGGGAGAGCAGGGGGAATGACCGGGGAGGCTGCATTTCCGGCGCGGATTTGCGCGATCCATGACGAAGCCGAGGGTGTCCGGTCGTTCGTGATCGAGCGGGAGGATGGCTCCGCATGGCCCGAGTGGACGCCGGGCGGGCATCTCGATCTGGCGCTGTGTGAGGGACTCAACCGCCAGTATTCGCTTTGCGGTAACCCGGCCGACCGGCACCGCCTCCAGTTCGCCGTGCTGCGCGAGCCAGCCAGTCGCGGCGGGTCGACTATGCTGCACGAGCAAATCAACGCGGGCGATCGGCTTGCTGTACTTGAACTGCGCAATCACTTTCCGCTGATCGAAGCGGATCGCTATCTGCTGGTGGCGGGCGGGATCGGGATTACGCCGCTGCTGGCAATGGCGCGGGAGCTGGACCGCACAGGCAAGGACTGGACCCTGCTTTACGGCGGCCGCACCCGTCGCTCGATGGCCTTTGTTGAGGAACTGCGGGGCTTTGGAGACCGGGTGCAGGTTCGCCCGCAGGACGAGTTTGGCTTGCTGGATCTGGCCGGTTTTCTCGGCGAGCCGGAAGCGGGCAATGTGGCCTATTGTTGCGGCCCCGAAGCATTGCTGCAGGCGGTTGAAGCGCACTGCGCCGGCTGGCCCGACGAGGCCTTGCAGATCGAACGGTTTCACCCCCGTGCGGAGATCGCCGACGCCGCATCCGGTACGTTCGAAGTAGAGCTACGCAGATCGGGCATGATCGTCACAGTCCCGGCGAACAAATCCATCGCCGATACGCTCGAAGACATCGGCGTCCATATTCCGCGATCGTGCAACGAAGGGACTTGCGGCACCTGTATCACCAAGGTGATCGAGGGCACACCTGATCACCGCGATGCGTTCCTGCGTCTCAAGCAGCGGGCCGAGAACAAGCGGATCATGGCGTGTTGCTCGCGTTCGCTCAGTCCGCGTATCGTCCTCGACATTTGAAGGAGTAAATCCATGCCGCTTGATCGCCTGGGAACGCAGGCAGCTTCCCCCACCGCTGCCGCCGGCTGGTTGCTGCGCGCGCTGGTTGCGCCGCCAGCGGTGATTGGCGCCAACGGGATTCGGCTTGGCCCCGATGGAGAGCTTTATGTCGCGCAGGCGTTTGGCTCGCAGGTCAGTGCGGTGAATGTCGCCAGCGGTGCGAACCGCGTGGTGTCCCGGGCAGACGGTGCGGTCGTCGCACCCGACGATCTTGCGTTCGATTCGCGTGGCAACCTGTTCATCACCGAAGTGATGAGCGCCCGGGTCAGCGCGATCCGTCCGGGCGGCAAGGTAGAGGTGGTGGCGAGCGATGTGCCGGTGGCCAACGGCATCACCGTTCATGCCGATCGCATTTTCATGAGCGAGTTCAACCCCGAAGGGCGGATCTGGGAACTCGATGCGGGCGGCTCCGCGCCGCGCCTGATCGCTTCGGGCCTGATGATGCCCAACGCCTTGTGTCTGGGGCCGGACAACCTGCTCTATTTCCCGCTGGTCCCGCTGGGAGAGGTCTGGCGGGTGGCGCTGCATGGCGGCACGCCGGAACGGGTGATCGGCGGGCTGGATATCCCGACGGCCGTCAAGTTCAGCCCTGCGGGCGAGCTGTTCGTGGTCGAAGCCGGTTCGGGCCAGGTCAGCTGTATCGATGTCGCCTCCGGGACCAGGACGGCCTATGCGCAGGTCGCTTACGGCATCGACAATTTCGAATTTGACCGGGATGGCGAGATCTATGTCTCGCACTTCACCGATGGTGAGATCGTGGCGATCAGCCCGGATCGCAGCCAGCGTACGGTTGTCCCCGGCGGCATGGTCGGCCCCTTTGGCATCGCTGCGAACGGTGCTGACGGGCTGGTGGCGGCCGATGGAATGAGCATGGCGACAATCAGCGCCGCCGGCGCAGTGGCTCGCCCGGCGATGCTGCTGCAGCACGGCTTTCCCGGCTACATCCGAGGTATCGCCGTGGCAGCCGACGGCAGCATGATCGTCACCAACAGTGCGGGGCAATGCGCCCGCTATCACCCGGGCGGGGAAGCCGAAGTTCTGCTCGAAGGGCTCGATTGCGCGATGGGCGTGATTATGGCCCCAACGGGCGAGACGCTGGTTTGCGACAGTGGCCGGGGCGAGATCGTGGCCATCGCCGCCGATGGTTCTGCGCGCAGTCTTGCCACCGGGCTCGACCGCCCGACCGGACTGGCGCTGGCGCCCGATGGCGGCCTGTTCGTCAGCGAAGCCGGCGCAGGAACTGTCCGCCATGTCACGGAATCGGGCAGCACCATCGTGCTTTCCGGCATGCAGGAACCGCACGGCGTGGCCGCCCTTGGCGGCAGCGCGGTGGCACTCGATCGCGGTACGGGATCAATCCACCGCGCGGCTGCGGGGGCGGGGGTGTCCGGCGAAGTTCTCGCCAGCGGGCTGCCTGCGGGCACCCATGGCGGAATGACGCCCAAGTTGCTGCCCGGGATCGCGGGGCTGATGCCGGGGCCGCTGCTGCCCTTCGCCGATATTGCGGCGCTGGCCGATGGTTCGATCGCCCTGGGCGGAGACGGCGATGGATCGATCCTGTTGCTGCAGCCGGCAAAGCCCTGACCGTTATGCCGCTCAGCCGCCCTCCAGCCCCGCATACTCCTCGCGCAGCTTGTCCTTCTGGATCTTGCCGTAGGTCGCGCGCGGAAAATCCTCGCGGACGATCACGCGCGAAAGCCGCTGGTATTTCGCCAGCCGCGCATTGGCCCACTCCCGCAGGTCCTCGGCGGTGGCCGTCTGGCCGGGTTTGAGCACGACCACCCCGATCGGTGTTTCCATCCAGCGCGGGTGGGGAATGCCAACCACCGCTGCTTCACCCACGGCGGGATGGCTCAGCAGCGCCTCTTCAAGGTCGGCGGCGTAGATGTTGATGCCGCCGGACTTGATCATGTCCTTCTTGCGCCCCGATACGAACAGGAAGCCGTCCGCATCCAGGTATCCCAGATCGCCGCTGCGCAAGAACGTGCGCCCTTCCGGGCTGAGCCAGACTGTTTCGTTGGTTAGGTCCGGCCGCCCATAATAGCCCTTCATCATCCCCGGGCCATACGCCACGATCTCGCCCACTTCACCGGTGGGCAATTCGCTGTCGTCGTCGCCGAGGATGCGCAGATCTTCCAGAAACCCAGCCTTGCCCGCGGTGCCGCGCTTGTCCTGCGCGAAATCACCTGGGTTGGCGATGGTGAAGAAGCCTTCCGTCATGCCGTAGACCTCGAAGATCCCGGCCCCCGGAATGCGCTCTGCCAAGGCGTCACGGGTGATCTGCGGCATCGTCTGACCAGCGCTGACCAGCACCCGCAGCGAAGACAAATCAGCCTTGGCATCGCCGTGGTTCAGCAGTGCAACATACATGGCCGGTACCATGAAGCTGTGCGTGCCGCGTTCGCGCACCACGGCCGCGACGAATTCGGCCGGCGTAAACTTGGGCACCATCACCACCGTGCCGCCATAATAGAGCGTGGGCAGCATGGTGATCATCGTGCCCGAGGCATAAATCGGTGTCACGCAGATCGCCACGCTGTATCGGTCAATCCCCAACCCGGGGCCGAAACCATAGCAATAGTTGAGCCGGCCGAAGTGATCGTGCTCGATCCCCTTGGGCGTGCCGGTGGTGCCCGAGGTGAAGAAGATCGTCATCGGATCGGCAGGGCCAACCTTGACGGGCGGAATTTCCGGATTGCCAGCAGCGATCAGCGCATCACCGCTGGCCCAGCCCGGTGCCGTGCCGCCGAACAGATAGAACCCGTCAGTGCGTACGTTGACAAGCTGACCGCGGATGCGGTCTGCCGCAGCGCGCGTGCTCTCGTCGGCGAAGAACAGGACTCCGTCCGATGCGGTCGCCAGCCTGGCCAGCGCCGCGTCATCGAGCATCGGGTTGAGCGGCACGATCACGCAGCCAGCACGCACCGCGGCCCAAAACATCAGGAACGAAGGCACGCCGTTGGGTAGCAGCATGCAGATCTTGGTGCCCTTGGGACAATCCAGCGCGATCAGGGCATTGGCCAGCCGGTTAAGCTGGCTGTCCAGTTGCTGCCAGCTTAATCGCGCATCCCCGCAGACCAGTGCGGTGCGCGCACCGCCAAACCGGGCATGGTGCGCGATGGCATCGGACACCAGGTGATCGTTCTGATAATCCGGGCCCACATCACTCTCCCCGCAGCCCGCCGGACGGCGGGCTGCTTTAGCCGTTTTAGACCGCTTCATTTATTATGCGAGCAAGCGCTCACATTTCTAGAGCGCATTCGTTCACTTCGTCAACCACAGATGCCCGTATGAGATCGTTATCGTTGGAAATATAGGCTACATCCGCCCATCTCCACCGATGTTGACGCCGGGTTGATGGTTTGGCATAGCCTGTGAAATAAGCGAGCATTTGCTCTAATTAATGCTTGGACAGATGGATGCGTACGCCGCTTAAGGTGATCTCTGGTTCACGGGAAGGCAAGCCCGGCGGCGTGCGTCAGGAGCGAGCACGCAAGCGGCGTCAGCTACTCACCGAAGTCGTTATGGAACTGGTGAAGGAGCGCGGCTTCGATGCCGTGTCGGTCAACGAAGTGGCGGAGCGCGCGTCGCTTAGCGTTGGCGGGCTCTATCGCCACATCGGCACCAAGAACGATCTGCTCGAAATGATCTGCGATGAGATCAATCTCGATCTGCTTTCGGATATGAAGGCGGCCGCCGCCACAGCGCGCGGGGCCTCAGCCAAGCTTAAGGCGGCCATTCGCACATACTGGGATCGCCATTGGGATGCTTCTGCGGCGGTGTTGATTGCCTACCGCGAATACCAGTCGCTCTCACCGGAGGCCAAGGCCCGCTATCGCGCTGAAGAAAAGACGCTGACCGAATTTCTCAGCGACCTCATCCGTGCCGGCATGATCATGGAGGAATTCCGCGAGGTCGATGATCGGTTGCTGGCGTCCGAGATCGTGTTCCTTTCGCATATGCGGGCCCTGAAGGGTTACGTTTTCAAGGGACAGGACCGGACCGCAATCCTGAATGAATTGCTCGAAATGGTGTTTTCCCGTTTGCGAAATGGTGTGCAGCATTCCGGCTGAAGGATGTGCCAATGCCTGTTGATGAACTGACTTTCGATCCTTCCGATCCGGCGGTGACCCGCAATCCGCATCCGATCTTCGCGCGCCTGCGGGCCGAGGATCCGGTGCACTGGAGCGAACCGATGTCCGGCTGGATCGTGACCGGCTACGATGACATCGTCGATGGGTTGACCGACAGCGACGTGTTCTCGGCCGAACGGCTGACCAACGTCAGCAAGCACCTGCCCGAAGCTGCGCGCGCGCCAGCGGCAGAGATCCTGCGCTATCTCAACAGCTGGATGGTGTTCCGCGATCCGCCGGATCATACCCGCCTACGCCGGCACATGGCCGCTGTGCTGAACTTGCCGGTGTTCGAAACACTGCGCCCGGCCGTATCCGAACTCACCACCATGCTGCTGGATCAGCTGCCCGATGGGGATGTGATCGATCTGATGCCGCACTTCTCGATCCTGCTTCCCGGGATGGTAGTGATGCAGCTGATGGGGGTCGAGCGGGACCGGCTGCTCGAAGTTAAGCGCTGGTCGGATGACATGATGCTGTTCATCGGCAGTGCGCGCGGCGTGCCCGACAAGTACGAGCGGGCCAGACGCGGCGCGGTTTCGATGGCTACCCTTTTCAAGGATCTGATCGCGCGGCGGCGGGCCGATCCGGGCGATGACATGCTCTCGCAGCTGATTGTCTCGGAAGTCGAAGGCCGTCAGCTCGATGACGATGAGCTCGTCGGATGCCTGATGATGGTGCTCAACGGCGGGCACGAAACCACGGCTAACCTCATCAACAACTCGTTGCTGGCGCTTGCTCACAACCCCGATGCGTTCACCTACCTTCGGGACCATCCTGAGGGGATGCAGGTCGCAGTCGAAGAATTTCTGCGGTTTGATAGCCCGATCCTGTCGATCGGCCGGATCGTCAGGGAAGACATCGAATTCGGCGGCAAGCAATTCGCTCCGGGTGAGCGGGTGTTCTTCATGCTGCTTTCGGCCAACCGCGATGAAGAGGTGTTCGACAATCCGCACCGACTCGACGTCACACGCGATCCCAACCCGCACATGGCTTTCGGTAAGGGGCCGCACTTCTGCCTGGGGACGCCGCTGGCGCGGATCGAAGGGCAGATCGTCCTCAGCGAAATCGTCCGGCGTTATTCGCGCATCGAACTGGCCGAACCTGTTGAAGACATCGCCTGGATCAACTCGCTTGTCACGCGTGGACCCACGCGCATCCCGCTGCGGCTTGTCAAGTGAGCGGGGATTGGGCCTTTGAAGCGGACGATCATTTCGCCGAGCAGTTCCCGCTATCGCCGCTCGACGATCATCTGATCCATCAGACCCCGGATCCGATCCGCACAGCCTACACCACCGATCCGCGCTTTTTCGAACGCCACTGGAACGTGTTTCACGATGCTGCCGGCGAACTCATCATCGCCACCGGCGGGAGTTTCTATCCCAACCTTGATACGGCGGAAGCCTTTGCCATTGTCACCTGGCGCGGGGTGCAACGCTCGGTTCGCGCATTTCGCCGGATCGGTGCGAACCGGGGCAACATCCATGTCGGGCCGATCCAGCCAACAATCGTGGTGGGAATGCGCGAATGGCGCCACGTGCTGGCCGATAATGCCTTCAGCATCCGCTACGATCTCACGTGGGAGGATACCCACCGTCAGATGTACCGGGCGGCTTACGGCTCGCTCGAACATGGCACTCCGGCCGGCGGCC
>CANGQZ010000085.1 GCA_947455865.1 Sphingomonadaceae bacterium
CACCGTGCTGATCGGCGGCAGCTTCGGCGCGGGCAACTATGGCATGTGCGGCCGCGCTTACGGCCCGCGCTTCCTGTTCAGCTGGCCCAACGCGCGGATTTCGGTGATGGGCGGCGAACAGGCGGCAAGCGTACTGGCCACCGTCCACCGCGATGCGGAGAAATGGACGCCCGAAGAAGCCGAGGCGTTCAAGGCCCCTATCCGGCAGAAGTACGAAGACGAAGGCAATCCCTACTACGCCACCGCCCGCCTGTGGGATGACGGAGTGATCGATCCGGCGCAGACCCGCGACGTACTCGGGCTGGCACTGGGCGCGTGCCTGAACGCCCCGATTCCGGAGGCGCCCCGCTTCGGGGTGTTCCGGATGTGAGGATGGTCAAGACTAAAACAACAGCAAAACCTCCCATTTCCGGGGAGGTTTAAGAGAGCCTCATGATTCCCTCAATACTCATCGCCAATCGCGGCGAAATCGCCCGGCGCATCATTCGCACCGCCCGTGCCATGGGCATCCGCACCATCGCCGTCCATTCGGATGTCGATGCCGCGATGCCGTTCGTGCGCGAGGCGGACGAGGCGGTCTGCATCGGTCCGGCCCCGGCCCGCAAAAGCTATCTGGTACCGGAGAAGATCCTTGCTGCGGCAAAGGCCACCGCCGCGGCGGCTATCCATCCTGGCTACGGCTTCCTGTCGGAGAATGCCGAGTTCGCCGAGGCGGTCATGGCTGCCGGGCTGATCTGGGTCGGTGCGCCGCCTGCCGCGATCCGCGCGATGGGGCTGAAGGATGCAGCGAAGGCGCGGATGATCGCCGCCGGCGTGCCAGTCACCCCCGGCTATCTCGGCGCCGATCAGTCGCCCGAGCGGCTGTTCGCCGAGGCCGAGGCGATCGGCTGGCCGGTGCTGATCAAGGCGGTCGCGGGCGGCGGCGGGAAGGGTCTGCGACGCGTCGATGCTGCGCAGCAATTCCTTGATTCGCTTGACTCCTGCCGGCGCGAAGCCGCCGCGTCGTTCGGCGATGACCGGGTGCTGATCGAGAAATACATTCTCAGTCCGCGCCACATCGAAGTGCAAGTCTTCGGCGATACCCACGGCAACGTTGTCCACTTGTTTGAACGCGATTGCTCGCTCCAGCGCCGCCACCAGAAAGTGATCGAGGAAGCCCCCGCGCCGGGGATGGACGAAGCCACCCGATCGGCAATTTGCGGCGCAGCAGTGCGTGCAGCACAGGCAGTCGATTATGTCGGCGCTGGCACCATCGAATTCATCGCCGATGCGTCCGAAGGCCTGCGGGCTGACCGCATCTGGTTTATGGAAATGAACACCCGGCTGCAGGTCGAACACCCGGTCACCGAGGCGATCACCGGGCAGGATCTGGTCGAGTGGCAACTGCGCATCGCCGCCGGTGAACCGCTGCCGCTGCGGCAGGACCAGCTGGCGATCGATGGCTGGGCGATGGAGGCTCGGCTCTACGCCGAAAATCCCGCCACCGGCTTCCTCCCTTCCACCGGCCCGCTTGACCGGCTGCGCTTTCCCGCCGGCATCCGCATCGATTCCGGAGTGGAGGAGTGCGGCGAAGTCACCCCGTTCTACGATCCGATGATCGCCAAGCTGATCGTCCACGCGCCCACCCGCCCCGAGGCAGCCGCCAAACTCGCCGACGCCGCCGGCGCGGTGCAGGTCTGGCCGGTGAAAACCAATGCTGCCTTCCTCGCCCGCGCCGCCGCCGATGCCGATTTTGTCGCCGGCGCGGTCGATACCGCGTTCATCGAGCGCCGCACCGAACAGTTGATCCCGCCGCCCGATCCTTCGCCGGAGGTCATTGGCCTCGCCGCAGCGGCGATCGCCGCAAACAGCGAAACCGGGCCGTGGGGCGCACTCACCGGCTTCCGCGCCAATGCCGCGCCCGAGTTCTGCGTTGCAGTTGAAGTTGCCGGGCACATCCACGATGGGCGGATTGCCGCGGAGCCGCCGGCTCCCGCCAGTCTCTACGATTCAGGTGCTGAGCGGGTGCTGTTTGCCGCCGGCACAGGCTGGGCTTTTGGGCCTCCCACGGCCGGCCACGGCGGCGGCTCCGGCGGCACGGGCGATGGCAGCCTGCTTGCACCGATGCCAGGCCGGATCATAGCGGTCGATGTGGTGGCCGGTCAGGCGGTCAGCAAGGGCCAGAAGCTGCTGGTGCTCGAGGCGATGAAAATGGAGCAGGCCATGCTGGCGCCTTTCGCCGGCACTGTTGCCGAATTGAAGGCGCAGGCGGGGGATCAGGTCAGCGAAGGCACGTTGCTGGTGCGGGTCGAACCAGCAGCAGATTGAGTGTTTGCCGAAAAAAGTGGGGGCGGAAGGGCACTGCCCCTCCGCCCCCACATCTTGTCTGGGCTGCTTACTTCCACTTGACCTTGACCGAGACACCATAAGTGGTCGGCATGCCAGTCGCCTGGGTGATGATGTCGTTGTAAGAGATGATGTTCTGGACGTTGAACTTGTTGAACACGTTCTTGCCCCAGGCCGAGATGGTGATGCGGTCACCGGGGAATTCATAGCCGATCCGCGCATCGACCAGAGTGTAGCCATCGATGCGGAACGGATAGGTCTTGATCGAGCGGTACGGCGCGGCAGGAATCTGCAGCGCGCTACCACCGATGTAGGCGTCAACGTCCGAGCGATAGTTGGCCGAAGCACCGATGAAGGCTGTTCCGCCGTTGCCCAGCGTGACCCGGTAATCGATGTCGCCGGTCAGGCTCCACGACGGCGCGAACGGCAGGCGGTTGCCGGCGAAGTTGTACGGAGTGCCGGCGGTGCCATAGCCATTGCCGAGGATGTTACCAAACACCGTAGTAGCGGTGTATTGCTCCACCTTGGTCTTGAGGTAGCTGCCCGAACCGCTGAGCGTCAGGCCCTGCACCGGCCGGATCACAAGATCGGTTTCAACGCCGAAGATGTGCGACTTGGGCACGTTGTCGAGGCGCTGCAGCAGACCGAACAGGGCGGTATCGACAGTGCCCTGGATCTGCTTGTCCTTGTAGTCCTGATAGAAGATCGCGCCGGTCCACGTGATCATGTTGTTCAGGAACTTGGCCTTGAAGCCGCCTTCGTACGAGGTGACCCGTTCCTGCCTGGCGGGCGCGAACACGTCGACCGAAGCTCCGGTGATGACCGGGAAGCTGCCCGCCTTGAAGCCGCGCGAAACGTTGGCATAGAACAGGAGGTCGCTGGACGGTTTGAAGTCGATACCGGCCTTCCACGAAACGTTGTTCTCGGCCAGGCGACCCAGATAGGGCTTGCCGTTCGAGAAATCCGGGAAGAACGAGTAGCACGCACCCGAATTGTTCACGCCGAGGCCGAACAGCACCGAAACGCGCTGATCGGGCGCGATGTCGGTATTGCACATCCGCTCGCTGTTGACCGAGTGGGTGTAGCGGATGCCGCCCTTGAGGGTGATCTGATCGGTCACGTCATATTCGCCGTTGGCGAACGCAGCGACGTTGTCCATCTTGCCGCGGCTGTCGACGGTGCTGATATGGATCCAGGCATTGGCCTGGTTGGACAGCGAGTTGTCACCGTAGGTGATGTCCTGGAATTCGATCACCTTGCTGTGGTTGTAGTTGCCGCCCACGGTCCAGCGGAACCGCTGGCCCGGAGAGGCTGCGTTAGAAATCCGCAGTTCCTGCGAGAAGTCGTCGATCGTGCCGTCGTCGCGCGGGTTGTCGACCATTTCGTAGGGCGAGCCGTCGAGGTCGAACGACATCTTCTGCGTCAGGCGGTTGTAACCGGTGATCGAGGTGATGGCGATGCTGTCCGACACCTGAAGGTCGGCGCGCAGCGTGGCCTGGAACAGCCTGCGATTGCCGGTGGGGACTGCGGCCGGCGTCGCATACTGGAAGCCGGGCGTGTAGCCTGGGGCAGGATCGAGCGGGAACGCCGCAGTTCCGGTCAGTGGACCGGGGATGCGGGCGGCCGTCGACCAGCTCGCGGCGCGCAGGTTCTGCGGCGTGAACGGCGCATTCAGCTCCGCAAACGACGGGGCCGACGGAACCGACGGAACCGAAGCGATGATTTGCAGCGCCTGCGGCTCCGAGCGATCGACCGATCCGTTGACGTTCAGTTCCAGCTTGAGACTATCGCTGGCCTGCCAGGTGGTGATCAGGCGGGCGGCAACATAATCCTGCGTTCCGTTCTTCTGCGACGGATCGAGGAAGTTGTACTGCCAGGCATCACGATGCGAGGCATCGAACGACAGGCGCATCCCCAGCGTATCGCTGATCGGCCCGCTGATATAGCCGGTGCCGTGGATTTCGTTGAAGCGGCCGTACTCGAGGTTGAAGCCGGCCTGGAGTTCCTTGGTCGGCTTGGCGGCGACATAGTTGATCGCGCCGCCGGTCGAGTTCTGGCCGAACAGTGTGCCCTGCGGGCCCTTCAGCACTTCGACGCGCTCCAGATCATAGAGCGAGTGGCCGGCGAGCACCGGGAAGGTGAGCGGCGCCTGGTCCATCGAGATGCTGACGGCGGGATAGACGCCCAGCGCGTCGGCGTTGTAGCCGATGCCGCGCAGCGTGTAGACCGGGGTGCCGTGGGTCGACGGCGCGAGAGCCATGCCCGGGATGTATTTGACGAGGTCTTCGGCCTTGCCGATGTTGCGGCGTTCCAGCAGTGAGGTGTCGAACGCGGCGATGCTCGCGCCAACCTTGGTGATGTTTTCGTTGCGCTTGTTGGCGGTGACGATGATGTCTCCGCTCGAGGCCTCGGCGGCATTTGCTGCAGCATCGGCCCAAGCCGGGGCAGCACCACAAACCATAACAACAGCCGCCGATGCCAGCAGGCCGGACCGCGTGATGATATTCATTCCACTCTCCCTCTGTTCTTGATTATGCGAAATTCGAAACCAAAGATTGGTTGAACCAATAAACCTGAAATACTGTCGGCTTTTGACTCACCCAGATGCCGGAACGCCGCAGTTGCCTCACTGGTCACACCGCTTCGGACCGTCCGAATACCTTGCTTTGGGAGATTATCTTGCGCCGGACACTGCCGCTTCGACATCCATCCACTCGAACCCCTCCCGATTTATAAATCCTCGTGGGGCCTGCGTCGGGCCAAAGCCATGACGCGGCCCGCCAGTTTCTTGACATAATTTGCCGCCCCGCCGGTTTTTCCGCGCGGCGTTGCCTTTGCGCATCGCCTCGGGGCGCAGCGCCAACAGTTGGTATCCGGCTTGCTGCACGGCTTCAACGCGAAATTGCGCCAATTGACCGGAAAGGGTGGCTTGCGCCTGTTTAAGCCGGTTGCGCCGCGCCAAAGAATGTATACAAATATCGAATCGAAGGGGAATGCACATGGCCACTATCGAGACTGCCGCGACAGCCGCCGGAGAAAGCCTGCGCAACCGGCTGGTGCAGACCCTCGGGCCAGACAATGTCCTTGCCGATGAATATGACCGGGCGTTCTATTCCACCGATCTCTCGTGGCGCGAAACCGAGGTCGCCGATCTCGTCGTCCGTCCCGGTTCGGTGGAAGAACTGGCCGCCGTGGTCGGGATCAGCACCGCTGCGGGCCGCCCGGTGGTCCCGCGCGGCGGCGGGATGAGCTACACTGGCGGCTACACCCCCAAGCGCACCGGCAGCGTGCTGATCGATATGCGCCGGATGAACAAGGTGATCGAAGTCAATGTCGACGACATGTATGTCGTCGTCGAAGCGGGCTGCACATGGAAAGACCTCTATGAAACGCTCGCCCCGATAGGGGTGCGTACGCCCTATTGGGGCCCGCTCTCGGGCGCTTACGCCACTGTTGGCGGGGCGCTGTCGCAGAACAGCCTGTTCCACGGATCGGGGGTGTGGGGCACGGTGGCCGAAAGCGTGATAGGCCTCAAGGTAGTCCTCGCCGATGGCTCGGTAGTCACCACTGGCTCGTGGGCGCACAAACATTCCAAGCCGTTCTGGCGCCACTTCGGCCCGGATATGACCGGACTGTTCACCGCCGATACCGGGGCGATGGGGGTCAAGGCGGCGGCGGTGCTGCGGCTGATCATCACGCCCAAGCACACCGGCTATCTCTCGTTCGCGTTCGATCAGCTTGATGCGATGATGTCGGCGCAGGTCAAGATCGCGCGGCTGCGTATCGCCTCGGAATGCTATGGCTTTGATCCCTATTACAACGCCGGGTTCGAACAGCAGGGCATCACGTTCGAGGAAGGCATCTCGATCGTCGGTAAGATCGCGCGCAAGGGCGGGCTCAAGGGGCTGCGCCAGGCCGCCAAGGTTGCGTTCGGCGGTAAGAGGATCCTGCGCGATGTGCCCTATTCGCTGCACATTACCCTCGATGCCCACACCGAAACGGTCGCCGCCGAACACACTGATCTCGCCGCCGAAATCTGCGCGGGTGAGGGCGGGCGCGAGATGGTCAATTCGATTCCCACGGTGTTCCGTAACGCTCCGTTCGGCGGGGTGCGCACGATCCTGCTGGGCTCGGCCGGCGAGATCTGGATTCCGGTCCACGGCTATTTCCCGCTGTCGAGCGCGGTCGAAGCGGCGCGCCGCACTGAACAGTTCCTCGCCGAACGCAAGCCGCTCATGGAGCAGTATGGGATCAAGACCTCATACCTCACCTGCTTCTCCGGCCCCGAATTCGTGATCGAGCCGAGCTTCTACTGGCACGATGCGCTGGGGGATTTCCGCCTCTCGCTGATCGAGCCCGAATTTGCCGAGCAGTGGAAAGACATCCCCGCCAACGAGGAACGCCGCAAGGTCGCCATCGGCCTGCGTGATGAACTGCGCGATCTGTTTGACAGCCTCGGCGCGCTCCATCTTCAGATCGGCAAGTACTATCCATTCGAGGAAATGATGAACAATCCGGGCCTCGGTCAGCTGATCAAGGGGGTCAAGGGCGTGGTCGATCCGGCCGGGCTGATGAACCCTGGCGCACTCGGACTGGGAACGTGAGCGCGATGACGATCCGCATGGGCTATGCCGATAGCAGCGGCGGCCAGATTCACTTCCGCAAGGTCGCCGGCAGCGGCGTGCCGGTGGTGTTCCTGCACCAGACCGCCAGTTCGGGCAAGATGTGGGTCAAAATGATGGAGGCGATGGCCGGGGATGGCCGTACGCTGGTGGCGCTCGATACCCCGGGCTTCGGCGGTTCGTTCGATCCCCCGGCGGACAGCAAGCCCTCGATCACCCAATATGGCGCATGGCTGCGTGAAGCGCTGGCCGATATGGGCATAACGCGCTGCCATCTCGTCGGCCATCACACCGGCTCGTGCATCGCGGTCGAACTCGCCGCGCGCCATCCTGAACTGGCCGCCTCGCTGATAATGCTCGGCCCTGTCCCCCTGACCCCGGAAGAGCGGCTGGAGTTCTCGCGCCACTTCGGCACCCCGTTCCAGCCCAACGTCTCGGGCTCGTACCTGCTTGAAAACTGGGAATACCTGCGCAACCTTGGTGCCCATACCGATCCCATGCTGATCAACCGCGAAATGTCCGATCAGCTGCGCGCGTGGTGGGGCCGGGTGCAGTCCTACAGCGCGGTATGGGATCAGGATTTCACCGGGTTCTACATGGCGGTGAAGGCCCCGATCATGATCGCTGCCGCGCCCGAAGACGTGCTGCGCCCCTATCTCGCGCGGGCCGCGGAACTGCGCCCCGATGCGCTGGTCCTTGATGTCACCGGGCACAATTTCGAACCCGATCTTGATACCGCGACGCTGGTCGCCGGGTTGCGCGGGTTCATCGCCGAATGAGCGCAGCGCGCCCAGTGGATTTTACTCGCCGGCGGGCATATCCTGCCGGCACGAATGGTTCGCCGATAGCATCTGAAACCCTGTCCCTGATCCGAGGAGTCAACCGATGACCGTCGTTGCCGATCTCAAGACCCAGTTCACACATGGAGTCCTGCCCGTGGCCAATTCCGACGAATTTGCCCGCCAGGAATTCGTGAAGAGCCTCAAGTTCCACCTCGCCAGCCAGGTCTCGGTCGGCAACAGAGATGCGTTTGAGGGTCGCGCCGCCCCACACTTCACCAAGGCCGAGGGCCGCGCCCCGGAAACGATGGTCGATGTGCGTAAGGCGATGCAGCACGATCCTTACTACAAGTTCTGGAGCGCGCTGCAGCGCAACAGCCAGGAAATGATGTGGAAGTCGGTCCAGCTCCCGGTTGAACGGCAGCACGATACCCTCACCGCCGCCGGCAAGATTGCCGCGCCGCGCGGTTCGCTGCGGCTCAACCCTGAACTCGAAATCCCGCGCTATCACCGTGCGGTGGATATCCACTGCATGCCCGGCGGCTATCACACCGAATTCGCCGAAGACGATCTCGCCAACGGCGCGGTCTATGATCGGGCGGTCTACATTTATGCGATGGGCCGGATGGGGCCGTTCAACTCGGACATCGGCGATACCACCATCGCCTATCTCAAGGCCAACTACCCCGATCTCAAGCCCCGCCGCATCCTTGATATGGGCTGCACCGTCGGCCACTCGACGCTGCCCTATTGCGAAGCTTACCCCGATGCCGAAGTCTACGGGATCGATGTCGGCGCGCCGGTGCTGCGCTATGCCCACGCCCGCGCCGAGGCCCTTGGCCAGACGGTCCATTTCAGCCAGCAGAACGCGGAAAGCACCGATTTCGAAGACGGCTTCTTCGATCTCATCGTCAGCCATATCCTCGTCCACGAAACCAGCCACACCGCGATGCGCCGGATCATGCGCGAAGCGCACCGGCTGCTGGCAGACGGTGGAGTGGTGATTCACGCCGAAACCCCGCCTTACCGTGATCTTCCAGCCTATGACGCGTTCATGCTCGATTGGGATACGCGCAACAACAACGAGCCCTACTGGGGCGCCAGCCACGAAATCTCGGCCGCTGGCATTGCCGCTGAAACCGGGTTCGATCCGGCCAAGGCCTTCGAAGGCTATCAGCCGAGCGCGTTCGAGGCCGAGGAAGCCCGCCGCACCAAGGTGTTCCAGGGCGGCGATTTCGGCGGCGGCGGCGCTTGGTACGTCTGGGGCGTCCAGAAATGAGCGTCGAGCTCCAGAAGAAGGCCAAGGGCGAACGGCCGAGCTACTTCGAAGACCCGGCGATCGACAAGGTGCTGGCAATCACGCTGGCACTCGCCGGCGAAACCGCGGTCCTGCGCGACCGGATGGATACGATCGAGCGCTTGCTTGAAGCCGGCCAGCCGGTCACCCGCGCCGCAATCGATGCTTATGTGCCGGATCAGGCGGTGCGCGAGGCGCGTGATGTCTGGCGCGAGGTGTACCTCGGCAACGTCCTCAGGATCATCCATCAGGAGCGTGAGGAACTGGCCCGCAGCGCCGCTGACCGCCGTCCATATGACGAGGCGGTGGCCCACGTCGAGGATCCCGTTGCCGCCGGTGCCTGAGCATGTCTGCCGACAAGTCCGGGCCGGGCCTTGCGCAATCCTTCAGGATTTCGCAGGGCTCGGGTCGGTATACAGTGCCGCTGCATGACCACAGGAGCAGGAGCGATGTCGCGAGCCTCGGACCGGGCCTATGAGGCCATTCGGGACCGGATTCTCTCGGGTGAACTGCCCCCCGGGATACAGCTGGTGGAAGAGGCGCTGGCCGTCTCCTGCGGGGTCTCGCGTACCCCGATCCGCGATGCCCTGCGCCGGCTCGAAGCCGATCTGCTGGTCGAACGCAGCGATACCCAGCGCAGCTTCGTCGCCGATTGGTCGATCCACGATGTCGCCGATGCCTTCGAACTGCGCGCGATGATCGAAGGTCGCGCCGCGCGCCTCGCGGCAGAGCGGATGACTGACGAGGCGCTCGAACGCCTGCGCGCGGCCAACGCCGGGATTGGCCGGGCCGTGCGCCTGCCGGTGCCCGATGTCGGCGCCTTCCTTGAAGGCAACCGCGATTTCCATGCGATCATGATCGAAACCGCCGGCTCGCGGCGCTTGTCGGCGCTGCTCAACACGCTGGTCGAACAGCCGGTGGTGTGGCGCACCGCGCATTACTACAGCCGCGAATCGCTGATCCGTTCGCATGCCGAACACGATGAACTCGTCGCCGCCTTCGCCCGCCGCGATAGCGCCTGGGCCGAAACGATCATGACCGGGCACATTCTGCGCGCCTACCATTCCTATGCCGATGCCCACCGCCGCATCGTCAAGAATCAGGCCGAGGGCGAACCCGAGGCGGCTTGAACCAAGCTGGCGCATCGGCGACTTTGCTGATTGGTGGTTCGCGGCGGAGCGTTCGCCCGATGGTGCCAGTGCAGCTTCTTCTCCACTGGCGCCTGCGATGCGCCCCGCCGGTCGATTCACTTCACGCAGTTGCAGCCTGCCCCGCACTTGCAGGCGGGGCCGCATTTACACACTTTGGGCGATGCGGCGCACTTGCATGCGGGAGTGCAGGCGTATGGGCTGCATTTGCATTGGTCGGTCATTGGTCCACTCCTTGCTTCGGTTGGTTGAGTTCGCTTGATACGGCACGGATCGGGCGCATAATTGAACGCAGCGGCTACCGTGCAGTTTGGACGGACTTGCTCGGCTTCGCGGTTTGCGCATCAAGGGGTGGACGTCATTCCAGTCTTGGGACGAGGGCGGATCGCCATCTGGGAAGGGGCCAGCCTCTGGCTGCTGGAAGGTGAGCAGCCGGCAACGCAGCTCAGCCCGCACGCGCACCATGCCATTCAACTCACCTTTGCGCTCAAGGGGTCGTTCGAAATCGACATCGCGGGAGAGTGCCTGAGCGGTCCGGTGACGGCTGTCGCATCGGACGTGTTGCACAACTTTCGGGCCAGCGGCGCTGCAGCATTTCTGTTTGTAGCGCCGGAAAGTGCGGTGGGCCGTGCGCTTACGCATCAAATTCTGGCGGGTCGGTCAGCAGCGAAAATGACGGCCAAGCTGGCAACCTTTGTCAAAGAACTGCGCGATTGTTTAGAGTCCTCTGCTAGGGAGGAACCCCTCCGACTTCAGTCGGATACTGGCTTCAGCCACAGACTCGGTGTGTAGCCTGTAACCTCGGGA
>CANGQZ010000086.1 GCA_947455865.1 Sphingomonadaceae bacterium
GCGAAATCGTCGCGCGCGGGCCGAGCGTGGTTGCCGCCTACTGGCGCAATCCCGAAGCCACCGCCGCATCGATGCGCCCCGAGGGCTTTCGTACCGGCGACGTTGGCGTCCGCGATAAGCAAGGCTGGATCTATCTGGTCGATCGCAAAAAGGACATGATCGTCGCTTCCGGCTTCAAGGTCTGGCCGCGCGAGGTCGAGGAAGTGATCTACAGCCACCCAGCGGTGCGCGAGGCGGCGGTGGTTGGCGTGCCCGATGCCTACCGCGGCGAAACGGTCAAGGCCGTGGTCAGTCTCCATGCCGGTACCAGCTTGGAACCAGCCGAACTTATCGCGTTCTGCAAGGCGCGGATGGCCGCGTTCAAGTATCCTCGGCAAGTCGACATTATCGCCGAGTTACCGAAAACGGCCACGGGCAAGATCCTCCGCCGCGAACTGCGTTAAACCTTGCCTCCGCGTTCAGGGTAACAGGCCTGCCACCGCCGTCGGCGCATTGGTTGCGACTGCGAGCAGGATCAGGAACGGCACGGACAGCAATTCGACGCCGCCCAGAAAATAGAGACTGTCGCGACGGGCAAATGCTGCCGTCCTTCCTGCGCGAATATCACCGACGGCATGCAGCAAGACAAAAGCGGGAATTGAGCAGAGCGCCAACGCCGCAAATCCGAGAGAAACGTCCATTGGACACGACCCCTGGTCGGCCCGACCTACGGGCCTTGGACATAGGTAGCTAGCACGGAATGTTTCAGAATAAAGACTCATTCCGAATTATTTTTTCCGTTCGTCGCTATCTGAAGGCGTCTTGCCTCAGCTTTCCGATAAATCAGCGGGTCTCAACCTGCTGCGATAGCGAAGTGCACACTTGCTGGGATCGCTCGAGCAGCCAGTTCCTTGCTACGATATGATTTGAATGCCGCAGTGCACAATGCTAATTGCGCGTCCTCTCGCGGTCCGGGGTTGCCGGCCGCCATAGCCAAGAGCAGTCCATGCAAGGCTCTGCGCACTCGAGTGACAACAGGCTCGCCGCCCTTACCCTCGGGGCGATCGGGGTGGTCTACGGCGACATCGGCACCAGCCCGCTCTATGCCTTCCGCGAAGCCCTCGCCCACACCGGCGGAATACCCGATGCCCGCTCGATCGTCGGGGTGCTGTCGCTGGCACTGTGGGCTCTGATCATCGTCGTCACGCTCAAGTATGTCGTCCTGCTCAGCCGGATGGACAACAACGGCGAAGGCGGGGTGCTGTCGCTGATGGCGCTGGCACGGCGTGCAACCGGCGCAAAGTGGCTGGTGGTGGTGGTGCTTGGCGCCACCGGGGCCGCGCTTTTCTATGGCGACGCGATCATCACGCCGGCATTGTCGGTGCTTTCGGCAATCGAAGGGCTCAAGACCGTGCCGGGCTTTACCAACCTCTCGCTCCCTGCAATCCTGGGCGCGACCGTGGCGATCCTGGTCGGCCTTTTCGCGGTTCAGGCGCGTGGCACGGCGAGCGTTGCCGTGCTATTTGGACCGGTCTGCGCGGTGTGGTTCATCGCGATCGGAACGATCGGGCTGGTCAACATATTCGCCGCGCCGCAAGTGCTGGCCGCATTTAACCCGCTGGAGGCCGTTCACTTTCTCACCACGCACGGCGAAGAAGGGTTGTTTGCGCTGGGAGCGGTGTTCCTGACCGTGACCGGTGCCGAAGCGCTGATCGCCGATATGGGCCACTTCGGTCGCCGCCCGATCCAGCTTGGCTGGACCTGGTTCGTGTGGCCCTCGCTGACCCTCAATTACCTTGGCCAGGGCGCGCTCGCCCTTTCCACATTGCATGCGGCCGAGTTGGCGGGAACACCGTTTGCGAATGCCGACTGGTTCTTTCTGATGGCACCAGAATACTTGCGCGCGCCGCTGGTGATCCTTGCCTGCATGGCAACGATCATCGCCAGCCAGGCGGTGATCACCGGTGCGTTTTCGCTGAGCCAGCAGGCGATCGCGCTGGGGCTGCTGCCGCGCATGGCGATCCGCCAGACATCGGAAACCCAGATCGGCCAGATCTACATGCCCTCGATCAACTGGCTGCTGCTAGCCGGGGTGCTGATGCTGGTGTTTGCCTTCAAGAGCAGCTCAGCGATGGCCGCGGCCTACGGTATTGCCGTAACCGGCACGATGGTGGTGACCACCTGCCTTGCCTACATCATCGCGTGGAAGTTGTGGCGCTGGTCGCCGTTCACCGCGGTATTGGTGATCGTGCCGTTCCTGCTGCTCGACCTCGTGTTCTTCGGGGCAAATATCCTGCGCGTGAGCGAAGGCGGCTGGGTGCCGCTGATGGTGGCCGCGCTGATCGGCATTCTGATCTACACCTGGGTCGCCGGGCGCAAGGCCATGGCCGAACGCACCGCGCAGCAAGGCGCTTCGATGATCGATCTCGCCAATGCCCTTGCCGCGCGCCCGCCTGTAACAGTTGCCGGAGTGGCGGTGTTCCTCACCCAGGATTTGTCCGTGGCGCCCTCGGCGCTGCTGCATAACCTCAAGCACAACAAAGCGCTCCACCGACTCAACCTTTTGCTCAAGGTCGAAGCGCAGATCACCCCGCATGTCGCGGCGGAGGACAGAGTGACGATCGAGCCGATCAACGACCGGTTCATGAAAGTGCGCTTGAAATACGGCTACATGGACCAGATCGATGTGCCGAGCGATCTGACGCGACAAGGTGAGCTGCTCTCCGGGCCGGGCGGGACATCCTATTTCGTCGGCCGCGCCGCGATCCGCTGGGCGCAGCGCCCGGCGATGCCGCGGCTGATGACGATCCTTTTCACCTTTCTTCACCGCAATGCCGCCGATCCCACCGCCTTCTTCGCAATTCCGCCCAACCGGGTGCTCGAACTCGGCAGTCAGGTCGAACTGTAACGGCCAACGCCAGAGCCGGTTGACCAAGCCGGCAAATCTGGCGATAGCCCAGCTCCCCGAACGGTCCGGTCACCGGGGGCGCTTAGCTCAGTTGGTAGAGCATCTCGTTTACACCGAGAGGGTCGGCGGTTCGAGCCCGTCAGCGCCCACCACCATTTCCATCACCCGGGGCATCATCCCCGTTGATAAAGCCGCCGCCGTCAGGCCGCAGGGCTTGCGCCGGTGCCAGCACCGCCGGATGACCACCAAGATGATTTCGGACCTTCCCCGCATTCCCGCGCTGTTGCTGGCGGTGTTGCTGGTGCTGCTGGCGGCATGGAGCCTGTCAATCGGACCTGCTCCTGCCCCGCCGGTGGGCCCTGCGGTCGATTACTCCGACGTCCGGCTCTATCAGGACATGGCAAGCCGGATCGCTGCCGGCGAAAGCTACTATCGCGCCGCCACATCCCTCCAGCGCGCCCACGGCTTTCCCACCCGACCGTTCGTGACTGTGCGACTGCCGACGCTGGTTATGGCGGCGGTGTGGCTGGGCTGGGGCACGCTGCGCGCGGTACTGGCCGCCTTGCTGCTGCTGGCGGTCGTGCTTTGGTACCGGGCGCTGGCCGGCAAGGTCGCGCCCGGCGAGCAGATCGCTGCGGCGCTGCTGGTACTGGCCGGCGGGGCGATGGTGAGCAATCCCGGACTGGTGACCCAGCACGAATTATGGGCCGGAATACTCCTGACTATCGCGCTGGCCTTGCGGGTTCGCGGCAACTTGGTGGGCGCGGTGCTGGCGGCCGGACTGGCACTGGCAATCCGCGAACTGGCATTGCCGTTCGTTCTGCTCGCCGGACTGTTCGCACTGGTGGAGTGGCGCTGGCGCGAACTCGCCGCGTGGAGCGTTCTGGCCGGACTTTTCGCGCTGGCACTTGCACTCCATGCTCAAGCCGAGATGGGCGAGGCATTGCCGAGTGACTTGCCCTCGCAGGGGTGGGCCGAACATCGCGGACCGGCTGCACCCTTGCGCGATCTGGCCGATGTATCCCTGCTGACGCTGCTGCCGCGCCCGCTGGCGTGGCTGGCGGCGCTGCTGCCGCTCTATGGCTGGCTGGCCGCGCCCGAGCGGCTGGCGCGCTTCGCTGTGCCGCTGTTCGTCGGATATATGGCGCTGCTGGCGCTGTTCGCGCGCGAGCAAAACTTCTATTGGGCGATCATGCTGCTGCCTGCCTATCTGGCGGGGCTGGCGTTCCTGCCGCGGTTGGCGCGCGATCTCGCGCACGCGCTGCTTGCCCGGCGCGCACCCGCCCTGTAGAGGCGACGCCAACCCCAGACACACACAGATCGCCCAGAGGAATCCGATGGCCGCGCAATATGCCTACGTCATGAAGGACATGACGAAGACCTTCCCCGGTGCCCCCAAGCCGGTGCTGAGCAACATCAGCCTGCAATTCTATCAGGGCGCCAAGATTGGTATTGTCGGCCCCAACGGTGCCGGCAAATCGACCCTGATCAAGATCATGGCCGGGATCGACAAGGACTTCACCGGCGAGGCATGGCCGGGCGAGTACATCACCGTCGGTTATCTGGAGCAGGAGCCCCAACTCGACGCCAGCAAGACCGTGCTGGAAAACGTAAAGGACGGAGCGCGCGCCACCGCCGATCTGGTCGACCGCTTCAACGAGATTTCCAACATCATGGCCGATCCGCCGGAGGACGTCGATTTCGACGCACTGATGGACGAGATGGGTTCGCTGCAGGAAAAGATCGATGCGGTCGACGGGTGGACGCTCGACAACCAGCTCGAAATCGCGATGGAAGCGCTGCGCTGCCCGCCGGGCGACTGGCCGGTTGACAGTCTTTCGGGCGGGGAAAAGCGCCGCGTCGCGCTGACCCGGCTGCTGATCCAGAAGCCCGATATCCTGCTGCTCGACGAACCGACCAACCACCTCGACGCCGAATCGGTAGAATGGCTGGAAAATCACCTCAAGGAATATGCCGGCGCGGTGCTGATGATCACCCACGACCGCTATTTCCTCGACAATGTGGTGGGCTGGATTCTCGAACTCGATCGCGGAAAATACTTCCCCTACGAGGGCAATTATTCGACCTACCTCGAGAAAAAGTCCAAGCGGCTCGAGCAGGAAGAGCGCGAGGAAAGCGGCAAGCAGAAAGCGCTCAGCCGCGAGCTTGAGTGGATCCGCCAGACTCCCGCCGCGCGCCAGACCAAGAGCAAGGCGCGTATCCGCAAGTTCGAGGAATTGCAGAACGCGCAGGACAACCGCGCTGTTGGCAAGGCCCAGATCGTTATCCAGGTGCCCGAGCGGCTCGGCGGCAAGGTGATCGAGGTCAAGAATATCTCCAAGGCTTATGGCGACAAGCTGCTGTTCGAAGACCTTTCGTTCACCCTCCCGCCCGGCGGCATCGTCGGCGTGATCGGGCCGAACGGCGCGGGCAAGTCCACGTTGTTCAAGCTGCTGACCGGCAAGGAACAGCCCGACAGCGGCACGATCGAGATCGGCTCCACCGTGCGCCTTGGCTTCGTTGACCAGAGCCGCGATGCGCTGAATCCCAAGAACAACGTCTGGCAGGAAATCTCGGACAGTCTCGACTACATGACTGTCAACAAACAGGAAATGTCGACCCGGGCCTATGTCGGCGCGTTCAACTTCAAGGGCGCCGACCAGCAGAAGAACGTCGGCAAGCTATCGGGCGGCGAACGCAACCGCGTTCACATGGCCAAGATGCTGAAGGCCGGCGGCAATGTGCTGCTGCTGGACGAACCGACCAACGACCTCGACGTCGAAACGCTGGGCGCACTCGAAGACGCGATCGAAAACTTCGCCGGTTGCGCAGTAGTGATCAGCCACGACCGCTTCTTCCTCGATCGACTCGCCACGCATATTCTCGCATTCGAGGGTAACAGCCACGTCGAGTGGTTCGAAGGCAACTTCGCCGCCTATGAGGAAGACAAGCGCCGCCGCCTCGGCGACGCCGCAGACCGGCCGACCGCGTTGGCGTACAAGAAGCTGACGCGGTAACCTCGCGCCCGCAGCGCGGTGTGTTCCAGTTGGCGACCTTGCTGAACGACTGCGCATCTATGCGGAGCCCTGCGGTGTTTCCGCTGGCGCTATCGCCAATCCGATTGACAGGAAACCGCTCGCGAACCTGAACGTTACCCATTCATGACGGTTCAGATACGCGACAGCGGCGAGTCGGTATCTCTTCCGCAAGGTCGCCGGATCGTCCGGCGCGGTGAAGATGGAGAGCGGCATATGGCCATCGCAAAAATGACCAGAATGAGCGCACTGGCCGCATTGGCAGCAGGGCTGGCGCTGGCTGCGATGCCGATCGCGGCGCAAGCCGAACCCGGCGAGCGCGGTAGCCGGTGGGACGATCGCGGCGGCGACGGCCCCCGTGGCGGAGGCGACCAAATGCGCGGCAATGGCGGCTGGAGCCAGCGGCCGCAGGCGGCCCCTGTTCCGCCGCTACGCCCGCAGGCCCCGGCAGTTCCGGCGCAGCAGCCGGGCGGCTGGATCGGCGCGCGCGCCGATCAACCGCAGGGAAATGGCGGTTTCGGACGTCCCGGCGGCTGGAACGGCCCGCGTCCCGAACAGCCACAAGCCAACGGCGGGTTCGTCCGCCCCGGCGTCCAGTGGCAAGGCCGCCCCCAAAGTCAGGGCATTCCGCCCGTAGCGGAACGCAACCCGGGCTACGCTGATCCCAATCGCAATCGCGGCTATGGTGACAATCGCGGCGCGAATCCCGGCGGCGATCAGCGCTGGCGCGGCAACGATGGTGATCGAGGGCGGGCCGATGCGCCGCGCGGCGGCGACGGCCGGGGGGAACAGGCCCGGGGTGACTGGCGTGGCCGACCGCAGCAGGGCTGGAATGGCCAGAATGGCGACGGCCGGAACTGGAGCCGAGGTAACGACTGGAACCGCAACAACCGCTGGGCACAAGGTAACAGCTGGGGCCACAGCAATGACTGGAACCGCGGCAACAACTGGAACCGGAACGGCAACTGGGACCATGACCGCAGCCACAACTGGAACCGCGATTGGCGGCGCGATAACCGCTACAACTGGTCATACTGGCGCGACAACAACCGCGACCGGTTCCGGCTTGGTCGCTATTATCCGCCCTATCGTGACTGGAACTATCGCCGGCTGAGCATCGGCTTCTTCCTCGACAGCGGGTTCTATGGCGGCAGCTATCTGATCGACGATCCGTGGGCCTATCGCCTGCCCCCGGCTTACGGACCCTATCGCTGGGTGCGCTATTACGACGATGCGCTGCTGGTCGATATCTATAGCGGCGAAGTGATCGATACGATCTACGATTTCTTCTGGTAACGCTGCGTTGCCCTCGAACGGGAACCTCTGGCCCCCGCCCTTACCGGCGGGGGTCTTTGGTTTTGCGGGCACGCTTTCGCCTTGTTCTCGGCGCGCCAGCAGCTAGCGTGCGGGTTTGCGCCTGCCACGACCTGTCGGATGACCAAAGCCAACCAGCCATCTACCAATACCACCCCGCCTGCGGCCGATCGATCGGCCCTGGCCCGCGTCGGCCGTGACGTGCGCGCGCGGCTTGATGACGATCCGGGAGCACAGCGGATCGTCAGCGATGCGGCCGAGGTCTGGGCGATCCCCGAATTCCTCAGCGAAACCGAATGCACGCGGCTCAGGGCGATGATCGACGCGGTGGCGCGCCCATCGACCTTGTTCACGCCGAATCCCGACATTCCCTATCGCACCAGCTATTCCGGTGATGTCGACCGCGCCGATCCATTCGTGCGGATGATCGAGAGGAGGATCGATGACCTGCTCGGCATCGAGCCGGAGTGGGGCGAATCCGTTCAGGGCCAGCGCTATCAACCCGGTCAGGAATTTCGCGAGCATTGCGACTGGTTCTGGACGCTGGCCGATTACTGGCCCGCAGAAGTCCGCCGCGGCGGACAACGCGCCTGGACAGCGATGGCCTATCTCAACACCGTCGAAGAAGGGGGCACCACCGAGTTTCCGCGTATCGGGGTTTCCGTCCCGCCCCAGCAGGGCGCACTGCTGGTGTGGAACAATGCGCGGCCCGACGGGGATATCAACTGGGACACCACCCATGCCTCACGCCCGGTGGTGCGCGGGGTCAAATACGTTATTACCAAGTGGTATCGGACGCGTAAGTGGGGATAGCCCGCCGGATCGCCGCCCTGTTTCTGGCTGCGGCGCTCACCTTATCCGCACCACAAGCCACGGCGGCAACGCGGCCGAACGCAGCCAGTGAAGACGCGCGGGCGATGGCGCTGTTTGCCGACGATGCGCGGCGCGAGGAGTTACTCCAGCCGCTCGATCTGCTGTCGCGCGGCGAGCCGGTTTCACCGGAAGCGCTGGCGCTGGTGTTTTCCGACACGCTCAGCCGCCGGCAACAAGCCTCAGCCCGGCAAAGCCTGAACGCGTTGGCACGGATTGAGCGGGCACGGCTCAGCCCCGAGCGGCAGATTTCGTATGACGCTTTCGCGTTCGACAAACGTGCCGAACTCGCGTGGCTGGAACCCGATATCCGCGCACAAGTGGAAGTTCAGCCGCTCAATCACTTCGATGGCATCCAGATCGATTTCCCTGCGCGTATGGCGGCCGGCGGACCGTTGCGCTTCGCCAATGAAGCTGATTACCGCGCCGCGCTCGTGCTGCATCGGGCGATCGGGCCGGTGTTCGATTCGGCGATCCTGCGGTTCCGCGATGGCATGGCGCAGCGGACGGTCGCACCCAAGCAGATGGTGCGCAACATGATCGCGCAAATCGATGGGCTGCTGGCACAGCCTGCGGCGGAATCGCTGTTCACATCGCCGGTGCGGGCGTTTCCACCCGGGGTGCCAGAAGCCGCCCGGCAGGACCTGCGCGATGCTTACACTGCCAGCCTGCGGGACACGATCTATCCGGCCTACCGGCGGCTCCGCGCATTCCTGGCCGACGAATATCTTCCGGCGGCCCGCGATGGTATCGGGCTGGTGGCGACAAATGGCGGCAGCGAGCTTTACCGACGGCTGATCCGCGCTCACACCACGCTCGCGCTTGATCCGGGCGAAGTGCATGCGCTCGGGCTGCGCGAGGTGGCGCGGATCCAGCAGGAAATGAACGTGGTCAAGCTCGAACTGGGTTATACCCAGCCGCTCCGCGGCCTCGATACTGCCGGGTTTTTCGATACCATCCGCAGCGACCCGCGCTTTCATCCGCAGGACAAGGCCGAACTGGCCGATGGCTATGCGCGCATAGCCCGAGCGGTCGATGCCCAACTGCCGCGGTTTTTTGCGCGCACGCCCAAAGCCGAGCTGTTGATCGCACCCCACCCCGCCTACCGTGAGAAATTCGAGGCGGGCGGCGGTTATACCGCGGGCAGCGCCGACGGCTCACGCCCCGGCGTGTTCTTCTACAACACTTACGACCTCAAGAGCCGCTTCCTCAGCGGCATGACTACGCTTTACCTCCACGAAGGCGTGCCGGGGCATCATTTCCAGATCAGCCTTGCGCAGGAAAACGCCAGCCTGCCCGAATTCCAGCGCTACGGCGGCAATACCGCCTATTTCGAAGGTTGGGCGCTTTATGCGGAAACGCTCGGCTACCCGATGGGGCTTTATCGCGATCCGCTGCAGCATTGGGGTACGCTCGACGACGAGATGCTCCGGGCGATTCGGCTGGTAGTCGATACCGGCATCCATGCGATGGGGTGGAGCCGCGATCAGGCGATCGATTACATGCTGACAAATTCAGGGATCGGCCGGACCGATGCCGAAACCGAGGTGGACCGCTACATCGCCATTCCGGGGCAAGCACTGGCATACAAGATTGGCGCCCTCACCATCCAGCGGCTGCGCACCAAGGCCGAGGCGGCACTGGGCGCGCGTTTTGATATCCGCGCGTTCCATGAGCAGGTGCTGGGTTCGGGCGCGCTTCCGCTGCCGGTGCTGGAAGCCAAGATTGACCGCTGGATAACGGCGTCAGCGCCTACCCCTCCGGTTGCAGCGCTTCAGCAATAAGCTTCCGCGTGTTGGCAACGCCGTAGAGCGCGATGAAGCTGCCCATGCGCGGACCCTGGCTGGAGCCGAGCAGCGTTTCGTAAAGCGCCTTGAACCAGTCACGCAGCTGTTCGAAACCGAAGTGCGGGTCCTTACCGATCTCATAGACGAGGTTCTGAAGAACTTCCGCGCTGGCCGTTTCGTCCATCGCGCCGAGCTCTTCGTCGAGCGCGGTGAGCGCAGCAGCTTCGCCCGTATCGGGCTTGCGGCGCTGGAGCGAGGGGGCGATGAAATCGCGGTTGTAGGCCAGCGCCTTGTCGACCAGCGAATCAAGCGCGGGATGCGCGGCCGGGTTGGCGGCGGCGACGTAATTGCCAAGGTACGACCAAACCTGTTCGCGCGTCGCACCTGCGCCCAGCACGCCGACGAGATTAAGCAGCAGGCCATAGGTCACCGGCAGGCTTTCGTCGGCCCCGCCCTGATAGCCGTTCAGCCGGAGCAGGTGCCACACCGGGTTGCCGAGTTGCTGTTCGATCGGCTGCGCGGCCAGCTTTTCGCGAAACTGCCAGTATTCGTCGACCGCGCGCGGGATCACCCCGATGTGAAGCTGC
Source organism: Sphingomonadaceae bacterium (assembly GCA_947455865.1). Taxonomy (GTDB): domain Bacteria; phylum Pseudomonadota; class Alphaproteobacteria; order Sphingomonadales; family Sphingomonadaceae; genus Novosphingobium. Next base: position 10,481 of record CANGQZ010000086.1, read on the forward strand.
TTGGCGCTCTTGGGTTCGCGAAACAGATAGAAGCCCAGACTTTCATCGCTGCCATAGCTCAGCCATTGCTCAATCGTCAGGCCGTTGCCCTTGGACTTGGAAATCTTCTCGCCATTCTCATCGAGGAACAGCTCATAGATCAGTCCTTCGGGGCGGCGCCCGCCAAGCACTTGCGCGATCCGGCCCGACTGCAGGTGGCTGTCGGTCAGGTCCTTGCCGCACATCTCGTAATCAACCCCGAGTGTGACCCAACGCATGCCCCAGTCCACCTTCCACTGCAGCTTGGCATGGCCGCCGAGGATCGAAGTCTCAACGTCCTCACCCAGATCGTGGAAGCGCACGATCCCGGCCTCGGCATCGACCACGGTGACCGGCACTTGCAGCACTTGCCCAGTGGTCGGTGAAACCGGCAACACCGGCGAATAGGTCTGCTGCCGCTCGGCCCGAAGCGTGGGCAGCATGA
>CANGQZ010000087.1 GCA_947455865.1 Sphingomonadaceae bacterium
ACCAATCGACCGGGCCCCCGAGTGGGGGAGCCGGCCGGTGCTTCCAATCAGGCCCGTTCTTCCTCAGCAATGAAGCGCAGCAGCGCCTTTTCGAGCGGATCGAGCGAACCGTCGGCGTCGATCTTGGCCTGCAGCCAGGCATCTTCGACTTCGGTAACCTTGTTGGCCCCGGCCACTGCGGTATTGTGCGCAGCGGCGGTCACGCCCTTACGCCCGGAACCGAGCACGGCGGAGACGCCCTTGCCCAATTCGGCCTTGGCCATCCGGCCGAAGAACCCACCCACCCGCGGCGTGGTATCGTTCATGAAGGATTCGAGAGCGATCGCCTCGTCGGCCAAGACCGGCTTGTAGCCGTTCCACGCCATCAGGTGATTGGCGACGCCCTGCACGAACAGGGTCTGCCAGTCGGGCGCATTGTCGGCCCCCAGAGTGGCATCCTTGATCCGGAACAGCAGTTCGGCTTCAGCTTGGCTGACGCCACCATTGCCATCACCGGCCATGGCGAAGATGCAGCGACGCAGTAGCTTGCATTCGGTTGCGGTGATCCGCGCGCCATCGCACTGGCCGCCGTCACGCGTCGGACCGGTGCCGGTGAGCACGATCGTTTCAAGCTGGCCAAGCGCGTAGCTTTTGAGCCGCTCCGGCGCCAGTTCAGCCTTTTCGAGCAAGCGGGCGAGCAGTTCGAGTTCGGCCATCGTATCGACCCGGCCATCGGCATCGATATGTGCGATCAGCCAATCGGCCTGCGCCTCGCTGACGAACCCGCGCGGGTTCCCGCCGGCGAGCACAAATTCGACCAGCGCCTCGACAAAGAAGTCAACCCACTCGGGGGTGCGCTCGGCAAGGTGATCGTTGAGCGTGAAGATGGCATCGGCCTCACCCGGCTCGATCCGCCCATCGCCCCAGCCAGCGCGGCGCAGGCTGAGGATTTCTTCTGCGGTAATCGCTCCATCGGCCATCGCCTGATCGGCAAGCGCGCGGAATTGGTACGTCATGGCGGATCAAACCCCCTGCCCTGTTGCCGGTGCTATGGCGCAGGGGAGGTTAAAACCGGGTTACCTATCCGGCCCGGCGCAGGTCCGGCCCATCGGTATCTTTACCGAGCAGGTCCGGTCGAACGACGCAGGGCCGCGATGCAGGCGGCACGGTCGACGTCTTGCCCATCGCTGGCGCGGCGGGCATCGACGTAGGCCGCCTGCGGTTCGCGGCCGGACGCTTGGGGATAAAGGTAGATATCCAGCACGCAGGCCGCGCCGGAATACTGGAGCTTGCGGGCATCGCCTTCCCACACATCGAGCCGGGGCGCGCCGAACTGGCGGGCGAGTTCGCCGGGCGTGGCCCCGATCACGCCTTCAACTCCCGGCAAAGCCTGGAGCCGTGCCGGCGGCGGTGGCGGGCGGCGCTGCGGCAGGCGCGCTGCGGTCCGGTGCGGCACCTGCACCGAGCTGGCGCTTTGCACCGGGCCCGCGCCAGAACCGCCGCATCCGCCAAGCAGGGCAACAAGCGAAAGCGCCAGTGCGGCTCGAAGTTCGGTCATGGCTCCGCATCGCCCCGAACGCGCGCCGGGTCAACTCGCCCGGGCTTGCTGGCAGAGCGGCCCGACGCTAGGGCCGCGACGCCACCGCCGGGCAGAACAGGGATTCCGCGTGACCAAACCTTCGTTCGACGTCATCGCCATCGGCAACGCCATCGTCGATGTCATGGCGCCATGCGCCGATGCCGATATCGCCCGGCTCGGCCTTGCCAAGGGCGGCATGACCCTGATCGACGAGCAGCGCGCCCACGAGCTTTACGCCGCAATGGGCCCGGCGCAGGAGATTTCCGGCGGATCGGCGGCCAACACGCTGGCCGGGCTGGCCGCGCTCGGGGTGCGCTGCGGCTTCATCGGCCAAATTGCCGACGACCAGCTGGGCGAAGTGTTTGCGCACGATATCCGTGCCGCCGGGATCGCCTTCGCCACGCCCGCCCGTTCGGGCCAGCCGGCGACGGCGCGCTGTCTGATCTTCGTGACCGCTGACGGGCAGCGGACAATGAACACCTTCCTTGGTGCTTCGCAATTCCTCCCCCCTGCCGCGCTTGACGAGGGAGCGATCGCCGATGCGGCGGTGCTCTATCTCGAAGGCTATTTGTGGGATCCAGAAGAGCCGCGCCAGGCGATGCGCCGGGCGATCGGGGCAGCGCGGCAGGCCGGACGCAAGGTGGCCTTCACCCTGTCCGACGGCTTCGTCATCGCCCGCCATGGCGACGATTTCCGCGCGATGGTTGCTGCCGGCGAGATCGACATCCTGTTCGCCAACGAGCACGAGCTCGCCGCGGTGACCGGGATTGCGGATTTTCACGAAGGAATCACCGCATTGGGCGGTGCGGTGCCAACGGTGGTCGTCACCCGCAGCGAAAAGGGTGCCTATGCGATCAGCGGCGGGGTCCACGCCGAAGTGCCGGCGGAACCGATCGCCCGGGTGGTCGATACCACCGGGGCGGGCGATCTGTTCGCGGCGGGGTTCCTCGCTGGGTTTACCCGCGACCGGCCGCTGGACGAATGCCTGCGGATGGGAGCGATTTGCGCCGCGGAAGTGATTTCGCACTATGGCGCGCGGCCTGAGGCCGATCTGGCGGCGCTGGTGGCAGAGCGGCTGGGCTGAGTTACGGGGTCACCCGGCACAGTTCGTCGCTCGCCCAGCGCGCGAGCAGCTGGCCGGCAGCGGTGACGCCCGCCTCCTCGCCAAGATCGCCAACGCGCGCCTCGCATAGCGCCGCGAAGCTGAGGCCGCTGGCCAGCGCGTCAAGGTAGCGGGCCTCGTCGGCCTCGATCCGGCGGAAGCGGGGGACGAACCCGGAGCGCCAGATTAGCACGCCGGTGGGGTGGGCCAGCGTTTCGGTCGCCGGGAGCGGCCCCTCTTCGATCAGCGCGGCAAGGATGGCATCGGCGTTGGTGGCGAGAGGCACGGTTGCCGCGCGCCTTCTTCCGCAATCGCTGCTGCTACTGGTGCAGCGCTGCGGCATCGCCGCAGTCTTCTTCGAATCCGGCCGCACCAAGGTCGACGGCGTGCTGACTATCACCGACAGCACTTATGAACTGTTCCGCACCGATTACGCGCTGCCGTTTATCGATCCGGAGATCGCCGCGCACGCCGCGACCTATTCGGAGCATCTGTTTCCGATCATGCTGGTGCTCGGCCTCGGCACGCGCTTCGCCGCGCTGGGCCTGCTTGGCATGACCACCGTGATCGAGGTGTTTGTTTACCCCGATGCCTGGCCGACGCACCTCAGCTGGGCCGGCCTGCTGCTGCCGCTGATCGCATGGGGCGGGGGCAAGATCTCGCTCGATACCCTCCTCGGCCGGAAGGGAGCCTGAGCCATGACCGCCGCACCCGAGCGCCGGCGTCCGCGCGTTGTCATCGTTGGCGCCGGGTTCAGCGGCCTTGCCGCTGCGCGCGAACTGTCGCGCCACGACGTCGATATCACCGTGATCGACCGGAAGAACCGCCACTTGTTTCAGCCACTGCTTTATCAAGTGGCGACCGCCGGGCTCTCCCCGGCGGACATCGCCCAGCCGATCCGCGCGATCTTGCGGCGCCAGAAACGCACCCATGTGCTGCTCGACAGCGTTGCCAGCATCGACCGTGCGGCACGGCAGGTGGCGCTCGCCAGCGGGGCAACCGTTGATTACGACCACCTGATCCTCGCCACCGGCGCGACGCACAGCGGGTCACCGCGATCGATGATGCCGGGGTGATGATCGGTGAGGAAAAGATCCGCGCCTGCACCGTGGTGTGGGCGGCCGGGGTGCGCGCCTCGCCTGCCGGCCAGTGGCTCGGCGCGGCCTGCGACCGGGCCGGGCGAGTGATCGTCGACCATGACCTCACCCTGTCCGGTGCGGCCGAAATCTCCGTAATCGGCGACACCGCCGCGGTTACCATGTCCGATGGCAAGGTGGTGCCGGGCCTCGCGCCGGCCGCCAAGCAGCAAGGGGTTTATGCCGCCAAGGCGATTGCCCGCCGCATTGCCGGCAAGCCCGCGCTGCCGCCGTTCCGCTATCGCGGCTTCGGCAACCTCGCCACGATCGGCCGCAGTCGTGCGGTCGCCGATTTCGGCTGGGTGCGGCTGAGCGGCTTTCCCGCGTGGCTGCTGTGGTGCGTCGCCCACGTGTTCTTCCTGATCGGCTTCCGCAACCGGCTGGTGGCCTGCGCCAACTGGGGCTGGAATTACCTGACCTTTGAACGCGGCGCGCGGCTGATCACCGGCGCCGACGCGGCAGGCGAACGCATCATGGCGGCGGGGCGGCTCGAGTAGCGGATGGGCGGAGCCTGCCTCTCCTTGCACTCACGCTGTGCCTACTCCAGCCGCGATGCCAGCCGCTCCGGTATGGCCGGATTATCCGGAACGGGTAGCTTCCTTGGGCCCGGTTCGTCGCCCGATCTCTGCGTGAAAGGCCGTTAGCCGGCCTTCCGCGCGGTTGAAAAGATAGTCACGCTGGCCGAGCGAATGCGACACTTGGCCCCAGCTGTTGATGATGCGTGTATCTTCCGAGGCGACGGCCCGAAAATTGCTCCAGTCACGATCGTTCTGTTGCGCCCATTTTTCCTCGCTCAACCCCTGCGGGCAGGGGCCAACCATGCCGTAAGCGACAAAGCGGGTCTTGCCGGGGCCTTCCGGCCACATCGACCAGGTCTGCAGATGGGTGGGGAAATTGGAATAGATGGTGTTGGGAAAGGCCAGGTAATGCGTGATCTCCGATGCCCGGTGATCGGCCCCTTGCGCCGCCCTGTCCGTCAATCCGCGCACGGGAATGCTCATCCAGCTGTGCGGATCGCAAATGCGCAGATGCGCCTTGCCCCACTGGACTACGTCGGAGAGGGTTTCCTGATGCGTGAAAGGCACGTGCCAGGTTTCGTTGAAGGCATCGACCACCACTTTCCAGTTCGCATCCAGCGCCGCATCGAAACGGTATCGCACATCGAAACCGTCCAGCTTGAACCAGTCCAGCTCCGTCGCAATGTCCCCGAGATAGCTGCGCAGATCAGGCAATGAGTCATCAAAGCAGATCCAGGCGAAGCCGCCGAATTCTTCAACCCGCACCGGCGGCGTGCGCATCCCGTTCAATCGGGATTCGTCGAATTCCTGCTTCAGGGGCGCAAAGCGGAGCTGTCCGCCAAGATCGTAGATGAAGCCGTGCCATGGGCAGACGAAGCGCGCGGTTGTGCATTTGCCTGATGCCTCCACCAGCCTGGCACCGCGATGCTGGCAGACATTGTGCCATGCGGTAAGCGTGCCATCATCCTGCCGCGCGATCACGACGGATTGCCGCAACTGCTCCCAGATCACATAGTCGCGCGGATTGCGCAGATCGTCAGACGGGCAGGCCCGCAGCCAGCTCTTGAAGAAGACCTCCGCCACTTCGCGATCGAACTGGGCCGGGTCGGTATAGAGGCGCGAATTGACGCTGCTGGGTGGCAGCGGATACTGTTTGGTTCCATCAGGCGTTGCCATCGCGGCTCCTCTCGCTGCCATTGTTTGCCAAGGTACGCCAGTCTTGACCCAATTGGACGATTCTGACAAAAACAAATGATTGTTTTGGATATGGGGATTGGAGCCTGAAGGCAATCGGTAAAGCGGGGCGGAGCATGATGTCCCGTCGCCCGGTTGCCTGCTTTTCGGCTATCATCGCCCTTTAAACAAGGATGCCCAGACCATGAGCGGTATAGCCTCCCGATTTGAAGATTACCGGGATACCTATCGCCACATCGCGATGGAACGTGACGAGCAGGGCATATTGGTGTTGCGCTTCCATACCGAAGGAGGCCCGCTGATCTGGAGCGAGCCGGCTCATGCCGAACTGGGCCGATGTTTCGCGCAGATCGGCGCCGATCGGGCCAACCGGGTGATCGTGATGACGGGCACCGGAGACCAATGGTGTGCGGACATCGATTTCGCCAGCTTCAGGCTCAACACCCCAGAAGAATGGGACCATACCTTCTACGACGGGCGCAAGCTGCTGATGAACCTGCTCGACATCGAAGTTCCAGTGATCTGCGCGGTGAATGGTCCGGCGCGGATGCATCCGGAAATTCCGGTCATGTCGGACATCGTGCTGGCGGCGGAGACGGCGCTGTTTCAGGACGGGCCGCATTTCGTGGCTGGGATCGTGCCGGGGGATGGCGCGCATGTCGTCTGGACTAATCTGCTGGGCTTGAATCGTGGCCGCTATTTCCTGCTCATGAATCAGGAACTTGGTGCAGCCGAGGCCTTGGCGGCCGGGGTAGTGGGCGAGGTGTTGCCCGCCGACCTGGTGCTTGACCGTGCCATGGAGATCGCCCGCACCTTTGCCGGCAAGACCGATCTGGCCCTACGATATTCGCGGGTTATCCTGACGCAGCGGTTCAAGCGGTTGATGGCCGAAGGATTGAGCCTTGGCCTGGGGCTGGAGGCGCTGGCCGCTGTCGACCTGCTGGGGCGCATGAAGCAAGGCTAGCCGAGCGGGGCCGGGCGCACCAAGCGATTGCCGCGCCGGGCGCATCACAGCATGGAAAAGTGTTCCATGCTGGTAGGTCCCGCAAAGAAGGGCCGGGCGATAGCCACGAATTCGCCGAATTCTGCGGTCTTGGTGAAGGCGAGATGGAATTCAACCGCATCCCATTCGAGCAGCAGCAGGAACTTGGACGGCGATTCTACGCCGCGTCCCAGGCGCGCGGATGCACAACCGGCGGCTGCCGCCAGAATTTCCAGCCCCCGTTCGGACATGGCTTTGGCGAATGCCTCTTCCTGCCCTTCTGTCACCGGGACTTCGACTCGTTCAACAAACATCATGCCTTCTCCCTGATCATCCTTGCCGCCAATTCCGCGAGGAGGAACTTCTGAGGCCTGCCCGTGGCGGTAAGCGGGATGTCTTTTGCACGCAACCGCAAGACATGCCTCGGGACTTTGAACCGGGCCAGCTTTTCCCGGCAGAGGGATAGAAGCTCCTCATCCACCGGTGCCGGACTGCCGGATTCGACGATGCACAGGCAGCCTACCTCGCCCATTTTCGGATCGGGTATGCCGACGACCAGCGCATGGGCCAGCCCCGGATAATTGTCGAACAGCGCCTCAATTTCGCGCGGCATCACCATTTCACCGCCGCAGCGATAGGCTTCCTTGATCCTTCCGGTCAACGACAGCCAGCCTTGCGCGCTCAGAGTGCCGACATCGCCCGTGTGCAGCCAGCCATCCGCAGTGAAGGCGGCGCGCGTTTCGTCAGGCATTTTGTAATAGCCACTTGTGACGATTGGGCCGCGCGCCTGTAACTCTCCTGCCGCCCCGGACGGCAGGCCCTTGCCCGAGACAGGATCGACAACGCGATATTCGGCAACCACCCCGCCGATGGCCGGATCGCCCGCAGCGCCCGCCAGCTTGATCCGGCCATTGGAATGCAGCAACGCATCCATTCCGTCCTCGACGCGCGAACAGGTGGTCGAAGCGGTGGTTTCTGTCATGCCGTATGCGGTGTGGATTTCATCGACGCCGAAAACCGTCCTGATATCGGACCAGGCCGTGGGCACGTTCACCCCGCCGCTGTTGAAGAAGGTGTGAAGGGCGGTTCCGTCGAAGCCGCGACTGCGCACCGTATCCATCAGCCGATGTGTCATCAGCGGCACGCAGACCATGTCGTTCGCACGAAACCGTTCCGCCCAGTCAAGCATTTCTTCGGGGTTGAAGGCCGTGTGGGGAATGATCGCGCCGTTCACGAACATGCAGGCGATCAGGCATTCGACGTAACCGAATACATGATACATCGGCATCGCATACTGGACCCGGCGGCCATCTTCGAACGCCCGGGTGAGCACGGATGAATAGGCCGCGCGCAGCACCATGTCATGCTTCAGCAATGCGCCCTTGGGGCGGCCGGTCGTGCCCGAGGTGTAAATAATATCCGAAATCCCGTGGCCGTCTGCTGCTGCTTCGCGCCGGACCAGTTCCGCATCGCTGGATGGTGTTGCTAGCGCGGCAAGATCAGCGAGGGTCGCGCAGCTTTGCCCGTTGCCCTGGCCGGTCCGGAACACGAAACAGGCCTGCAGCGTTGGCAGGGACGATGCCAACGCCTCAAGATCGGCCAGATAGTCGAGCCCGCTCCATCCATCCATGGTCACCATGAAGCGGCTGTCCGACTGTCTCAGCACATAGCCGAGCGCTTCGCCATGCAGCAGGTAATTGACCGGCACGCAGGTGCAGCCTGCCCGCGCGATCGCCAGTTTGACCAGCACGAATTCGGGAAAATTGGCCATCAGCAAAGCGATGTGATCGCCCGATTGCGCCCCGGCGGCGATCAGCCCTGATGCTATACGGCGGCTTTTCTGCTGAACCTCGCGGTATGTCAGGCTGCGATCGCCGGTCAGGATCAGCGGCCTTTCAGGGCATTCGCGTGCGGCCTTGTCCTGCAATTGCGCTATCGTCATCGCGGCCCATGCCGGATAGGCGTGTTCCAGAGCCGCGCGGCGTTCCGCGACAGGTTTCAATCTGGGCAATTTCATTTCGATTGACCTCTCCCGCGAATTCTATAAACAAACGTTTGTTTAATGGCAATGGCGCACACTGGTTTCTGCCTTGTGCGCAGGAGTTTCGGGAATGGATTTCAGCTTCACGGACGAACAGCGCATGTGGCGCGACATCGTCTACAATTTCATGGATCGAGAGTTTCCTCGCGAAGTCTTGCGCAAGCACGATCAATCGCGTGAATTCCCAGAAGAACTCTATCGCAAGATGGCGGGGCAAGGCTGGCTCGGGCTGCTGATTCCCGAGGCGTTCGGCGGACTTGGTATGGACCGCGACCCGGTGATGTTCGCTCTGTTTTGCGAAGCGATCGGCAAGGACAGCCTTGATACGGCCGCATGTATCATGACCTCGATGTTTACCGCGACCAATGTATCGCGGCACGGAACGCCGGAACAGCGCGAACGCTATCTTGCTCCATTCCTGCGCGGCGAAGCGAAATTCTCTATTTCGATAAGCGAGCCGCAATCCGGTTCCGACGCGGCTGGTGCGCGTTCGACCGCACGCCTTGAAGGCGATGATTGGGCGATCAATGGCAATAAAGTCTGGTGTTCCGGCGCGCATCTTCCTGACACTTGCATTGCAATGATGTTGCGCACGGGAGAGGGGCGATATGATTTCAGCGTCCTGCTGATCCCGAACGACACACCGGGCCTCGAGATCCAGAAGATGGACACTCTGGTCCGCCGCTCGCTCGGAACAACATCCTTGTTCATGGATGATCTGCGCCTGCCAAAATCCGCCTTGCTGGGAGAGGTCAACAAAGGCTGGCAATACATCGGCGAGCATCTGGACTTCGAACGCCTTTCGATTGCCGCCTCTCAAGTCGGCAACGCGCAGACCGCGCTTGACGATACGGCACGATATCTGAGCGAGCGGACAGCATTCGGCAAGAAGCTCGCCGAATTTCAGGTGCTCAAGCACCGCATGGCAGAAGACAGAGCGCGGCTATCGGCGGCCTATTACCTTGTCTATGCGGCGGCTTCTGCGATGGCGCGCGGAGAAAAGGCATCCGCACTTGTCGCGCAGGCCAAGCTGGTGGCATCGCAGACCCTGTTCGACATTGCCTTCAACGGGATGCAAGCATTGGGCGGGTACGCCCAATTGCCGGAATACGACATGGAGCGCTATTTCCGCGAGGCAAAGCACGGCATGGTCGGTGGAGGGACGAACGAAATCTTGCGCAGCATTATTGCAAAATCCATGGGGCTGTAAGTAATTGTATGCTGTGCTGCGCAATTGTACGGGGAAACTGATGGCTGAGGAGCACGGGCCGGAAACAGGCAGCGGACCGCGAACGGCCATTCTTAACGCGGCAATGCGGCTGTTTGGCAAGCAGGGTTATACTGGGACTTCCGTTCGCGATCTCGCCACGGAAGTCGGGGTGCTACCCGGCAGTCTCTATGCGCATATCCAGAGCAAGGAAGCGCTGCTGGTGGAGATCGTGGCGGACGGGATTCACCGTTTCATCACCGCGGTCGAACCCCATGCTTACAGCGCCGGATCACCTGCGGAGCGGCTGCGCGCGATGATCGTTGCCCATGTCGAGGTAGTGGCCGAAAATCCCGAACGTTCACTGGTGGTTTTTCACCAATGGCGCTTCCTTGGGGAAGAAAACCTCCCTGCCGCCATCGAACGCCGCCAGGTTTATGAAGGCTGCTTCATCAAGGTGGTGGAGGATGGCGTGGCACAGGGTTTGTTCAAGCAGGACATCAATCAGCGGATCGCGGTGTTCACCATCCTGGGGGCGCTGAACTGGACGCCGGAATGGCTTTCCCCTAGTGGACGGCTAAGCCCACGCGAGGTTGGTGTGTTGATGGCTGAAACACTTATGCGCGGCGTGCTGGCCTGAATTTACGCACGCGTGATGCGCGTTGACCAGGGCTGCCACAGATTATACAAAAACAAATGATTGTTAGGGGATTCTGATGGCTGGTCGTTCCTTTATTGATCCGCAGCCGAAGTGGTTCGAAGATTTCGAAGCGGGCGATACGATGACCACCCGTGGTCGCACCGTGGATATCGGCGATATCACTAATTTCGCCGGGCTCACGGGTGATCATTATCAGCTGCACACCGATGGCGCATTCATGGAAAAGAACCGCTTCGGACAGAGGATCGCACATGGGCCGCTGACGTTTTCGTTGGCGATCGGCCTTATCGGGCTCAGCGGTTTCTATGGCGATGCGATCGCCGCGCTGGTGGAGATCACGGGGCTAAAGGCGCTTAAGCCTGTCTTTGCCGGGGACACACTGCATGTGGTGGCGCGCGTTGACGTCCACGACGCAACTGGCCCGAAATACGGCACGCTGGGTGTTACCTATTCCGTGCGCAATCAGAAGGATGAGGAAGTGATGACATTCCTGCAGACCATGCTCGCCAAGCGGCGGCCGGCGGA
>CANGQZ010000088.1 GCA_947455865.1 Sphingomonadaceae bacterium
AGGATCATCACACGGGATTATCATAGGAGTAGCGCCTCGGCCCAAATCAGGCCGCGCAAGCTCAACGCTGGGCGTCAACCGCGCAAGGTGGGCGCCGCACAGCGCTTACTCAACTTGTCATGTTTCGGGCGTAAAAGCGGCGCGGTTTCCTTTTTCCGGCGAGCGGCAATGTCCCTGATCTCTCACTTGCGCCTGCCGCTGAGCATTGCCGCCGCACTGTCGCTCGGCGCTTGCGCCACGACCGCCGCGCCCAGCGCCGCGCCAACGCCGCCCGAGGCCCTCGCTCCTGCTACCATGGGCCCCGTCACTATCGGAATTGCCGCGTTCAACGATTTCCACGGCAACCTTGAAGCGCCCAAGCAATCGGCGCAGTTGCCCGACGGCAAAGGCGGGACCGTGCAAGTTCCGGCCGGCGGTGCGGCGTGGCTGGCGGCGATGCTGGACAAGGTGCGCAGCCAGTATCCCAATCACCTCACGCTTTCGGCGGGCGATCTGATCGGTTCCTCGCCGGTGGTCTCGTCGATCTATCTCGACGAACCGGCGATCGAGGTGATGAACCGGCTCGGGCTCGATTTCAACGCGGTTGGCAATCACGAATACGATGCCGGCGTGGCGGAGCTCCGGCGCAAGCAGAGCGGCGGCTGCGCCCAGTTTACCGAGCGCAAGCCGTGTCAGATCGAGCCCTTCCGCGGCGCAAAGTTCCGTTTCCTCGCCGCCAATTCGCTGCTCAAGGCCGATGGCTCCACGCTGTTTCCTGCCACTGCGCTGAAAAGCTTCGGCAGCGGTGCACGCAAGGTTACGGTCGGGCTGATCGGGCTGACGCTCAAGGATACCGGCAGCCTTGTCCCGCCAGCGGTGGCGGGCGCCATCGCCTTTGCCGACGAGGCCGATACCGCCAACACGCTCGCGCGGCAGCTGCGGGCGCAAGGTGCGGACGCGGTGGTGGTGGTGATCCATCAGGGTGGGCGCACTACCGGCCCACTCGATCCCAACGGCTGCGAAGGGCTCAATTCCGAAATCCGCCCGGTGCTCGATCGGCTCGATACCAGCGTCGATCTGGTGATCTCGGGGCATACCCATTGGGCCTATGTCTGCGATTACAGTCACTACAATCCGGCCAAACCGTTCCTGCTGACCAGCGCCGGGCTATGGGGCGAGTTCGTCACCGACATCGCGCTGGAGATCGATCCGGCGGCGCACAAGGTGATCGCCAAACGTGCCCGCAACGTGGTGGTTGCCTCTGCCGCCTACACCGGCGGGCGCGGCGAAGTGCCGCTCAACTCCGCGTTCCCGCCGGAGCAGCCGCGCGCCGATATCGCCACCTATGTCGCCAAATATGTCGCTGCGGCGAAGGATTACGCCACCCGCAAGGTCGGCTTCCTCGGCGCTCCGGCCGAACGCACCGAGGGCGCGGCAGGCGGAACCGGGGGGCCGCTCGGCAACCTCATCGCCGACGCCCAGCTTGCCGCGACAGCCGGCGCGGGCGCACAGATCGCCTGCACCAATCCATTCGGCATCCGCCGCTCGCTTTTGCCCCAAAGCGACGGCAGCGTGACCTTCGGTGATGTCTATGCGGTCCAGCCGTTCAACACCGTGCTGGTGACCGTGACGCTGACCGGGGCTGAGTTCCGCCAGGCGCTCGAAGACGGGCTCGATTCCAACGGTCCGGAACAGATCCTTGCCTGCTCGGCCGGGCTGCAGCTGAGCTATGACCGCACCCGCGCCGTTGGCGAGCGGATCGCCGCGCTCACGCTTGGCGGCGTGCCGCTCGATCCGGCGCAGGATTACCGGGTCACCGTCAATGCCTTCCTTGTCGGCGGCGGCGATACGTTCGCCACTTTCGTCAAGGGCCGCAATCTGACCGTGGGTATGACCGATATCGATGCATTGCAGGCGTGGCTCAAAGCGAGCCCGCCGCGCCTGCCGCCGGGCGAGGTCCGTGCGGTCGATCTCAAGCCCGAGACCAACCCGGCCGGCCGCGCGGCACCGCCGGGGGTGAAGTACTGATTCAGACCGGGCGGATTGACGGTCCGGCAGGCGGTTGTGACGGGTCATCGCGCTCCGGCGGTAATGCGGTCATCACCCCGGCCACGGGCGCGCCAAAGGCTTCGCCCGCAGGCCAGACCGGACTGGCCAGCCCCATAACTTTGAACAGCGCACCCATCTGTGCCGGATCGACCAGCCGTGCGAACCCCGTGCGGATCGTCGTGCCGTGTTCCGGGTGGGACCGGGCCAGAAGTTCTGCGCGCACCGCCCCGCCCAGCGCGGTCAGCCACTCGCCCTGTTCGGTCACACCGAAGCACTTGGCCCCCCGGCTTTCCGCCACCGCGCGCAGCGTCGCGAAATCGACCAGTGCCGACAGATCGGCCGTCCCCGGGGCAAAAAAGGGATCGGTCTTGGCATGACGGCGCACGGCTTGAACGGTCGATCCATCGCGCGGTGAGTCGTAGCCATAATCGATCAGCAGCGCGGTTCCGCCCTGCGCCACCAGTCGCCCGGCCAGCTCATAGATTACGGCAGTCGCGCCGGGCGAGGTCTCGATGATTGTTCCCACTGGGGCTTCCCGCCGGTCCTCGGGGACCGCCGCGTCCATCGGCCGCTCTCCTGCGATGGGGACGAACGCGCCGTCGATGTAATCGACCATCCGCTCGCGCCACCCGGCGGGCGTGCGCACCAACTGGCGGACCGGCAGCGCGTCGAGGAACTCGTTGGCGACAACCAGCAGTGGCCCGGCCATCGGCACGGTCGAAAGATCGTTATGGAACTTGGCCTGCGGCACCGCCTGAAGCTGCAGGTCCTTCAGGCCCAGCGAGGTTTCGACGAAATGGACTTCCGGCGCCATATCGAACCGGGCCATCGTGCGCAGCACATCCCGGGCTAGCGTGCCCCGCCCGGGGCCCAGCTCAACGTAGTGGATCAATGCCGGCTGCCCGGCGCGCACCCACATGTCGGCCAGCCACAGCCCGATCATCTCGCCGAAGACCTGGCTGATCTCGGGCGCGGTGATGAAATCGCCCGCCACGCCGAGCGGATCGCGCGCCGCGTAATAGCGGGCGTTGGCCTCGCCCATGTAATGCTGCAGGCTGAGTGGGCCAGTGCTGGCGATCAATCGTGCGAAGATCGCGGAGAGCGACTCGGCTTCTCCGGAGCTAAAGCTCATTCGGGCACCGGCTCCGCCGGAACTTTGAGCTGCGTCGCGCCGACCGGGGATTGCATCAGCGCGCGGCCGACCAGCACCAGCCCGATCAAGATCATCGGCACGGTCAGCCACTGGCCCATCGACAGTCCGGTGCGCGCGGCGAATTCCTGAAGCTGGGCATCGGGCTCGCGGTAGTATTCGACGAAGAACCGGGCGAGGCCGTAGCCACCGACGAACACCCCGGTGATGAGGCCGGGGCGGAAACGAGCCCCGGTCTTCCAGAACAGTACCAGCAGGATCACGAGCAGCAACAGTCCTTCCAGCACCGCCTCGTACAGCTGGCTGGGGTGGCGCGGCAGCGGCCCGCCATCGGGGAACACCATCGCCCACGGCACATCCGCCGTGGTCACCCGGCCCCACAGCTCGCCGTTGACGAAGTTGGCGCAGCGCCCCAGCAGCAGCCCCATCGGCACCACCACCGCGACATAATCGCAGACCCGGAAAAAATTGAGTCCGCCGCGCCAGCTGACCCACGCCATCGCCAGCGTGCAGCCGATCAGCCCGCCGTGAAAGCTCATCCCGCCTTCCCACAGCCGGGCAAGGGCGCCGGGATCGCCCCACAGATGCGGTTGATAGAACGTCGCATACCCCAGCCGGCCGCCGACGATCACCCCGATCGTGCAATAGAAGAACAAGTCGTCAGCATGGCGCTGCGCCATCGGCGCGCCGGCAAAGCGCAATGCGCGCGAGACATGCCAGTAGGCGAAAACGATCCCGGTGAGATAGGCCAGCGAGTACCACCGCAGCGTGAACACGCCAAAATCGATCCCCCGCGTCAGGTGGAGATCGAGCCAGTAGAGCGGCACGTGCCCGCCATTGGCGGCAGCGGCAGCCAGAAAACTCAGCACCCGGTAAACCCTTCACGACTGGTTGGTCCTGCGTCTTCTGGCACAGCCTGGGCCGCGATGGAACCGGCTCGCGCGATAACATCGCCATGCTTTGCCCGTGCGCCCGCAGGCGATCCGCTGTGGCCATTCGGGGAAAGCGGCTTGCCGCGCCCGGCCAGCGGCTTATGGCATGCGGCTGTGAACAGAATCGACGAGTTCCTCGCTTGAGCACATCGCGCATCCCCAATCAGCGCGCGATCATCGAGCGCCGCGCGATTGCCGCAGCGATCGCTGACGCGGTGGCGGCCGCCGGCGCCGATGCCGCGCGTCCGGCGGTGGTCGAACTGCTGCGCGGTGCGCTGGCGCGGGGCCGGGCGGAAATTGCCCGCCGCCTTGCTGCACGCCCTTCCGCCGGGGCCGAATCCGCATCGGCGCAGGCGTTTCTGGTCGATCAATTGGTGCGGCTGATCCACGATCACGTGGTCGGCCATGTCTATCGCTCCTCGAACCGCTCGACCGGGGAACGCCTCGCGATCCTTGCGGTCGGCGGTTACGGCCGGGGCGAGATGGCGCCGCATTCGGATGTCGATATCGCCTTCCTCACCCCGACCAGGGCCACCGCCTGGTGCGAACAGGTGATCGAGGCGATGCTCTATTTCCTGTGGGATCTGGGGCTCAAGGTCGGCCAGTCAAGCCGCTCGCTCGATGAGATGGTGCGCCTTTCGCGCGGGGATCTGACGATCCGCACCGCGCTGCTCGAAGGGCGCTATGTGTGGGGCGATCAGGCCCTGTTCGCCGAGGCCCAGCGCCGCTTCTGGAGCGAAGTGGTGCAGGGTACCGAGCGCCAGTTTGTCGCCGAAAAGCTGCGCGAGCGGACCGAGCGGCACAAGCGGCTGGGCGATAGCCGCTATGTCGTCGAACCCAACGTGAAGGAAGGCAAGGGCGGTCTGCGCGATCTCCACACGCTCTACTGGATCGGCAAATACATCCACAAGGTGCGCGATCCCAGCGAGCTGGTCGATGTCGGGCTGCTTACCCCCACCGAATACCGCGCCTTCCGCCGTGCCGAAAACTTCTTCTGGGCGGTGCGCTGCCACCTCCACACCATCACCGATCGTGCCGAGGACCGGCTGACTTTCGATATCCAGCGTGAAGTCGCGGCGCGGATGCAGTTTTCCGACCGGCCGGGCAAAAGCGCGGTCGAGCGGTTCATGCAGTTCTTTTTCCTGCATGCGAAGCGCGTCGGCCACCTGACCGGCGTGTTCCTCGCCCAGCTGGATGAACAGTTCGCCAAGCGCCAGCCACGCGGCCTGCTCGCCGGTTTCCGCAGCCGCCCCCGCCAGCTGCGCGGCTACACCGTGTTCGGCGGCAAGATCAACGTGCCGGGGGATGACTGGTTCAGCCGCGATCCAGTGCGGCTGCTCGAGATTTTCGTGCTGGCCGATCAGGAACGGCTTGAAATCCACCCCGAGGCGATGCGACTGGCCGCGCGCGATGCGCGGCTGATCGATGCCGAAGTGCGCAAATCGCCGCGCGCCAATGCCCTGTTCCTCGATCTGTTGACCAGCCGCCACGATCCCGAAAATTCGCTGCGCTCGTTCAACGAGGCCGGAGTGTTCGGCCGGTTCGTGCCCGATTTCGGCCGGGTCAACGCGCAGATGCAGTTCGACATGTACCACCACTATACGGTGGACGAGCACACCATCCGCGCGATCGGATTGCTCTCGCAGATCGAGAAGGGCGAGCTTGCCGTCGATCACCCGATGGGCACGCAGGTGTTCCCGCTAATTCATTCGCGCCGCGCGCTTTATGTCTCGGTGCTGCTCCACGATATCGCCAAGGGCCGGCGCGGCGATCACTCCGTGCTCGGCGCCGAAGTGGCGATGAAGCTGTGTCCGCGGCTCGGGCTCGATGCGGCCGAGACCGATCTGGTGGCATGGCTGGTACGCTATCACCTGCTGATGAGCGCCACCGCGTTCAAGCGCGATCTGGCGGACTGGAAGACGATCACCGATTTCGTGGCAATGGTCCAGTCGCTCGAACGGCTGCGCACGCTGATGCTGCTGACGATCGTCGATATCCGCGCAGTCGGCCCCGGGGTGTGGAACTCGTGGAAGCGGCAGCTGATCGGCGAGCTTTACGAACTGGCCGAAGAACGGCTGCGCCTAGGCCACGCCGAACATGGCCGCACCCAGCGCGTCGCGGCGAAAAAGCAGGCGGTTGCCGCGCGGCTCGGGGCCCAGGCCGGACTGGTCGAAACCATTGGCCGCCAGCTCGGCGATGCATACTGGATTGCCGAGCCCGAGGATATCATCGCGCTCAACCTCGCTCAGTTCGAACGGACCAAGGGCGCACCGCTCGATGTAGCCACCGAATTCTACGCCGCACGCGGGGCAACGCTGGTAACCGTGCTCGCCGCCGATCACCCCGGGCTGTTCTATCGCATCGCCGGGGGCATTCACCTCGCCGGCGGCAACATCATCGATGCCCGCATCCACACCGCGCGCAACGGCATGGCGGTCGATAACTTCCTTGTGCAGGATCCGCTTGGCCGCCCATTCGGCGAGGATACCCAGCTTGCCCGGATCAAGACCGCGATCGCCGATGCGCTCGCCAACCGGGTCAAGCTCATCCCACAGCTTGCCGCCCGCCCGCTCGCGCGCCCCCGCGCCGAGGCCTTCGACGTGCGCCCAAGGGTGGAGTTCGACAACAAGGCTTCGAACCGCTTCACCGTGATCGAGGTCAACGCGCGCGATCGGCCCGCGCTGCTGCACCGGCTCGCCCGCGCGCTGTTCGAAAGTCGGCTGATCGTCCATTCGGCGCACATCGCCACGTATGGCGAGCGGGCTGCCGATACCTTCTATGTCACCGACGTACTGGGCGAGAAGATCGACCAGACCGCGCGGCTCAAGACGGTCGAGCGCAAGCTACTCGAAGCCGCCGGCGAAGATGCGATCACCCCCGAAATGGTTTGAGCGCAGGCTGCATTCGCGGCGCTCTTGCCGGGCCGCACGCTCATCCCCACTTTCCCCGCTTCACGCCCGGCCCGTTTCGCTTTAAGGACCCGCGCGAGACCTTCCCTACAGGCAATCACAGGAGAACCGATTATAGCTCCCCCACCCCGGCGCATGCTGCAGCCCCCAGTCAAGAGCGGGCCGCGCTACAACCAGCTCATCCAGTCGGACAAAGTCCGCGTCATCGATGAGAACGGAGAGAATCTCGGCGTGATGTACACGCGCGAGGCGATCGAACAGGCGGCCGAAGTCGGGCTCGATCTGGTCGAGGTTTCGCCCAACGCCGATCCGCCGGTCTGCAAGTTCCTCGATGTCGGCAAGTACCGTTACGAGGCGCAGAAAAAGGCCAATATCGCGCGCAAGTCGCAGAAGACGCAGGAGATCAAGGAGATCAAGATGCGTCCGAACATCGACGATCACGACTATGACGTGAAGATGCGCGCGATGCACAAGTTCATCGGTGAGGGTGATAAGGTCAAGGTCACCCTGCGCTTCCGCGGCCGCGAGCTCTCGCACCAGCAGCTCGGCATGAACCTCCTGCGCCGCGTGCAGGAAGACATTGCCGAGGTCGCCAAGGTCGAAGCCTATCCGCGCATGGAAGGCCGCCAGATGCTGATGGTGGTCTCGCCCAAATAGCGCCGGCTACGGCTGACGACTCGAGAGGCGCTCCGCAAAGGGGCGCCTTTTGTGTTTGGGGCGGGCCGGGAATGTGCCCTACACGCGCCCATGGCCAAAGCAGACCGACTTGAACGCCTCGACGTCCGCCGTGCGGAACTGGAGGCGGAGTACCGGGAGGCGCTGGTCAGTGCCTTGCAGTCCTGCGCCGCCGGCTCATGGGGACTGTTCGCGCACACGCAGGATCGCTTCGCCCGCGCCAAATGGGCGCCGGTAGTCGAAGCACTGTGCGATATGGGCCGAGACATCGCCGCGATGCGCGAGACTTTGGCGATGGCGCCGTTCGCGTTGCATCAGGAATTCGAGGCCGCGCGGGGGCCGGTCTCGTCCAATGCGCCGGGTGAACCCAAACAGGCTGTGGCCTGGCTCGCGCGGCTGGAACAACCAGACTAGCAGCTCAGCGCTGCTTCTTCGCCGTGGTCGCGGTGAAATCGGGGTCCTTGTTCGCCACCCAGTCGACGAATTTGCGCACGTTGGGATGGGCCAGCAGGCTTTCCACGTCCATCCCGTGGCGCTGCAGTTCCGAATTGGTGAAGTTGGCGATCAACGTCTGTTGGCAAATCGGGTGCATCGGCACCACGTCGCGCCCGCCGCGGCTCTTGGGCACGGGATGGTGCCAGACGATGGTCTTGCCGGTAGGCCGGCCGCACAGCCAGCAGGGAACGACCGGCGGCGGCGCCTCATCCTCGTCGGGCAGGTCCTCGTAGCGGCCATGCTTCGAATGTTTGCGGGCCACGCCTAGCCCCTCCACTCGCGCCGTTCCTCGGCCACGCGCAGCACTTCGTAGCTGATCTGGAGCTTCTGGAACGCCTCGGCGGCAGCGGCATCGCCGGGCTTGACGTCGGGGTGGACTTCCTTGGCTTTCGCGCGCCACGCCTTCTTCACCGCCTCGAAGTCGGCATCGGGCTCCAGCCCCAGTTGCTCCAGCGCGCGCAGTTCGTCGCGGCTGCGGCTGCCGTCGCCCGAAGTGGCCCAGCCATAGTGGGCCGATTCCTTGTAGCCGCTGGCGTCGGCGCGCTCCCGCTCCTCGCGGGCGGCGGCTTCTTCGGTGGTCAGCCCGGCAAAGTAATCCCACCCTGCGTTGTATTCGGCGGCGTGGCGCTGACAGAACATCCAGCGTTCGGGGTTGTTGGGTGATTTGGGCGCCGGGCATTCGCCCTTTTCCTGACAGCCCGCGCGGTCGCACATCCGCACCGGCTCGGCGGCCATGCCACTGCCATAGCCGCGCCAGCGCGGGAATCCCCAGTCATCTTTGCGGCGCACGCGGCTCATCGCCAAGCGATAGGCTGCGCGGCCTGATTCCGGCAAGGACCAACAGGGTTGAACCCTGCCGCAGCGCGACATATTTCCGGTAGGTGACCGCGCGAGACCTCCAATGAGCCCCAAACTGGCGATCGCCGCGGCCCTGTCGGTGCTGCTGATGGCAGGATATGTCCTGCTGGGGGGCGACAGCTATCGCGCGCCGCTGGCCGGAGAGGTCGGGTTTACGCCGGTGGTGCGCATCCCGGCGTCGGGCCTGCCCGCCTTCGGCCCGCTCCTGCCCCGGCAGTGAAACGCAAACGGCGCCGGAATTGCTCCCGGCGCCGCACGCAGACCGGCCTGCCGGCTCAGTCGATGGTAATGGTCACCGCGCGGCGGTTTTTGGCCCAGCTCGTTTCGTCCGAGCCAAGCGCAACCGGGCGCTCCTTGCCATAGCTGACCGTGGTCAGCCGGCTGGCATCGATGCCGAGGCCGACGAGGTAATTCTTCGCCGCATTGGCCCGCCGCTCGCCCAGCGCGAGGTTGTATTCGCGGGTGCCGCGCTCGTCGCAGTGCCCTTCCAGCGTGGCCTTCTTGGCCGGATAGCGCATCAGCCACTGTGCCTGCTGCGCCAGCGCGGCCTGATCGACGCTATCGATGTTGAACATGTCGGTATCGAAATAGACGACGTCGCGGCCCATCATCGAGGCCACGAAATCAGCCTGGCTGCCCGGCGCCGGGCCCTGCTGAATCGGCGGCGGCGGGGCTTCGCTGACGGTAGTCGGCGCGGGAGCGGGGGGCAGCTGCGGCGGGGCCTTGGGGCTGCAGCCAGCCAGTGCGGCGCCGCCTGCCAGCAGGATTGCGCCTGCCCACGCCCGCTTGCCCATCGTGCTCATGATCTCGGTCCGGTCAGACATTCGCGTTCTCCTTTGCATCCAGCGGGCGCCGCCCTTTGCTGACATTCGTTATGGCTGCACCGGGCCCCATGCCGGGTCCGACGCATCGACCGGGGTGGGGAGCCTGCGCTCGTTCCGCCCGGTCAGGTCTACCTGCCAGATCGAGGCACGGCCGGAGTTCTTCTCGGTGCGGAAGAACTGAATGATCCGTCCGTTGGGCGACCAGGTGGGCGCCTCGTCCTGCCAGCTGTCGGTAAGCGTGCGCATATTTGCGCCTGTTGGTGACATTACCGCGATTTTAAAGTTCCCGGCAATGTAAGTAAATGCAATCTGATCGCCGCGCGGGCTCCATTCCGGGGTGGCGGCCCGGCCGCCGAAGAAGCTGATGCGCCGCTGGTTTGATCCGTCGGCGTCCATCACATAAACCTGCTGCACACCCGAGCGGTCGCTTTCGAACACGATTTTCGAGCCATCGGGCGAGAACGAACCGCCAATGTTGATCCCCGGGGTGTTGGTCAGCCGCAGCGGCTCGCCGCCGCTGGCAGAGATGCGGTAGATGTCGGTATTGCCGCCTGCCGCCATCGAATAGAGCAGCCACTTGCCATCTGGCGACCAGCGCGGGGCGAACGTGGGGTTGCGGTTCTGGACGATCAGGCGCTGCTTGCCGCTGGCGATGTCGTAAATGTAAATCCGGGGAAAGCCGTTGAAATAGCTGAGATAAAGGATCGACTTGTAATCGGGCGAATAGCGCGGGGTAAGCGCGATGGCCTGGCCGGTGGTGATGTAGCGGTGATTGGCGCCGTCCGAATCCATGATCGCCAGCCGCTTCATCCGGCGGTCCTTCGGCCCGGTCTCGGCGATGTAGGCGATCTTGGAATCGAAGAACGGGCTCTCGCCCGAGAGCCGCGAATAGACCAGGTCGGCGCACTTGTGCGCGGCCCGGCTCCACTCGCCAGGGCCGACCGACCAGCCGCCCTTGAC
>CANGQZ010000089.1 GCA_947455865.1 Sphingomonadaceae bacterium
CACCGCTATCCCTCGCAGGTGGAGCTGGAGCAATATCTCAACCATGTGGCCGAGCGCTTCGACCTGATGCGCGACATCAGCCTCAACACCTATATTTCCAGCGTCCACTGGAACGCGGCGGATAAGCGCTGGGATATCGCAACGTCCACCGGCGCGAAGATCTCCGCGCAGTTTTGCGTGATGGCGACGGGGCTGATCTCGGCGCCAAAAAAGATCGATATCCCCGGCTATGAGGATTTCGCCGGAGAGACTCTCCACACCTTCGATTGGCCGCGCGAGAAGCCCGATTTCGCCGGCAAGCGGGTCGGCGTCATCGGTACCGGCTCTTCCGCCATCCAGGCCATCCCGATCATCGCGCGCGAGGCGGGCGAACTGTTCGTGTTTCAGCGCACGCCGCATTTCGTGGTGCCGCTCAACAACGGCCCCCTCGATCCCGAATACGAACGCCGAGTGAAATCCGATTACAAGGGTTGGCGCCAGAAGCAGATGAACAGCTTCGGCGGCTACATCTCGCTCAATTTCGAAGCGGGCGTGCCCAACACTCACAGCGCGATGGAGGTCACTCCGGAAGAGCGCCGCACCGAGTACGAGACGCGGTGGAAATCGGGCGGGTTGTGCTTCTACACCTCGTTCAAGGACCTGCTGCTCAGCGACGAAGCCAATGAAACGCTGGCCGAATTCTTCCGCGAAAAGACCCGCGCCCGGATTAAGGACCCGGAACTGGCCGAAAAGCTCATTCCCCAGGGCTATCCGATCCTGACCAAGCGACTTTGCGCCGATACCGGCTACTTCGAAACCTACGAGCGCGAGAATGTCCACCTCGTCAGCGTGAAGGAGAATGCGATCGAGCGGATCACGCCAGCCGGGATCAAGCTGGCGGACGGGACCGAGTATCCGCTGGATGTGCTAATCTTCGCCACCGGGTTCGACGCGATCACCGGCGTGCTGACCACCATGGACATCAAGGGCCGCGACGGGCTGACCTTCAGCGAAGCGTGGTATGACGGTCCGCGGACGTACATGGGCATGACCACCAGCGGCTTTCCCAACATGTTCGTGGTCAATGGCCCGGGCAGTTGCACCGGTTTCTTCAACCCGGTGCTCAATGTTGAATATCAAGGCAACTGGCTGGCCGAACTGATCGGCCATATGCGCGCAGCCGGTACGCAAGTGGTCGAATCGACGCGCGAGGCGGATGATGACTGGTCGGAACACCTGCGCGCGGTGGCTGCACCGACGCTGTTCTGGAAATCCGAGAACTGGTACATCGGCGCCAACGTGGAGGGGAAACCCCGCGCGATGATGCTCTATCTGGGCGGTTTCGGCGCTTACAAGGAGTTCACCCGCAACGTTGCCAGCGATGGCTACAAGGGTCTGTGCTTCAGCCACTGAGGGCACGCGCGCCGCTATGAACATCGCCCGTTTCCTCGCACGGTCGGCCCGGACCTTCGCGGACCGGCCGGTAGTCTATCGGGGAACGGGCCGCTCCCTCAGCCATGCGGAGCTCGGCGACCTGGGACCGGGTGGTGGGCGTGATCGGCCGCGGCGCGGATGCTCCGCCCGCCTTGGCGGAGCTGGACCGACTATGTCGATCGCACATTTCGGGCTACAAGTGCCCCAAGGAAATCCAGTTCATGGCCGCGATTCCCAAAAACCACTACGGCGAGATCGATAAAAAGATCTTTGCCTCCTTCTTCGTCTGAGATCGGAAGTTACGTTATGGCCCGTCGATTTGTGGATTTGTCGATTTACCTCGAAAATGACGTCATCTCGGACCCGGAGCCTTACCGCCCGAAGATCGAATACATCGATCACCGGGCATCGGTGGAAGATCTGGTTCACTTCTTCCCGGGAATGAAGCCCGAGGATATGCCGCAGGGCGAGGCCTGGGCGATCGAGCGGATCGAGCTGATCACCCACAACGGCACGCATCTGGACGCACCGTGGCACTATGCCTCGACCATGGACAACGGCAAGCGCGCGATCACGATCGACGAGGTGCCGCTGGACTGGTGTTTCCAGCCCGGCGTGAAGCTTGATTTCCGGCACTTCGCCGATGGCTATGTGGTGACCGAGCAGGACGTCCGCGATGAACTGGCGCGGATCGGCCACACGCTATCGCCGCTCGAGATCGTGGTGATCAACACCCGCGCCGGCAGCCGTTATGGCCATGACGACTTCGTCGCCGCGGGGTGCGGCATGGGCAAGGCGGCGACGCTTTACCTGCTCGAAGCCGGAGTGCGGGTGACCGGCACTGACGCGTGGAGCTGGGATGCGCCGTTCAACGTGACGGCCGAGCGCTATGCCAAGGACCGCGATCCCTCGATTATCTGGGAGGGGCACAAGGCCGGACTGGAGATCGGCTATTGCCACCTTGAAAAGCTCCACAACCTTGAGGCGCTTCCGGCCAGCGGCTTCACCATTTGCTGCTTCCCGTTCAAGATCCGCGGCGCTTCCGCCGGGTTCACCCGCGCGGTGGCGATCTTCGACGAATAGGCGATGGCCGCTGATGCCCCGCCAGCAGATGACCCGGCAATCGACCGGCAACGGCTGATTGGGCGCTGGGAGATCCGCTCGTGGCAGGAGTTTCACGAAGACGGGCGCGTGATCGCCCCGTTCGGTGACCGCCCGCGCGGTTTCCTGCGCTATCGGCCCGATGGCGAGATGATCTGCATGATCGCCCGGCCCGACCGCGAGCCCTTTGCCAGCCCCCGCCAGTTCGAGGCCAGTGCAGCCGAAAAGGCGCGCGCCTACGACGGGTTCTTCACTTATGCCGGGACCTACGCGATATGCCCGGGCGGGGTCACGCACAGGGTGGAGTTCGCGCTTTTTCCCAACTGGGAGGGCCTGACGCAGGTTCGCCGAATTGCCCACCTTTGTGCGGGCCACCTCTGCCTTGAAGCCGATGTACGCGGCGCAGGGCTCTCACCCCACCGCGTCCGCATCGAATGGGACCGAGCGCCAGTCTGAAGCGTTTCCTTGATCCACGGACCAAGCGCTGGCATCGGCGGGCGAGGCAAATGGTGCCCGGGGACGGAATCGAACCGCCGACACCATGATTTTCAGTCATGTGCTCTACCAACTGAGCTACCCGGGCATCGCTGCTGCGGCGATCCCCTGAGGACCGGCGAGCGAATGGAACGGCGCCTATGACGAAGCGGGGCGCGGTTGGCAAGCGGGATTTGGCCGGTAACTTGGGCTATTCAAGGTCTTCGGGCGGGACGGGCGGACCGGGCAGGGCATAGCCATCGCCAAGCCAGCGCAGCAGATCGCGGTCACGGCATCGGGCCGAGCAGAACGGAGTCAGATCGGCGTGAGCGGGCTTGCCGCAGATCGGGCATTTCTTCGAGGGAACCGGCATCAGGCGAGTGCCTGCGCGAAGCCGCCGTCGAGCGCAAGGCCCGGATCGCTGCGCCACTGTAGGACGCGGCCGGTGCGGCGGGCGAGTTCGGTTTCCCACTCGGGGCGCACTGCGGCGCGCACGGCGGGGGCGGCGGCGAGGAGCAAGTGGCCGGGCGTGGTTACCGCCTCGGCGCGGCGCAGGAGGAGGCGGGCACCGGCGCCCGCCGGATCACGGGCGAGGCGGGCGATGAGCGAAGGTCGTTCGAGCCGGGCGACCAATTGAACGAAACCGAAGCCGTTCATCGCGGTGCGTTCATGCGGCCAGTCGGCGAGCTCGGCGGCGAGTATGTCGTCGACCGCGCGACGGTCTGCCTTTGCGGAAAGTGTCGGAAAATCAATGCCGATCGAGCCGGCGAGATCGAACCGTCGCACCGCCCCCACGACCGCAGCGGCGGCGGCGCGGGCGAGCACGGGTGGAGGGAGATTGCCGTCGACATCGATGACAGTCATCGCCGGGGTGGGCGAAACGATCAGCGATCCGCCGGAAAAGGCGACTTCGCCGGTCAGCGCGTCGGCGTAAAGTTCGTCCCAGACGGTATCGGGGAAGCGGCGGACGATGCGGACCGGCCCGTTGCCATCCCCGGCGAGGCGCTCGGCCAGGGTGGGTGCGGGGCGTTTTGCATCGGCACTGCAACGCGCTTGCATCCACTTCAGACGGCCTTGCTCGGCCAATGCGGTGCGGGTGATCAGCAGGCGGACGGGTGCGCCTTCGGAGGCCTTGCGCGGGAGGCCGTCGACCAGCGCTTCCTCGCCCGAGGGGAACCGGGCGATCCCGCGCGGGGTGCCGGCATGGCGAACGATCAGCACGGCGTCGTCGATCGCACCCGCCGCGAGCGGTCCCGGCCAATCGAGCCGGGCGGCGACGATCTCGCCGTGGGCGACGAGGATCGCGCGATGCTCGCCGATCCCTTCCTCGACCAGCCACTCAGGCAATGGCGAAGCCCGCAGCGCGCAGGACGGCGCGGGTTTCGAACAAGGGTAGGCCGACCACGCCCGAGTGGCTGCCCGAGATCCAAGCGATCAGCCCCTCGGCGCTGCCCTGAATGGCATAGCCGCCGGCCTTGCCGTGCCATTCGCCGCCGGCGAGGTAGGCGGCGATTTCTTGCGCGCTGAGCGGTTTGAAGCGGACGATGGTTTCCGACAGGCGCTCGCGCAGGGTGCCGTCAGGGGCCATGAGCGCCACGGCGGAAAGCACACGGTGGCGGCGGCCGGAGAGCAGCTTCAGACAAGCGAGGGCGATGGACTCGTCCTCAGCCTTCGGGAGGATGCGGCGACCGGCGACGACCACGGTGTCGCCAGCCAGCACGAACGCTTCGGCCGAGCCAAGGGCCTGTGCCTTTTCGCGGGCCATCCGCCGGGCATAATCACGCGGCGGTTCGGCCTTGCGCGGGGTTTCGTCGATATTGGCAGCGGCGATGCGCTGCGGCTCTATCCCCAGCCGTGCAAGCAGTTCGCGGCGGCGGGGCGAAGCGGATGCGAGGATGAGGGCGGGGGTGCCGGTTGGATCGGAGGTGCGATCGGGCACGGGCGCCGCGCCGGTCAGAACTGGCCGGGACCGCCGCGGCCGGGCATGAAGCGATAGGTGATCCGACCCTTGGTCAGGTCATACGGGGTGAGCTCGACCAGCACCTCGTCCCCCACCAGTACGCGGATGCGGTTCTTACGCATCTTTCCCGCAGTGTGGCCGAGGATCTCGTGATCGTTTTCGAGCTTCACGCGGAACATCGCGTTCGGCAGGAGTTCGACCACCGTGCCGCGCATTTCAAGCAGTTCTTCTTTCGCCATCCGCGTGTCTTGGTCCGTATCCCGAAGTGAGAAGTGCCGCGCGCCATAGCGGCGGGGCGGCAAAAAGGAAAGCCTTTGGCGCGGGAACGGAGTGGCGCGCGGAAAGTATCAGCGGCGGGACAATTTGTTACCCTGCTGCGGCTTGCCCGCCATCGCGGGGAAAGGCAGAGACCAGCGCGGGCGGGGGACTGAACATCGGGAGTATCGAGCCTTTGCCCAAGCCGTTCGCGATAACCCTGCTGGCCGGCACTGCGCTCGCTGCGCTGAGCCCTGCCGCTGCCGCTGCGCAAGCGGCGGCGGGCGGGACAGCGGCTGCGCCCGGCATGCCGGACAGCGGGGCCGATAGCGGCGATCCACTTGATGAAACCGGTGCACGCAGCAACGATATCCTGGTGATCGCATCCCGGCTCAAAGGGCAGGTGGTGGCGCCGCAGCTGCCGATCGTGACGCTGGATGAGGAAGATATTGCAGCATATGGCGCGGCTTCGATCAGCGATCTGATCGCCGCGCTGGCGCCGCAAACCGGCAGCGGCCGTGGGCGCGGCGGGGGCTTTCCGATAATTCTGGTCAACGGCCAGCGGATTGCGAGTTTCCGCGAGATGCGCGACATTCCGCCCGAAGCGATCCGCCGGCTGGAAGTGCTGCCCGAAGAAGTTTCGCTGCGCTATGGCTTTTCGCCCGACCAGCGGGTGATCAACTTCATCCTCAAGGACAAGTTCGTCGCCAAGACGGCCGAGATCGAATACGCCCAGCCGGATCGCGGCGGGACATCGACCAGCAATCTGGAGGCTTCGCTGTTCCGGGTGACCGGTCCGGCCCGGCTTAACCTGACCGTAACCGCGCAGGATACCACGCCGCTGACCGAAGCCGAGCGCGGGGTGGCGCAGACGGCGGGCAGCCTGCCGACCGTGGCCGGCGATCCCGATCCCGCCGCTGCCCGCACCTTGGTGGCCGACAGCCGCCAGATCGGCATCAACGGGACGTGGACGCGCGGTCTGGGCGAGAAGGGGCTGGAGGGATCGCTGACGATCAATGGCGCCTTTACCCGCGCCGACAGCACCAGCTTTTCCGGGCTCAACACCGTCCTCCTGACGGCGCCGGATAGCAGCAGCGCAGTGCGCACCTTTGGCGCGCCACTGGCGCGCCGGACGCGGACCGAGACCGCCGAGGCCGGCGTGGCGTTTGGCAAGGGGCTGGGCAACTGGCAACTGACGACCACGCTGGATGGCAGCCATGCGGTGAGCGACACCGCGATCGACCAGCGCGCCGATACCGCCGCGCTGGTCGCGGCGGCGCAGGCGGGCACGCTGGCGATCACCGGACCACTCCCCGCGGTGGCAGCAGGCGGGTTCGACCGGGCGCACCGCATCAACGATTCGCTGACCAGCCTTGCCACGCTGATCGGCCATCCGCTGACACTGCCGGCGGGGGAAGTTTCGGCCACGTTCAAGGCTGGCTTTGCCTTTACCGGCAACACCAGCAGCGACACCCGCGCGGCACTGGGCGAGAGCCGGCTGACTCGCGGCGACACGTCGGCCGGGATCAATTTGGGCATCCCGCTGACCAGCCGCCGCAACGACGTGCTGGCAGGGGTGGGCGATCTGACGCTGAACTTCAGCGCCGGGGCAAATCGGCTTTCGGACTTTGGCTGGCTGACCGACTGGAGCGTCGGCGCGACCTGGGGGCTGACCGGAACCCTGTCGCTGCAAACGAGCTATATCGTCAATCAGGCCGCCCCCGCGCTGACCGATCTGGGCAGTCCGGCGACCCGGACGTTCAATGTACCAGTCTACGATTTCAGCCGCGGGACGACCGCGCTGGTGACGGTGACCAGCGGCGGCAACCCGGATCTGGTCCGGCAGACCCAGCGCGACCTCAAAATCGGGATCAATTGGGAATTGCCGTTTCTGGCCAATTCCAATTTCATCGCCGAATACTTCCGCAACAATTCCGGCAACGTTACCGCAGCATTCCCACTGCTGACGCCGGCAATCGAGGCGGCGTTTCCGGGGCGGGTGACGCGCGACGGCAATGGCAATCTGGTGGCCATCGATCAGCGCGCGGTGACCTTCAGCAACGAGGCCAGTTCACGGCTACGCGCCGGGTTCAACCTCAGCGGGCCGCTGGGCAAGCCGCAGCCCGGCGGATGGGGCCGGTTCAAGGGGATGGGCGGACCGCCGCCCGGTGCGGGCATGGGAGCGCCGCATGGTGGTGGACGGATGGGACGCGCCGGCAATGGCCAAGGTCGCTGGAGCCTATCGCTTTATCACACCGTCCAGTTTTCCAACCGGGTAACGGTGGCGCCGGGCGGTCCGGTGCTGGACCTGCTTTCGGGCGATGCCCTGAGCGGCGGCGGGACGGCGCGCCACAGCCTGGAGTTCGAAGGCGGCGCATTTTATCGCGGCATCGGGCTGCGCTTCAACGGCAACTGGACCGCGCCGACCCATGTGCGCGGCAGCGGCGCGCCGGGCGCGGCTGACTTACGCTTCGGGGCGCTGACCAAAGTGAGCACGCGGTTGTTTGCCGACCTTGGCCAGCAGAAGCGGCTGATCGAGGCGGTGCCGTTCTTCAAGGGCGCCCGACTGTCGCTCAAGATCGACAACCTGTTCGATTCGCGCCAGCGGGTGACCGATGCGAACGGGGTGGTTCCGGTGAGCTATCAGCCCGACCTGCTCGATCCGCAGGGCCGGGTGCTGGGCATCGAGTTCCGCAAGCAATTCTGAGCGCGGCGCGGTGTTTGCCGGTTCATCCCCAGAACGGCTCGCACGCCAGCAATTCGCGGCGTGCTTCGCTGGCTTTGCGCAGCAGTTTGTCGCGTTCGTCAGTGCGGATGGGCGCGGTGGGGCCGAGCGTTAGCGCTTCGACCGCGAGGTCGTTGAGTTCGCCGAGCAGGTGCTGGAGATCCTCCAGCGCGGCGAGGAACTTGCGGCGGCGTCTGGCCGGAATTCCGCGTGACCACAGGGCGGTGAAGAAATCGACCGCGTAGCGCAGCTTCTTGGTATCCTTGCGCAGATCGTGGCGCGCGGCATCGTCAAGCTCGGCGAGGTGGCGGCCGTGTTTGCGCACCCGCCGCAGCCGGCGATCAAGCGCGCGGGCAGCGAACGTGGCGAGCGGCATCGCCCGCATTTCGGCTGTGGCCGGATTTTCGCGCCAGCCGCCCAGCGCGATCCATTCTGCCAGATCGAGCAGCAAGCGCCGGGTCGGGCCGGCGTTGAGCCTCACGGCCAGATCGCGGTACGCGGCATCGCGCGGCGCGGCGAGCGCGGCGCGGGCGGCGGCGGTGGGACTGCGCCGGATCAGCACATCGAGATCGCGCGCCGCGCCGTAGGCACCGGCCAGATCGCGCAGGGCGGCATCCATTCGCAGGGATTCGGCATCGCCGAGGAGATCGGCAAAGATCGTGCGAGCCGAGCGCAGGCGGCGCAGGGCGACGCGCGCCTGATGCACCGCCCCGCTTTCGCGCCGGGAGAGCAAGATTGTCTCGTTGAGCCGGTACTGCCGCAGGCAGGCGCCGAGCACCTCGGCGCAGGCCGCCACTGGCGGCTGGCGGGCTTCGAGCCGGAGTGCACCGGCCTTTTCTGCGCGGCGCAGCTCGCCGAGCAGGCGAAAGCCGCGTTCGGCCTTGCTCAGCACCCCGATGCGGGCCGGGATGAGCGCCTCGATCCGCCGCGCCAGCGCGAATAGTGCGGCGGGTTGGCCAGCGGAGAGTTCCAGTTCGACCTCGCAGAACGCTGCCGAGCGGTCCATCGCCCGGGCGGTGCCGCGATCAAGCGCGACCGCGATGGTGCTGTCGTCAGCCTCGACGGTGAAGCTGTCGCGGTGGACGACGAGTTCGAACTGGGCCTCCAGCGGGGCGGGCGCATCGGCGAGGGCGCGGCCGAGCGGGGTGCGTTCATCGATCACCGGGCGCCAGTGGGGCACCGTGAATTCCCATTCGCCGCGATCGAACAGCCCGGCGGCCGCGGGGTGCGCGGTCTTGACCGTCTGGACCAGACGCTTGCCCTCGCGCCGGATGCGCAAAGTAAGCCCACGCCGGCGCAAGCGGCGATCGGGGGTGTCATAATAAGTGGCGTGCAGCAGGGCGTGGCCGAGGTTGGCGCCCAACAGACCGGCGCGTTCGAGTTCGTCGGCCGCTTCGCCGGCAATTTCGAGCTTGAGTTCGACTTCACTGCCCATGCGGGCGCACCCTGCACGGCTGTGCGGTGCCGTCAATGATCTGACGCAATTGGGGATTGCGTTGGCAGGCTCTCCCCAAGTGCGGTGCGATTGCCTATCTCGGCAGGCGATGAGCCGCTCGCCCGCCGGAACTCCGCCCCATCCGCAGGGCGCCGAACGCTTCCACGAGGAGCGCGCGACCTCTACCGTGCGCGGCAGCGACGTGCCCGATCTGGAAGCCGGGGTCGCCGCGATCCGCGAGACGGCGGCGACACTGCCGACCCGGCCCGGGGTTTACCGGATGCAGGATGCGCGCGGGGACGTGCTCTACGTCGGCAAGGCGCAGGTGCTGCGCAACCGGGTGGCGAATTACCTGCAGGTCGACCGGCTGCCGCAGCGACTGCAGCGGATGATAAGCCAAACCCGCAGCATGACCATCGTCACCACCAACAGCGAGGCCGAAGCGCTGCTGCTGGAAGCGCAGCTGATCAAGCGGTTTCGCCCACCGTACAACGTTTTGCTGCGCGATGACAAAAGCTTCCCGTTCATTTTGCTGCGCGCCGATCACGAATTTCCGCGCATCACCAAGCACCGCGGCGCGCGCAAGGCGCAGGGCAATTATTACGGCCCGTTCGCCAGCGCGGGATCGGTCAACACCACGATCAATGCGTTGCAAAAGCTGTTTCTGCTGCGATCGTGCAGCGACAGTTTCATGGCGCGGCGCGACCGGCCGTGCCTGCTTTACCAGATCAAGCGCTGCTCCGCGCCGTGCGTCGGGCGGATCGACGCAGCGGCCTATGCCGAACTGGTCGGCGAGGCGAAGGACTTCCTTGGCGGCAAATCGCAGGCGGTACAGGGCAAGATCGCCGAGCAGATGGGCGAGGCGGCTGAGGCGCTCGATTTCGAGCGGGCGGCGATGCTGCGCGACCGGCTGCGCGCGGCAACCTTCATCCAGGGCAGCCAGGCGATCAACGCCGAGGGGCTGGGCAGCGCCGATATCTTCGCCGTGGCGGCGAAGGGCGGGCAGATGGGCATCCAGGCGTTCTTCATCCGCGGCGGGCAGAACTGGGGCCACCGCGCGTTCTTTCCGACTCACACCGAAGACCGGGACGAGGCCGAGGTGCTGACCGCGTTCCTTGCCCAGTTCTATGAGGAAGTGCCGCCGCCGCGCTGCATTCTGGTCGATCGGGCGCTGCCCGAAGCCGAACTGCTGGCCGAGGCGCTGCGCGAAGGCGCTGGGGGCAAGGTGGAGATCTCGGTTCCGCAGCGGGGCGACCGGCGGCGGCTGATCGAGCAGGCCAGCCGCAACGCCATCGAGGCGCTGGAGCGGCGGCTGGCCGAGAGCGGGACCAAGGCGCGCACGCTGCGCGAGATGGCGGAGTTCTTCGAACTGCCCGAAGTGCCGCAGCGGATCGAGGTTTACGACAACAGCC
>CANGQZ010000090.1 GCA_947455865.1 Sphingomonadaceae bacterium
GTCCGCGTGCCCGCAGCGCCAGTCCGGCGGCGAGCCCGCCCCCGGCGCTCACTCCGCGCACTGCGATCCGCGTGCGATCGATCCCGAGGTCAGCAGCCAAGCCGTGCAGCCAAGTCAGCCCGGCGAGGCAATCGTCGCTGGGCGCCGGCCACGGGTGTTCAGGCGCCAGCCGGTAGCCAACCGAGAGGATCACGCAGCCAAGCGCTTCGGCCAACTCCAGCATTTCGGCGTGTTCGCGCTCGATATTGCCGCAGACATAGCCGCCACCGTGGATATTGAGAATCGCCGGCCTCGGCCCAGCATCTCCCACCGGGCGATATAGCAGCGCCGGCACCGGCGGCGATCCGGGCACTTCGATCCGCTCGACGCGGACCGCCCCGTAGACCCCGAGTTCGACCGGCTCGCCTTCGAGCAGGGCGCGAAAGTCTGCCACCGTGACATGATCCAGCGCCGCAAAATCCGGCAGCTTGGGAATCACCCAGCGGAGTTCAGGATCGACCCGGTCAAGCGGATCCATCGATTCACCCATCGCCGACTCTCCGCTTACGAGTTGAGATCCACCCACACGGTCTTCGACGTGAGGTAGTCATTGATGTGCCAAGGCCCGCCCTTGACGCCATAGCCGCTGTGCTTGGTGCCGTTGAACCCGGTCGAAGGGTCGGTCACGCCATAGCAGTTGACCCAGGCGATCCCGCAGCGAAGCGCCGCTGCCACGCGGTGGGCCTTGCTGATATCGCGGCTCCACACCGCACCGCCAAGGCCATATTCGGTGCTATTGGCATGCCCGATTACGTCCGCTTCGCTGTCGAACGGAATGGCGCAGAGCACGGGTCCGAAAATCTCCTCGCGCACCAGCCGCGAATTGGGATCTTCCACTGCCAGCACGGTCGGCTCGACAAAGTATCCGCCGCCCAGCCCGGGCGCCGGCTGCCCGCCCGAGCGGATGTCGAGCCCTTCGCTGCGCGCCAGATCGAAATAGCGCTGGACCCGCTCGAACTGTGCCGCCGAAGCCAGCGGCCCAAGCTGGGTGCCCGGATCGAGCGGATTGCCGATCCGCAGCTGGCGGCCGACCGCCGCTACCTTCTCGACGAACTCGGCATAGATCGAGCGTTCGACGAACAGCCGCGAGCCCGCATAGCAGATTTGCCCGGTGTTATTGAAACAGGCCATCGCCGCACCCACTGCGGCCCTGTCCAGATCAGCGTCGGCAAAAACTATGTCGGGCGATTTGCCGCCCAGTTCCACCGCCACCGTCTTGAAGTTGCGCGCCGAGGCCTCGATGATCTTGCGACCGGTCGCGGTCGAGCCGGTGAAGGCGATCCGGTCGACGTCCATGTGTTCGGCCAGCGCCGCTCCTGCGGTCGGCCCCGCCCCCGGCACAACGTTGATCACCCCTGCCGGCACGCCGGCCTCGGCCATGATCTCTGCCATCCGCAGCGCCGAGAGCGGTGCCTCGAGCGCGGGTTTGAGCACCAGCGTGCAGCCGGAGGCGAGCGTCGGGCAGATCGACCACAGCTGGCTGATCATCGGGCCGTTCCACGGGATGATCCCGCCAACCACCCCCAGCGGTGCTCGCTTGGTATACGTCATGAATTTGCCAGGGAAGCTGTTCTCCAGCACTTCGCCGCGAATGTTGACCGCCTGCGCTGCGTAATAACGGAAAGTCTGCTGGATCCAACGCTTGAACATGCCCGTACGCGCCACAGGTGCGCCCATGTCGATCGATTCCAGCCGGCCCAGATCGGCAAAGTGCTCATCCATCGCATCGGCGATGCGCAGCATCAGCACTTGCCGGTCATAAGGCGACCACTGCGACCATTCGCCCTCGAACGCGGTGCGCGCCGCGCTGACCGCCCGGTCGATATCGACCGCATCGCCGCAGGCCACTTCGGCAATCACCTCCCCGGTGCCCGGGGTGATGCAATCGAAGGTTCCGCCGTGGGCATCAACATGCTTGCCGCCGATGAACAGCTGCTTGGGCTTGCCGTTCAGAAACGGATGAGAAATCGGGGAAGCATCGGCCATCAGAAAATCCTCAACTGAAGCCCCGCGAAGTGCGCGGTGGCCAACATCGAACTGTGGGCGACCGGTTTACCAGCGGCACGGCGGCCTTGCCAGAGACCGGGATCGGTCGCTCGTATAATCAGGGCGTAACCGGCGGTCACGCCTCCCGGTTATAGGGCTTGCCGATGGCCCGTATACCCTGCGCCTATTTCGAGTGCCGCCAGCCGGCTGATAATGCGATCATCTGGTCCGTCAGGCTCCTACGTCAGGGCATGGCCGGTTCGGCGAATTGCCAGTCCGGCGGCCCCAGCGCTGGTCAATGGCATGCGTATCTGCAAAGAATAAGCCGCGAACGGTCTGAGGGGTGCCGGTTCGCTGTCTCACAACAACAACAATCCCCCGACGCCAGGAGAGAGCCATGCCCGCAGCCTTGTCGCTAACCGTCATTCTGTCGTTTCTCGCGTCCATCGTGCTTCAGGTCGTGTCGCTGGCGGTAATGCCGATGACTGCGGGCTATACCAAGCCGCTGCCGACGCTGTTCTGCGTGGTCACCTTCGCAATTGCGATCGGCCTGCTCGCCCGGATCATCGCCAGCGGTGTCCAGCTCAGCATCCTGATCCCGCTCTCGGCGGCATCCGTGCCGATCGCCACTGTGCTGGTGGGGGTCTTCTTCTACCACGAACCCGCCTCACTGCTGCGCGTCGCAGTCCTGCTCGGCGCCTGCGGCCTGATCGCGGTGGCGAGCAACCTCTAACACTCCGCAAGCGCAATTCACGGCATTGCAGCGCTGCGCCGGTTTCACCCGGCCAGCGGCAGTGCGGTCCGCGCGATCACCGTGCGCAGCGCGAAGCTGGTGGTGATTTCCGAAATCTCGGCAATGCGCGTCAGCTTGCCGCGCATGAACTCTTCGAACTCGCTCAGCGAGCGGACCAGCACCCGCAGCTGATAATCGGATTCGCCGCTCATCAGGTGGCAGTCCATCCCCTCGGGAAACAGCGCGACCGCCTGTTCGAAGCGTTCGAGGTGCAAGTCGTTCTGCACTGCCAGCCGCACCCGCACGAACGCCGTCACCCCCAGCCCCAGGGCATCGGGATCAACCAGCGCGACATAGCGCCGGATCACGCCTTCGCGCTCAAGCCGGCGCACCCGCCGCAGACAGGGACTGGGCGAAAGGCCGACCTGCTCGGACACCGCCTGATTGGTCAGGCGGCCTTCCTCTTGCAGTGCGGACAGAATCCGCAGATCGGTTCCATCAAGTTCCACTTGTAGCATTCTCCGCCTTTGAATAGTTCATTGATAGCAGATTCTGCTCTCAATCCAGCACTTCAAGCCTGAAATAGCAAGGACACGCCAGCCCTCACTGTGCGAACATCTCCCCCGGCAAGGGCATGGAGTGCAGGCAATGGAACAGACAGTCACGATCGACCGCATTGCCGCGATCGAAGCGCTCGATACACGTCTGCGCTGGCTCGCGGCGTGGACCATCCACAACGCCAACAATCTGCGCCCCAAGCGCGATGGACTCAAGGTCGGCGGCCATCAGGCCAGCTGCGCCTCGATCACCGCGATCATGGCTGCGCTCTATTTCCACGCGCTGCGCCCGCAGGACAAGGTTGCGGTCAAACCCCACGCCGGCCCGGTGCTGCACGCGATCCATTACCTGCTCGGCCAGCAGACGCTCGACCAGCTCCAGCGTTTTCGCGGCCTCGGCGGCGCGCAAAGCTATCCTTCGCGCACCAAGGACAAGATCCCGGTCGATTTCTCCACCGGCTCCGTCGGGCTGGGGGTGGCGATCACCGCCTTTGCCAGCCTCGTCCAGGATTACCTGATCGCCCACGGCCAGCTCGATGCCGCGGCTGCGGGGCGGATGATCGCGCTGATGGGTGATGCCGAACTCGATGAAGGCAACATCTACGAGTGCCTGATCGAAGGCTACAAGCACGATCTCCGGAACTGCTGGTGGATCGTCGATTACAACCGCCAGTCGCTCGACAGCACCACTGCCGACCGGATGTTCCGACGCTTCGACGATATCTTCGAAACCTGCGGCTGGCGGGTGATAACCCTGAAGCATGGCAAGCGCCAGCTGCAGGCCTTCGCCCGTCCCGGCGGCAAGGCGCTGGAGGAGTGGATCGAAAACTGCCCCAACGCCGAATTCGCGGTGCTTACCTATCAGGGCGGCAGTGCCTGGCGCGAGCGGCTGCTGCGCGATATCGGCAAGCGCGCTCACGTCCGCGCCCTGATCGATAGCTTCGACGATGAAGAACTCGCTGCACTGATGACCAACCTTGGCGGCCACTGCGTCGAAACGCTGATGGAAGCCTTCGATGCCGCCAACGATGACCGGCCGACGCTGTTCATAGCCTATACCGTCAAGGGCTACGGCCTCCCGCTGGCCGGCCACAAGGACAACCATTCGGGGATGATGAACCCCGCGCAGATCGAGGGTCTGCGCGACCGGCTCGGCATTGCTGCAGGCTCGGAATGGGAACCGTGGGGCGGTCTGGGTGACAACCGCGCCGCCGAACTCGCCGCGTTCGTCGCCGGAAGCCAGTTCGCTGCACGGCAGCCCGAGCCGGTTGCCCCCGCCATCCCGGTCCCCGCGATCCCCGCCCCCCCGGGCGAAGAGCAATCGACCCAGGCTGCCTTCGGACGAATCCTTCTGGAACTGGCTAAGTCCGATGCCGTGCTGGCCGACCGGATCGTCACCACCGCGCCCGATGTCACCCAGACCACCAACCTCGGCGCTTTCGTCAACCAGCGCGGGCTGTTTCGCCGCCAGGAACTCGCCGACGTGTTCCTCAAGGCGAAAATCCCCTCGGCGCAGAAGTGGAATCAACACGCCGCAGGCCAGCACATCGAACTGGGTATAGCCGAGAACAACTTCTTCCTGATGCTCGCCGCGCTCGGTCTCGCCGCGCCGCACTTCGGGACCCGGCTGATCCCGGTCGGCACCGTCTACGATCCGTTCATCGCCCGCGGGCTCGATGCGCTGAATTACGGCTGCTATCAGGATGCCCGGTTCCTGCTGATCGGCACCCCGGCCGGTCTCACCCTTGCCGGCGAGGGCGGCGCGCACCAGTCAATCAACACCCCTTTGATCGGCATGGGCCAGCCCGGCCTCGCCAGCTTCGAGCCAGCCTTCGCCGACGAACTCGCGCTGATCATGCACTGGGCGTTCGATCACCTCCAGCGCCCGGACGGCAGCTCGGTCTATCTGCGCCTCACGACGCGCAGCATCCCACAGATCGTGCGCACTGACGCCGAATGGCAGGCCGACGCGCTGAAGGGTGCTTACTGGCTCAAGGCCCCTTCCCCCGGCACCGAGGCCGCAATCGTGTTTTCGGGCGTCGTCGTCACCGAAGCGCTCGCCGCATGGGAAGCGCTGGCCGACGATCTACCCGGGCTTGGCCTCCTCAACGTCACCTCGCCCGATGTCCTGCACCGCGAATGGTCCGCCGCCCGCGCCGCTCGCTGGACTGGCGGCACCCGTGTGCCCAGCCATATCGAACGCCTGCTCGCCCCCCTCGCTCCCGGCGCCGGGCTCGTTACGGTGCTCGATGGCTCACCCAGCGCGCTGTCATGGCTCGGCGGGGTGCGCGGTCACCGGGTCAGCCCGCTCGGCACGGACCGCTTCGGCCAGACCGGCGATCAGCCCGATCTTTACCACGACTACCGCCTCGATTCCGAAGCAATCATCGACGCGGCGGCAGAACTGCTGCTCAGGGATTGATGCCAGTCAGGCCGGCGGGGTCATTGCCCCGGTGATGCGGATGCCTGCGCCGTCGACCTGATAGGTCTTGTTGATGAAGATCAGCAGCGAGGTCATTGCCTCCGCCGCAGCCGAGTTGACCAGCGCGCCGCCATGCAGCCCGCGCAGCCCGATCGCTTCGACCAGCGCGATCACTTCGGTCCGCGCGTCCTTGTCATCGCCGAACACCAGAATGTCGCATTCCACCGTGATGTCTTCGGCCAGTTTGTGCGCGGCGACGTTGTGGAACGCCGATACCAGCCGCACCCCCTCGCCCAGCAGACCCTGCGCCCGCGCCGCGGCGGAGCCCTCGGCCGGCAATTGCACCCGCGTCACCTTGGGCGGCATCAGCGGCACTGTGGTTTCAACCACGATCTTGCCGCTCACATGCGCCCCGATCTCGCCCAGCGTGGCCTCCTGCGCCGCGAACGGCACGGTCACGAACACCACATCGGCCGCTGCGGCGGCATCAGCGTTAGTCATGCCGGTCAACCCATGGCCCAGCGCGGCCGCCTTGGCCGCCGCACTCTCGGCGGTGCGCGAACCGATGATCACACGCTGCCCCGCCCGCGCCAGCCGCCATGCCAGCGCGCTGCCCAGTTTGCCGGTGCCGCCGATCACGGCGATTGTCTGTGTCATGCCACTTCGTTCCTGAATTCAGCCGGCGTCAGCCAGCGCGGGTTCGATCAACTGATAAAGCGTACTGCGCTGCCGGATAGGCCGGCCCAGCCGTTCGCCCGCCGCAGCAATTGCCGCAGCATCAAGCAGCTGGCCATTGACCCCCCCGGCGGCGCGCGTGATCGATTCGTCCATCAGCGTGCCGCCCAGATCGTTGGCCCCGGCCAGCAGCATGGCAGCGGCACCATCCACGCCCAGTTTGACCCAGCTCGCCTGAATATTGGGGATCGCCCCGTCCAGCGCGATCCGCGCCACCGCGTGCATCAACACCGCCTCGCGCCACGTCGGGCCTGAACGGGTCTCGCCGCGTTTCCAGTTGGGCGCTTCCATGTGCACGAACGGCAGCGGCACGAATTCGGTGAACCCGCCGGTTTCCTCCTGCAGGCCGCGCACCACGAGCAAGTGGCGCGCCCAATGTTCATACGTCTCGACATGGCCAAACATGATCGTCGCGGTCGAACGCAGCCCCACCCGGTGCGCCGCACGCATCACCGCCAGCCACTGCGCCGTATCGAGTTTGTCCGGGCAGATCACCGCGCGCACATCATCACTCAGGATTTCGGCGGCAGTTCCCGGCAGTGAAGCCAGCCCGGCCGATTTCAAGTCGCTCAAATAATCCTCGTATGACAGCCCCAGCGTGGTTGCGCCGTGATGCACCTCCAGCGGCGAAAAGGCGTGAACGTGCATGTCCGGCACTGCCGCCTTCACCGCGCACACAATGGCGCGATAGGTATGGCCGTCATAGCTTGGGTGAATTCCGCCCTGCAGGCAGACCTCGCTCGCCCCGCGATCCCACGCCTCCACCGTCCGGCGGGCGATTTCGGCATGGTTGATGTTGTAAGCCGGCCCGCGTTCGGCGCGCGTGCTACCCTTGGAGAAAGCGCAGAATCCGCAGCGATAGAGGCAGATGTTGGTATAATTGATGTTGCGGTTGACCGCGTGAGTGACCACCGGCCCCACCCGGTCGGCGCGCAAGCCATCGGCCAGCGCGCGCACCGCGTCGAAATCGCGGCCCTCCGCAGTGAACAGCCGCGCCACTTGCGCTTCGGACAGCGCGCGTCCCTGTTCGGCCTGCCGCAGCACCGCCGCCACCTGCGGATCGCTTCCGGTGATGAGCGCCGGCAAGTGCTCGGGCGCCGCCGCGCCGCTCCCGGCATGCCAGCCCGCCTCGCGCACCAGACCGCGCCCATCCACTGCGCGGCGGATAGCGGTGCGCAGCGCCGGATCGGCCCACATCTCGGGCGCGCGCGCAAAGGCCGGGCCGATCGCCAGCCGCTGGCGCAAGTGCCGGCCAGCAGCTGCAGTCTCGGTCTCCAGCTTGGCCAGATGCGGCCACGGCGCTTCGGGATTCACATGATCGGGCGTGACCGGAGAGACCCCGCCCCAGTCGTTGACCCCGGCCTGCACCAGCCGCTCCAGCACGCCGGGTCGGAGATTGGGCGGCGCCTGGATGGTCATCTCCGGCCCCAGGATCAACCGCGTCGCCGCAATCGTGCGCAGATGCTCGTCAAGGCTTGGCTCCGCCGCGCAGTGCATCTGCGTGCCCTGCTTGGCACGGAAGTTCTGGATGATCACTTCCTGGATATGGCCGTGCTGCGCGTGCAGCTCGCGGATCGCCAGCAGGGCCGCAATCCGTTCGGCAAAGGTCTCGCCGATCCCGATCAGCAGCCCGGTGGTGAACGGCACCTGCGCCTCGCCCGCCAGCCGGATCGATTCGAGCCGCACCGCCGGCACCTTGTCGGGCGAGCCGAAGTGCGGACCCCCACGTTCCCCCAGCCGGTCGGCCACCGTTTCCAGCATCAGTCCCATTGATGCCGCCACAGGGCGCAACCGGGCATAGTCTGCCGCCCCCATCAGCCCCGGATTGAGGTGCGGCAGCAAACTGGTTTCGCGCAGCACTGCAGCCGCTGCCGCCGCCACATAATCGAGCGTGCTGGCATAGCCGCGCTCGCTCAGCCACGCCCGTGCTGCCGGATAGCGCGCCTCGGGCCGGTCCCCCAGCGTGAACAGCGCCTCGCGGCACCCCGCCACCTCACCGGCCCGCGCAATCGCCAACACTTCGTCCAGATCAAGGAACGCTGCCGGCAACTGCGAAGGACGCTCGGCAAAGGTGCAATAATGGCAGACGTCGCGGCACAGTTTCGTCAGCGGGATGAACACCTTGCGCGAATAGCTGACCTCCGTACCGTGCCCGGCCAGCGTCAGCGCTTCGGCCTCCGCCAGCAGGCGCGCCAAGGGCATCGGCTCGAGCCGGCTGGCCCATTCTGTCACTTCGTCGGCTGCGCATCCCATCGCCGCTATCCTGCGTGGCCTTTCCCGCGGCGGCAAGCGCGCAAATTGCTTGCGGCAATACAAACATCCTATGGATAACATGCAGCAATTCAAACTTCCGCCCAGACGGCACTACTCTGCCCTTTCTCTGCGGTTGCGCGATGGCTTCGCTGCGGGCATCTGCGCAACGTTGCATCTGACAGGGACCAGACCATGCGCCGCCATACCTTCGAGCCGGAACACGAACAGTTCCGCGATTCCGTCCGCCATTTCATGCAGACCGAAGTGGGCCCGAACGGCGAACGCTGGCGCGAGGCGGGCGTGGTCGACCGTGAGGTTTTCCTGAAAGCCGGCGCCGCCGGGCTGATCTGCACCTGGGCCGACGAGAAGTTCGGCGGCGCCGGAATCGCCGATTTCCGGTTTGAGCAGATCATCATCGAGGAAAACCTGCGCCACGGCGATATCGGCTTCTACCTCCCGCTGCACGCCGATCTGGTGGCACCCTACATCGCCAATCTCGGCACCGAGGAGCAACAGCAGCGCCTGATGCCCGGCATCATCAGCGGCGAGAAGATCCTCGCCATCGCGATGACCGAACCCGGCGCCGGCAGCGATCTGGCGGGCATGAAGACCCGGGCGGAGGATCGCGGCGATCACTGGCTGCTCAACGGGTCCAAGACTTACATCTCGAACGGCCTGCTTGCCGATGTCGTCATCGTCGCAGCGCGGACCGATCCGGCGACGCGCCATGGCCTCGGCCTGTTCCTTGTCGAGCGCGGGAT
Organism: Sphingomonadaceae bacterium; assembly: GCA_947455865.1. Taxonomy (GTDB): domain Bacteria; phylum Pseudomonadota; class Alphaproteobacteria; order Sphingomonadales; family Sphingomonadaceae; genus Novosphingobium. The sequence continues at coordinate 9,487 of CANGQZ010000090.1, forward strand.
GGAAGGGTTCGAACGCGGCCGCAAGCTCGCCAAAATGGGAATGCCCTCGCAGGACACCGCCGAGCTGTTCTTCAACGACGTCAAGGTGCCCAAGGCCAACGTGCTCGGCGATGCGCTGATGGGCTTCCGCTACCTGTCACGCTTCCTCGCGCAGGAACGGCTGGTTGCGGCGATCGCTGCGATGGCCGCCGCGCAAACCGCTTTTGATCTGACGCTCGACTATGTCCGCGAGCGCAAGGCGTTCGGCCGTCCAATCGGCACTTTCCAGAACAGCCGCTTCGTCATGGCCCAGATGCGCGCCGAACTGGATTCGCTGCAGTGCTATGTCGACCAGTCGGTGCTGGCCCTCAACGCCGATGAGCTGACGCCCGAGGACGCCGCCGCCGCCAAGCTTCTTGCCACCGAGCTGGAGTGCCGGGTGGTCGACGATTGCGTCCAGCTTCACGGCGGCGCCGGCTACATGGAGGAATACCGCATCTGCCGCATGTATCAGGATGCGCGGATCAGCCGGATCTTTGCCGGCTCCTCGGAAATCATGAAGGAAATCATCGGCCGCAGCCTCGGGCTCGACGAACGCAAGCTGGCTTGAGCCGTTTTTGCCGACGGCCGCCGCCGAGCCCCGCAGGGCATGGCGGGGCGATGAAACGATGATAAAGACACGGCCGCATCAGCGACTGGGACTTGAGGGCTGACGATGACTCACGAAACGATTTCGATCAAAACCGACGATGGCGATTGCCCGGCCTATGTGTTCAGGCCCACCGCCGGCGAAGGGCCTTGGCCGGCTGTGATCTTCTTCATGGACGGGCTCGGCATCCGGCCCACTCTGCTCGCCATGTGCCAGCGCATTGCTGACGATGGCTATGTCGTCCTCCTGCCCGATACCTACTATCGCGCCGGACCCTATACCCCATTCGATCCGGTTGCGGTCTTTTCCAGCGGCGACGTGTTCGCGCACATCGGGCCCTATTTCATGAGCACAAATCCGCTGAAGGCTGCCGCCGACACGAAGCAATACCTCGCCTACCTCGATACCCGCAGCGATGTCGCCGGGCCAAAGGTGGGGACAACTGGCTATTGCATGGGCGGCGGCATGGCCCTTGCCGCAGCCGGGACCTGGCCAGAGCGCATCGCCGCGGCGGCA
>CANGQZ010000091.1 GCA_947455865.1 Sphingomonadaceae bacterium
GGATTGCCGGTAGCGCAGCCGCTGGCAGGGCTGGGGAGTGCAGGGCCATCACTGCCGCCTACCATGCGCGCCGCCGTCCGCAAACGGCGGCGCGCCGGTCAGGTCAGCGCAGAGTGGCGAGATAGGCGGCAATGTTGTCGCGGTCGGCGGCCGAGGGCAACCCGGCGAACGGCATCCTGTTGCCGCGGACCGCCTTCTGCGGATTGGCGAGGTAGAGGCTAAGCGTGTCTGCGTTCCAGGTCAGGCCGGAAGCCTTCATCGCGGCAGAATAGGTAAAACCAGGCAGGGTGCCGGCCTTGCGACCCATCACCTTGAACAGCCGCGGGCCGATTCCTGCGGGCGAATTGGCCGCCACCCCGTGGCACATCGCGCACTTGGCCTTGAACACGGTCTGTCCGGCTTTCGCGTCGCCGGCAATCGCCGGACTTGTGGCAAGGGTGCCAGCAGCAAGAGCCAGCGTGATCAGAATGCGAGCCATGTAAATACCCTCAAAGCGTTGTTGCCGGACGCGCTTGCGCCCAAACCGTCGTAATTATGGCGAGCCCCGCTGAACTGGCCATAAACGGTGTACTGCACACCGACCCTTAAATTGACAAGCGGCCCGAACGGTCCGTCGCTCGCGCCCCATGGCGTATAATCGAGCTGGGCCAGCGCGCCGTTGCTGTTCGGCCGGCCGGCCGGGGCATAGAGGAAATCGTTGCTCGTCCCGTTGGTGCTGAACGCGCCGAGCGTTGCGCCGATTTTGCCCTTCCACGAGTAGCCGATATCGCCGCGGACTTCGTTGAGCCGGGTTCTGGCGCAGTCCGGCACCTCTTCGGCCAGCAGGCAGCTCGCTTCCAGGTTGCTGCTTTCATGCACATAGCGCGCGTTCGCAAAAATCGTGCTGCCCGATGCCGCCTGTTTCTGCCACGATGCGTCAAGCCCGACGTCGGAATAGTGATCGGTCCGCCCGCTCGAGCGATCCCGCCCGGGATTGAGCGCGGCCTTAATTGCGAAGGCGCCGACTTCGAACGTCCCGCCACCCAGATCGTGCTGGAAGGCGATCCGGCCATAAGGGGCAAGGCCGTGGATGTCGCCCGGATCGGTCGGGTCCACGCCGAGCCAATTGAGCGTGCCCGCCGCCGGGCTGCTATAGGCCCCGGCCTCCAGATAAAGCTTGTGGCCGATCCAGCTGTAGGCCGAGAGGCCCAGCGTGTTCTGCGCCAGCCCGCCATCGATCAGCGGCGCAGCGCCGGGGGTCGCCGTTGCCGCCGATCTCAAGCCTGGTCTGCAGGCGATCCTCCACTGGGGTCGCTTCGAGGCCTTCGGCGAGATCCGTTGGCACGGCGAGCAAGGCTGCGGGCTGGAGTTCTTCGATCCGCTCAACCGGGCCCAGATCATCATCACCCGCGATCTGGACGATCGCCACCGCCTGCCCGACGAGTACCGGCCGCCGAGCCAGCGCGCCGCAGCACCGGTCGCCGGCAAGATGCGGATTTGAGAGCACACCGCCTCGCCGGGAACGGGAGCGGGCTACGGCATTAAATGTGGATTGGCTTGCCGTTCACCGTCATCGCCGCTTCCTTGATCGCCTCGGAATGGGTCGGGTGGGCGTGGCAGGTATAGGCGATATCCTCGCTGGTCGCGCCGAATTCCATGGCGAGCGCCGCTTCGGCGATCATCGTTCCGGCAAGGGTGGCGATGCACCACACCCCCAGCACCCGGTCGGTCTTGGCATCGGCGATGATCTTCACAAAGCCGTCGGGCTCATGGTTGGTCTTCGCGCGGCTGTTGGCCATCATCGGGAACTTGCCGACCTTGATCTCGTGACCAGCGGCCTTCGCGGCTTCCTCGGTCAGGCCCACCCCGGCGAATTCGGGGCTGGTATAGACTACGCCGGGGATGACGTCGTGATTGACGATCCCGGTCAGCCCGGCGATGTTTTCGGCCACCGCGATGCCCTCGTCCTCGGCCTTGTGTGCCAGCATCGGACCGGGGATGACGTCACCCACCGCCCAGACGCCGTCGATCCGGGTGCGGAACTCGTGATCGGTTTCGATCTGGCCGCGCGCGTTCGGCTCAAGCCCGATCGCGCCGAGCCCCAGCCCGTCGGTGTTGGGTCGGCGGCCGATGGCGACGAGCACGCAGTCGGCCTCCAGCGTTTCTGCCGCACCGCCATTTGATGGCTCCAGCGTCAGCGTCGCCTTCTGGCCCTTCACCTCCACGACGGTAACCTTGGTCGAAAGCTTGAGCGTCATGCCCTGCTTCTTGAAGATCTTGGCGGCTTCCTTGCGCACGTCGCCGTCCATTCCGGGCAGCAGCTGGTCAAGAAATTCGACCACCGTCACTTGCGCGCCCAGCCGCCGCCAGACCGAACCGAGTTCCAGCCCGATCACGCCGCCGCCGATCACCACCATGTGATCGGGCACGCGGGCCAGCGCGAGCGCGCCGGTCGAATCGACCACCACGCCGGCATCGTTGTCCACGCTCACGCCCGGTAGCGGGGTTACCGACGAGCCGGTGGCGATGATCACGTTCTTCGCCGTAACCGTTTGATCCGCAATGGTAACCGTGCGCGCGTCCTTGAAAGTCGCATAGCCCTTCAGCCAGGTGACCTTGTTCTTCTTGAACAGGAACTCGATCCCGCCGGTCAGGCCTTTGACCGATTCGTCCTTCTGCGCCTGCATCGCCGCCAAATCGAGGCTGACCGGCCCGGTCTTGATGCCATACTTGGCCATCATCCCGCCGGCGGCCTCATCGTAGAGTTCCGAGCCGTGGAGCAGCGCCTTGGAAGGAATGCAGCCGACGTTGAGGCAGGTCCCGCCCAGCGTCGCGCGCCCTTCGGCGCAGGCGACCTTCAGCCCCAGCTGCGCCGCGCGGATCGCCGCGACATAGCCACCCGGGCCAGCACCGATGACAAGGACGTCATAGTCGAAAGTCTGGTCAGCCATGGCGTTCTCTCGATCCGTCCGGGTTCAGTTGATCATCGCAAAGGCATCGAGATTGCGCAGCGCGCCTTCATGCAGGAACGAGCGCAGCCGCGCCACGTCGTCCATGATGAACTCCAGCCCGCTCTCGCCTTCTTCGGCGAGCGATTTGGCCTGATAGACGTCGTCGCGCACCATCGCCTTGGGGTCATAGCGCGCGGCCAGTTCGGCGTCGGTCAGCTCGGACAGCGCCTCGTCGGCCGCCTGAATCGCGCTAGCCGGGATCAGCCAGGCCGGACCGAAGCCCTGATCCTTGCCGATCTTCTCGAACCGGCCGACGATCACCGACAGCGGTTCGGCCGTCGCTCCAGCCGATCCGGTGAGAAGGTAGTGAATCGACTGCCACTGGTTATCGAGATCGAACGGGATCGCCGGGTTGTGAATGTCGGCAGGGGCGTCGAGCAAATCCTCGTCCACATCGAAGCCGCTCACGAAGGCGCCAATGCCCGTCGGATCGGCGCGCAACCGCGCGACCGTCTGCGGATCGGCATAGCGCGCAGTCCAGATCATGCTCATGTCGGCTTCCTCGCGAACGTCAAAGGTCGATCAGCAGCCGCGTCGGGTCTTCGATCGCTTCCTTGATCGTCTTCAGCGCGGTCACCGCCTCGCGTCCGTCGATCAGGCGGTGGTCATAGCTGAGCGCGATATACATCATCGGGCGGATCACGATCTCGCCGTCGCGGACCACCGGGCGGTCCTCGATGCGGTGCAGCCCGAGCACGGCGGACTGCGGCGGATTGATGATCGGGGTGGACATCAGTCCGCCGAACACGCCGCCGTTGGAGATGGTGAACGTGCCGCCCTGCATGTCGGCCATGGTCAGCGTGCCGTCGCGCGCCTTCTGGCCGTATCCGGCGATCGCCTTCTCGATCTCGGCGAACGAAAGCTTGTCGACATTGCGCACCACCGGCACGACCAGCCCGTTGGGGGCCGAGACCGCCACCGAGATGTCGACATAATCGAAGTAGACGATCTCATCGCCCTGCAGCTGCGCGTTGACCGCGGGGATGTCCTTCAGCGCCAGTACCGAGGCTTTGGCGAAGAAGCTCATCAAGCCAAGTTTGACCCCGTGCTTCTTCTCGAACGGCACCTTGAACCGCTCGCGCGCGGCCATCACCGCCGACATATCGACATCGTTGAACGTGGTCAGCAGCGCGGCGGTATCCTGCGCGTCCTTCAGGCGGCGGGCGATGGTCTGGCGCAGCCGGGTCATCTTGACCCGCTCCTCGCGGCGCTCGCCGGCAACGGTCATGGCCGGCGCGGCCGCGACAGGTGCGCTCACCGCCGGAGCGGGGCTCGCGGCCTTGCTCTGCGCGGCGGCGATCACGTCTTCCTTGGTCAGGCGGCCGTCCTTGCCCGATCCCTTCACCCGGCTCGGGTCGATCCCGTACTCCAGGATCGCGCGGCGCACGGCAGGCGAAAGCGCCACCGGATCGCCACCGTCAGCCGGGGCAGGGGTGGGAGCCGGGGCGGGGGCGGAGGCCGGAGCCGGCGCCGCCGTTTCCGCAGCCGCAGCCACCACCGGCTGGGCCCGCTCGGGCGCCGGCGCGCTACCGGCCGCGGCGTCGTCGATCACGGTCAGCAGCGCGCCGACCGAGACGTTGTCGCCTTCCTTGAACAGCAGCGCGCCCATCACGCCTGCTGCCGGGGCGTTGACTTCAACCGCGACCTTGTCGGTCTCGAGGCTGGCGATCGGCTCGTCGAGCTTCACCGCCTCGCCGGGCTGCTTGAGCCACTGGCCAATCGTGGCCTCGGTCACCGATTCGCCCAGCGCGGGCACTTTTACTTCGATGGACATTGCTATTTCCGTCCCGAATCTTCGTCCGACCACCAGTTGAGGTTGGTCGCACCACCTGAATTGACAAGAATTTGCTCAAGCTGCCGGGCCACGGTTTCCACCTCGTCCCGGGTATCGATCTTTTTCAGCCACTTGCGGACTGTCGGTTGGCTTGGTTCAATGAACACCAACCAACCGTCATCGCCATAGCTTGCGCATCCCAGCCAGAGCGGAAACGGTTCGGACTTGAGTTCGACCATCCAACCCCAGTCTTCCTCGCCGACGGTCCCGCTCAGGCCCACTTCCCGAAACTTCGAGCCGAGAAATTCGGCCAGCTCCGCGCCGAAAATCTCCGGACTGTACTGGTTTGGCCGGGCCCCGGGTCCGCCGAAACGTTCGGCCTGGAATTCAAGGTGGGTACGCACAGTCTTCGCTCAGGCTTTCTTGCGCCGCCGGATTTCGCCGCGGACGGACAGGCCGAGCGCATGGCTCACCAACGCGCCCTGCTCGGATTGGTGCCGCTTGGCGAGGCCGGTGGCCGGCGAGGCGCTCGCCGCGCGGCCGGCATAACGCGGCCGGGCCACCTTGCTCTTCGCCGCCGCCAGCGTTTCCTCGATCAGCGGCTCCACGAATGACCACGCACCGTTGTTGCGCGGCTCTTCCTGGCACCACACCACGTCTTCCAGATGGGTCATCCGTGCGATGCGGATCGCCAGCGGGTCGCCGGGGAAGGGGTAGAGCTGCTCCAGCCGGACGATCTGGGTGTCCTTCAGCCCCGCCGCATTGCGCGCCTCGATCAGATCGTAGGCAACCTTGCCCGAACACAGCACCAGCCGCTTGGTATCGGTATCGGCCGGCGCGGCGGTGTCGGAAAGGATGCGCATGAAGTGCCCCTCGCCAACGAAGTCCTTGGCCGCCGATTTCGCCAGCGGATGGCGCAGCAGCGATTTGGGGGTCATGATGATCAGCGGCTTGCGGAACGGCCGGTGCATCTGCCGGCGCAGCACGTGGAAATAGTTGGCCGGCGTGGTGATGTTGCAGACCTGAATGTTGTCCTGCGCACAGAGCTGCAGATAGCGCTCCAGCCGGGCCGAGCTATGCTCGGGGCCCTGGCCTTCATAGCCATGCGGCAGCAGCATCACCAGCCCGTTGGCGCGTAGCCACTTCGCTTCGGACGCGGCGATATACTGATCGATGATGATCTGCGCGCCATTGGCAAAATCGCCGAACTGCGCTTCCCACAGCACCAGAGTCTTGGGATCGGCGCTGGCAAAGCCGTATTCAAAGCCCAGCACGCCGTATTCGGAAAGCGGGCTGTCATGCACTTCGAACCGGCCGTGCGGCACGGTGGCGAGCGGGATGTACTTGTGCTCGTCGGTCTGGTCGATCCACACCGCGTGGCGCTGGCTGAAGGTACCGCGCCCCGAATCCTGCCCCGATAGTCGCACCGCATAGCCTTCGGAGAGCAGCGAGCCGTACGCCAGCGCTTCGCCGGTCGCCCAGTCGAACCCTTCGCCCGTGGCGAACATTTCGCGCTTGGCGTCGAGCACGCGGCCAAGCGTCTTGTGGATGGTCAGATCTTCGGGAACCGTGGTCAGCGCCCGGCCGAGGCTGTCGAACAGCTTCTGCTCGATCCCGGTGGGCACGTTGCGGCGCGCGGTTTCCGGATCGGCCGGCTTATCGAACCCGCTCCAGCGCCCGCCGAACCAGTCGGCCTCGTTCGCCTTGTAGGTCTTGCCAGCCTCGAAGTGCTCTTCCAGCAGCGCCACGAAGGCGCCCTCGGTCTCGCCCAGAAACGCGTCGTCGATCACGCCCTGCGCCTTCAGCCGCGCGGCATAGATCTGGCTGACCGGCGGATGCTGGCGGATGCGCGCATACATCAGCGGCTGGGTGAAGCTCGGCTCGTCGCCCTCGTTGTGGCCGAAGCGGCGATAGCACCACATGTCGATCACGATATCGCGGCCGAACTGCTGGCGGTAATCGATGGCGAGCTTGCAGGCGAAAGTCACCGCCTCAGGGTCGTCGCCATTGACGTGCAGGATCGGCGCCTGCACCCCCTTGGCCACGTCGGACGGATAGGGCGATCCGCGGCTGAACTGCGGGCTGGTGGTGAAGCCGATCTGATTGTTTATGATGAAGTGCAGGCACCCGCCGGTGTTATAGCCCTTCACCCCGGAAAAGCCGAAGCACTCCCACACGATGCCCTGCCCGGCAAAGGCGGCATCGCCGTGGATCAGCACCGGCAGCACCTGCTGGTGCTTGCCTTCGCCGATATCGTCGCGCAGCTGCTGATAGGCGCGGACCTTGCCCAGCACCACCGGGTCGACCGTTTCAAGGTGCGACGGGTTGGGCATCAGGCTCATGTGAACCTTGATCCCGTCGAACTCGCGGTCGGTCGAAGTGCCGAGGTGATACTTCACGTCGCCCGATCCGCCGACATCGTCGGGATTGGCCGATCCGCCCGAGAATTCGTGGAAGATCACCTTGTAAGGCTTGGCCATCACGTTGGCGAGGACGTTGAGCCGGCCGCGGTGGGCCATCCCGTAGACGATCTCCTTCACGCCCAACGAGCCGCCGTACTTGATCACCGCTTCCAGCGCCGGGATCATCGATTCCCCGCCGTCGAGCCCGAACCGCTTGGTGCCGACATACTTGCGACCGAGGAACTTCTCGTACTGCTCGCCGCGCACCACGGCAGCGAGGATCGCCTTCTTGCCGTTGGGGGTGAACTCGATGGTCTTGTCGGCGCCTTCCATGCGGTCCTGCAGGAAGCGGCGCTCGTCAAGGTCGGTGATGTGCATGTATTCAAGGCCAACCTTGCCGCAATAGTTGCGGCGCAGGATCGCCACGATCTCGCGCACGGTCGACCATTCAAGCCCAAGATAGCCGCCGATATAGACCTTGCGGTCCAGCGCGTCGCCGGTGAAGCCATAGTATTCGGGGGTCAGGTCGGCGGGCAGATCGCGCTTGGCGAGGCCCAGCGGGTCAAGATCGGCCGCCAGATGCCCGCGCACGCGGTAAACCCGGATCAGCAGCACCGCGCGGAACGCGTCGGTGATCATCGCCTGAACCGCGGCTTCGTCCAGCGCCGGGCCGCCGGCCTTGGCTACGCTCGCCTGAATCGCCTGCTTGAGCGCGAGCGGATCGAGCGCCTGGGTCAGGTCATCCTCGGCCGCGCCGCCCACCAGCGGCCAGTCGCCACGCTGCCAGCTTGGGCCGGGCTGCGGTCCGTCGGTTCCGGCACCGGCAAGAAAATCAAAGCTTTCGTCGCCCATCTTCATCAACCTTCCTGCGCCGCCGCGGGGGCGGTGCCCCGCGCCGGATCACCGGAGCGGGGGACACTTTCGTTCCGTCAGGGCCGCGCCCCACCGGTTTCCCCCGTTTGCTAGGGCCAGGATGGTTAACGTGGCCTTCCCGGACCTATCGTAGTTGTCCGCTTTCCCGCGCGTGTACCGCCCGGGGTGCCCACCCCCGAGCGGACTGCCGGCAAGCGTCAGGCGTATTGCTTGAGCACTTCGGCCAGCGTCTCGCCCAGCAACGAGGGCGAGGGGGAGACGCGGATGCCCGCTTCTTCCATCGCCGCGATCTTGTCGTCCGCGCCGCCCTGACCGCCCGAGACGATCGCCCCGGCGTGGCCCATGCGGCGGCCCGGAGGCGCGGTGCGCCCGGCGATGAAGCCGACCATCGGCTTCTTGCGCCCGCGCTTGGCCTCGTCCTTGAGGAACTGCGCCGCTTCTTCCTCGGCGCTGCCGCCGATCTCGCCGATCATGATGATCGAGGTGGTCGCCTCGTCAGCCAGGAACAGCTCGAGCACGTCGATGAAGTTCGTGCCGTTGACCGGATCGCCGCCGATGCCCACCGCGGTGGTCTGGCCCAGGCCGATGTTGGTGGTCTGGAACACCGCTTCATAGGTCAAGGTTCCCGAACGGCTGACCACACCGACCGAACCCTTCTTGAAGATGCTGGCGGGCATGATCCCGATCTTGCATTCGTCCGGGGTCAGCACGCCGGGGCAGTTCGGCCCGATCAGGCGCGATTTGGTCCCGGTCAGCGCGCGCTTGACGCGCACCATGTCCAGCACCGGCACGCCCTCGGTGATCGCCACGATCAGTTCGATCCCGGCGTCGATCGCCTCAAGAATGGCGTCGGCGCAGCCCGCTGGCGGCACATAGACGCAGCTTGCGGTGGCCCCGGTGACCGCCTTGGCTTCGGCCACCGTATCGAACTGCGGCAGGCCGAGGAAATCGGTCCCGCCTTTGCCGGGGGTGACGCCGGCCACCATCTTGGTGCCGTAATCCAGCGCGGCCTGCGTGTGGAAGCTGCCGGTCTTGCCGGTCATCCCTTGCGTGATGACCTTGGTGTTCTTGTCGACGAGAATGGACATTCAGATGCTCCTGGGGAGGGGCTTTGGGAAAATTCGCGAAGGTTCAGCCAAGGCTCGGATCGATGCCCTTGCAGGCCACCAGCAGTTCCTTGACCGCGTCGACCGAAACCTGAAGGCCCGCCTTGTCGGCCTCATCCAGTTCGATCTCGATCACCTGCTCGACCCCGCCCGCGCCGATCCGCACCGGCACGCCGACATACAGCCCGTCGACGCCGTAAGCGCCGTCGACATAGGCGGCGCAGGGCAGGATGCGCTTCTGGTCGTTGAGGTAGGCTTCGGCCATCGCGATGCCGCTCGCGGCCGGCGCATAGAACGCCGAACCGGTCTTGAGCAGGCCGACGATCTCGCCGCCGCCCGAACGGGTACGCTGCACGATCGCGTCGATCTTCTCCAGCGTCGAAAGACCCATCTTGACGAGGTCGGGCACCGGGATGCCGTTGACGGTGGAGTAACGCACCACCGGCACCATCGTGTCGCCGTGGCCGCCAAGCACGAAAGTATTCACGTCGCGGATCGAAACGCCGAATTCCCACGCGATGAACGTGCTGAACCGTGCCGAATCGAGCACCCCGGCCATGCCCACCACCTTGTTGTGCGGCAGGCCCGAAAACTCGCGCAGCGCCCAGACCATCGCGTCGAGCGGGTTGGTGATGCAGATCACGAAGGCGTCGGGCGCGTGGGTCTTGATGCCCTCGCCAACCGCCTTCATCACCTTGAGGTTGATGCCGAGCAGGTCGTCGCGGCTCATCCCCGGCTTGCGGGCGATCCCGGCGGTCACGATGATCACGTCGGCCCCGGCGATGTCGGCATAGTCGTTGCTGCCGGTGATGCTGGCGTCGAACCCTTCCACCGGGCCGCACTGCGACAGGTCGAGCGCCTTGCCCTGCGGCACGCCCTCCATGATGTCGAACAGGACGATGTCCCCCAGTTCCTTCTGCGCCGCGAGGTGGGCGAGGGTGCCGCCAATGTTGCCGGCGCCAATGAGGGCGATCTTCTTGCGAGCCATGAATGTCCTTCCCTGATGCGGGACTATGCACTCGCTGCGGGGCCGCCCGCGGTTAGTCCCGCCGATAGAGCAGGGGGCCCGGATGAACGCCGCCGCCCTAAGCCCGCGCGTCAGCGAATGCAACCGGGAAAATCGACGTTTTTCCGCGATTTTTGATAACTATTCTCAATATCAAAAGATCGTCCACTGCGCCCGGGCGATACGCCCCGGTCAGCCCGCCAGCCGCAATTGCGGCGGCTGCGCCCGCTCCTGCGCCAGCAGCAGCGCGGCAAGATAATCGGGCACCGCCCGGCTGAAATGATAGCCTTGCCCCAGCGTGCAGCCCATCGCCACCATCGCCCGCGCCTGGTCCACAGTCTCGATCCCTTCGGCCACGATTTCCATGTCGAGCCGGACCGCCCTTTCGGAAACTGCATGGATCATCGCATCGCTGCGCGCCCCGGCAGTGCGTCCGGAAACGAAGCTGCGA
>CANGQZ010000092.1 GCA_947455865.1 Sphingomonadaceae bacterium
CGGGTGTGGTCGATCAGGTCGACGCGACCCGCATAGTGATCCGTGCCTCTGGTGACATCGAAGCCGGCCGTTCGGGCGTGGACATCTACACGCTGCAGAAGTTCCAGCGTTCTAACCAGAACACCTGCATCAACCAGCGCCCGCTGGTGAAGGTGGGCGACATGATCGAGACCGGCGACATCATTGCTGACGGTCCCTCGACCGAACTCGGCGAACTGGCGCTGGGCCGCAACAGCCTCGTCGCGTTCATGCCGTGGAACGGGTACAACTACGAGGATTCGATCCTGATCTCGGAGCGGATCGTCAAGGATGACGTGTTCACCTCGATCCACATCGAGGAATTCGAGGTTATGGCCCGCGACACCAAGCTGGGGCCGGAGGATATCACCCGCGACATTCCCAACGTCGGCGAGGAAGCGCTGCGCAACCTCGACGAGGCGGGGATCGTCTACATCGGCGCCGAAGTGCATCCGGGCGACATTCTGGTCGGCAAGATCACGCCCAAGGGCGAATCGCCGATGACCCCGGAAGAAAAGCTGCTGCGCGCGATCTTCGGCGAAAAGGCGAGCGACGTGCGCGACACCTCGCTGCGGCTGCCGCCGGGCGTTTCGGGCACGATCGTCGAGGTGCGGGTGTTCAACCGCCACGGCATCGAGATCGACGACCGGACCCGCGCGATCCAGAACGAGGAAATCGAACGCCTCGCCAAGGACCGCGAGGACGAACGCGCGATCCTCAACCGCGCGACCTTCAACCGCCTGCGCGAAATGCTGATCGGCCAGGTGGCCGCAGCGGCGCCCAAGGGGCTCAAGAAGGGCACCGACATCACCGAGGAGGTCCTCGCTGAAGTCGAGCGCTACGAATGGTGGAAGTTCGCGGTGGCCGACGATGCCCGGCAGGCGCAGCTCGAAGCGGTCAAGGCGCAGTACGACGAGACCGTCAAGGCGATCCAGGACAAGTTCGAGGACCGCAAGGAGAAGCTCGAACGCGGTGACGAACTGGCACCGGGCGTGCTCAAGATGGTCAAGGTGTTCGTGGCGGTGAAGCGCAAGCTGCAGCCGGGCGACAAGATGGCCGGCCGTCATGGCAACAAGGGCGTGATCAGCCGCATCCTGCCGGTGGAGGACATGCCGTTCCTCGCCGACGGGACGCACGTCGATATCGTGCTCAACCCGCTCGGCGTGCCGAGCCGGATGAACGTCGGGCAGATCTTCGAGACGCACCTTGGCTGGGCCGCGCGCGGTCTGGGCCAGCAGATCACCGCGGCGCTCGAGGAATGGCGCATTGCCAACCCCGATCCGGAAGCGGCGGCCCCGCCGACCGCGCTGATCGACCGGCTCAAGGACATCTACGGCGAGAACTATCACGCCGAGATCGACAGCCGCACGACCGACGAGATCGTCGAGATGGCGGGCCTGCTGAAGAACGGCGTGCCGATGGGCACCCCGGTTTTCGATGGCGCGCGCGAAGCGGACGTTTCGGCGATGCTGGCGAAGGCCGGCCTGGATACCTCGGGTCAGGTGACGCTCTACGACGGGCGCACCGGCGAGGCGTTCGACCGCAAGGTGACGGTGGGCTATATCTACATGCTCAAGCTGCACCACTTGGTCGACGACAAGATCCACGCACGTTCGATCGGGCCTTACAGCCTCGTGACCCAGCAGCCGCTGGGCGGCAAGGCCCAGTTCGGCGGACAGCGGTTCGGCGAAATGGAGGTCTGGGCGCTACAGGCTTACGGCGCGGCCTATACCTTGCAGGAAATGCTGACGGTGAAATCGGACGACGTGGTCGGCCGCACCAAGGTCTACGAGGCGATCGTCAAGGGCGACGATACCTTCGAGGCCGGCATTCCCGAGAGCTTCAACGTGCTCGTGAAGGAAATGCGCAGCCTCGGCCTCAACGTCGAACTCTCCTCGCTCACCAACGAGGATGACGACGACGATTTCGCGCAGGCTGCCGAGTAACGCCAACGTCGCTTCTCCCCTCCCGCCCCTGAGCTAGTCGAAGGGGGGAGGGGTCGGGGGTGAGCCGCCAATCGCGCTCACCCTGCAAGGCCCACCCCTAACCCCACCCGCCCGCGGGAGGGGGATGAAGGAAAAAGAACATGAACGACCTGACCAAGTTCACCAACCAGATGGCGAAGCCCGAAACCTTCGACCAGATCCAGATCGGCATCGCCAGCCCCGAGCGCATCCGCTCGTGGTCGTTCGGCGAGATCAAGAAGCCCGAGACGATCAACTACCGGACGTTCAAGCCGGAGCGCGACGGCCTGTTCTGCGCCCGCATCTTCGGGCCGGTGAAGGACTACGAGTGCCTTTGCGGCAAGTACAAGCGGATGAAGTACAAGGGCGTCGTCTGCGAAAAGTGCGGCGTCGAGGTGACGGTCACCAAGGTCCGCCGCGAGCGGATGGGCCACATCGAGCTGGCCGCCCCGGTCGCGCACATCTGGTTCCTGAAGAGCCTGCCGAGCCGCATCGGCCTGCTGCTCGACATGCAGCTCAAGCAGCTTGAGCGCATTCTCTACTTCGAAAGTTACGTGGTGATCGAGCCGGGCCTGACCCCGCTGGAAACCTATCAGCTGCTGACCGAAGACGAGCTTTACGAGTATCAGGACCAGTACGGCGAAGACGCCTTCTCCGCCGGGATCGGCGCCGAGGCGGTCAAGCACATGCTGATGAGCCTGGACCTTGTGCAGGAGCGCGAGGACCTGCTCAAGGAGCTGTCCGAGACCAAGAGCGAGCTCAAGCCCAAAAAGATCATCAAGCGGCTGAAAGTGGTCGAAAGCTTCATCGATTCGGGCAACAAGCCCGAGTGGATGATCCTTGAGGTGGTGCCGGTCATTCCGCCCGAACTGCGCCCGCTGGTGCCGCTCGACGGCGGCCGGTTCGCCACCTCGGACCTCAACGACCTCTATCGCCGCGTGATCAACCGCAACAACCGCCTCAAGCGGCTGATCGAACTGCGCGCGCCGGACATCATCGTCCGCAACGAAAAGCGCATGCTGCAGGAAGCGGTTGACGCGCTGTTCGACAACGGCCGCCGCGGCCGGGTCATCACCGGTGCCAACAAGCGTCCGCTCAAGTCACTGTCCGACATGCTCAAGGGCAAGCAGGGTCGGTTCCGCCAGAACCTGCTCGGCAAGCGCGTTGACTATTCGGGCCGTTCGGTGATCGTCACCGGGCCGGAACTGAAGCTGCACCAATGCGGGCTGCCCAAGAAGATGGCGCTCGAGCTGTTCAAGCCGTTCATCTACGCCCGGCTCGACGCCAAGGGCCTGTCGATGACGCTCAAGCAGGCCAAGAAGTGGGTCGAGAAGGAACGCAAGGAAGTCTGGGACATCCTGGACGAAGTGATCCGCGAACACCCGGTGATGCTCAACCGCGCGCCGACGTTGCACCGTCTGGGCATTCAGGCGTTCGAGCCGGTGCTGATCGAGGGCAAGGCGATCCAGCTGCACCCGCTGGTCTGCTCGGCGTTCAACGCCGACTTCGACGGCGACCAGATGGCGGTCCACGTGCCGCTTTCACTGGAAGCGCAGCTTGAAGCGCGCGTGCTGATGATGTCGACAAACAACATCCTCAGCCCCGCCAACGGCAAGCCGATCATCGTGCCTTCGCAGGACATGGTGCTCGGGCTCTATTATCTCTCGATGGACCGCGAAGGCGAGCCGGGCGAGGGCATGATGATGTCGGACATGTCCGAGGTCCATCAGGCGCTGCAGGCCGGCGCGGTGACGATGCACTCCAAGATCATCGCCCGCGTGCCGCAGACCGACGAGAAGGGTCAGCAGTACCTCAAGCGGTTCGAGACCACCCCGGGCCGGATGTTGATCGGCGAATGCCTGCCCAAGAGCCACAAGGTGCCGTTCGCGGTCGTCAACCGCCTTCTGACCAAGAAGGAGATCGGCGACGTCATCGATCAGGTCTACCGCCACACCGGCCAGAAGGACACGGTGCTGTTCGCCGACGCGATCATGAGCCTTGGCTTCCGCAACGCGTTCAAGGCCGGGATCAGCTTCGGCAAGGATGACATGATCATCCCCGACAGCAAGATCGAGCTGGTCGAGAAGACCAAGGAACTGGTGGCCGATTACGAGCAGCAGTATCAGGACGGCCTGATCACCCAGCAGGAAAAGTACAACAAGGTGATCGACGCCTGGAGCCGTTGCGGCGATCAGGTGGCGAGCGCCATGATGGACGAGATCAAGGCCCAGCCCAAGGACGAGAACGGCCGGCAGAAGCCGATCAACTCGATCTACATGATGAGCCATTCGGGCGCGCGTGGTTCGCCAACCCAGATGAAGCAGCTGGCCGGGATGCGCGGGCTGATGGCCAAGCCTTCGGGCGAGATCATCGAGACCCCGATCATCTCGAACTTCAAGGAAGGGCTGACCGTCCTTGAATACTTCAACTCGACCCACGGCGCCCGCAAGGGTCTGGCCGATACGGCGCTCAAGACGGCGAACTCGGGTTACCTGACCCGCCGTCTGGTCGACGTTTCGCAGGACTGCGTGGTGATCATCCAGGATTGCGGGACCGAGCGGGCGCTGGAAATGCGTGCGATCGTTCAGGGCGGCACCACCATTGCTTCGCTGGGCGAGCGCATTCTGGGCCGGACCCTCGCCGAGGACATCACCGAGAAGGATGGCACGGTGATCGTCGGCAAGGGCACGCTGCTTGACGAGTATGCGGTGGCCAAGGTCGAGGCCGCGGGCATCCAGGGCGCGCGGATTCGCTCGCCGCTGATCTGCGAGGCTGAACAAGGCGTCTGCGCGACCTGCTATGGCCGCGATCTGGCGCGCGGTACCCCGGTCAACATCGGCGAGGCGGTGGGCGTTATCGCCGCGCAGTCGATCGGCGAGCCGGGCACCCAGCTGACCATGCGTACGTTCCACATCGGCGGCGCGGCGCAGGTCAACGAGCAATCGCATCTGGAATCGCTGTGCGACGGCACCGTGATCTACCGCGACATCCCGACGATCACCGACAAGCGCGGGCGGCGGCTTTCGCTGGCCCGCAACGGCGAGATCGTGGTGATGGACAACGACGGGCGTGAGCGCGCGATGCACCGCGTGCCTTACGGTACCCACTTGATCCACGAGAACGGCGCGATCATCAACCAGGGCGACCGTCTGGCCGAATGGGATCCGTTCACCACCCCGGTGATCACCGAAAAGCCGGGTATCGTGAAGTATCAGGACCTGATCGACGGGCGGACGATGACCGAGCTGGTCGACGAAGCGACGGGTATCGCCCAGCGCGTCGTGACCGAGAACCGTTCGACCAACCGCAACAAGAAGGAAGACCTGCGTCCGCGCCTGACCCTGCTCGACGAAGCATCGGGCGAGGCCGCGCGCTATCTGATGGCGCCGGGTACGACGCTTTCGGTCGAGGACGGCCAGCGGATCGAAGCGGGCGACGTGCTGGCCCGTGCCAGCCGCGAAGCTGCCAAGACGCGCGACATCACCGGCGGTCTGCCGCGGGTGGCCGAGCTGTTCGAGGCGCGCAAGCCCAAGGACAACGCGATCATCGCCAAGGTTTCGGGGCGGATCGAGTTCGTTCGCGACTACAAGGCCAAGCGCAAGATCGCGATCGTGCCGGAAGAGGGCGATCCGGTGGAATACCTGATCCCCAAGAGCAAGGTGATCGACGTTCAGGAAGGCGACTGGGTCAAGAAGGGCGACAACCTGATCTCCGGCTCGCCCGATCCGCACGACATTCTGGAAGTTCTGGGGGTCGAGGCGCTGGCCGAATACCTCGTCTCGGAAATTCAGGAAGTCTACCGGCTGCAGGGCGTGAAGATCAACGACAAGCACATCGAGGTGATCGTTCGCCAGATGCTGCAGAAGGTTGAGATCACCGACGGCGGGGACACCACCCTGCTGCCGGGCGAGCAGCTCGATTTCGAGGAAATGAACGAGTACAACGCCAAGCTGGCGCCGGATCAGAAGCCGGCCGAAGGCAAGCCGGTGCTGCTCGGGATCACCAAGGCGAGCCTGCAGACCCGTTCGTTCATCTCGGCCGCGTCGTTCCAGGAAACCACCCGCGTGCTGACGCAGGCGGCGGTAGAAGGGAAGCGCGACAGCCTGATCGGGCTTAAGGAGAACGTCATCGTCGGCCGGCTGATCCCGGCCGGGACCGGGGCGGGGATGAACCGCCTGCGGGTGGCCGCCTCCAGCCGCGATGCCGCGCTGCGCGCGCAGTACCGCAAGCTGCAGGAAGCGCTGATCGCGCCGAATTCGGCGGCGGAAGAGCACGCGGCCGAACTGGCGCAAGGCCCCGAAGCGGCGATCGGTGACGATCCGCTGGCGGCAGTCGAGGGTGAAACCCACGGCACCGACGCGGATGCGGGCGATTACCTGATCAAGGAAGACGGCGAGTAATCACGCCAAACGACGTGCATGAGGCCCCGTCGGAGCGATCCGGCGGGGCTTTTTGCTTGGCGGCTTGGCTTGCGCGGGATTGTGCCCCGCAGGGCAAAGCCGATTGCCCCGCGCGCGTTCCCTTCCTAAGTGACGAGGATGGTCGACACACTCCGGATCACGCTAGCCCAGCTCAACCAGTCGGTGGGCGATATCGCCGCCAATGCCGCGGCGATGCTCGCGGCGCGCGAGGCCGCCGCCCGCGCGCCGGGGGGGGCGGATCTGGTGGTGTTCCCCGAACTGCACCTGATCGGCTATCCGCCCGAGGACCTGATCCTCAAACCGGCGCTGATCGAGCGGGCCGCCGCCGAACTGCAGCGGCTGGCCGAGGCGACCGCCGGCGATGGCCCGGCGATGCTGGTGGGCAGCGTGTTCGTGCGCGACGGGGCGCTGCACAACGGGGTGGCGCTGCTCGATCAGGGCAAGATCGCCGCAGTCCGCTTCAAGCACGAGCTGCCCAATTACGGCACCTTCGACGAGGTGCGATTGTTCCAGCCCGGCCCGCTGCCCGAACCGATCGTGTTTCGCGGGGTGATGATCGGGGTGCCGATCTGCGAAGACATCTGGCACCCGGACGTCTGCCGGCATCTGGCGGACTTCGGCGCTGAACTGCTGATCTGCATCAACGGCAGCCCATACGAGATCGACAAGGACAGCCTGCGGATCGACGGCGTGGCCAAGCTGCGCGCGGTCGATACCAAGCTGCCGCTGGCCTATCTCAACCGGGTGGGCGGGCAGGACGAGCTGGTGTTCGACGGGGCCAGCTTCGTGATCAACGGCGATGGCACGCTGGCGGTGCAAATGTGCGACTGGGAGGAGCAGGTCGTCCAGACCCGCTGGACCCGTACCGCGCAAGGCTGGCGCTGTGATCGCGGCGAGATGGCCGAACTCGCCGGGCGGCCCGAGGACGTTTACTGCGCGATGACGCTGGCGCTGCGCGACTATGTCGACCGCAACCGCTTTCCGGGCGTGGTGCTGGGCTTGTCGGGCGGGATCGACAGCGCGATCTGCGCGGCGATCGCGGTCGACGCGCTGGGGCCGGAGCGGGTGTGGTGCGTGATGCTGCCGAGCCGTTTCACCAGCACCGAAAGCCTGACCGACGCGACCGAGTGCGCGCGGCTGCTCGGCTGCCGCTATGACACGATCCCGATCCTGCCGGCGGTGGGCGCGTTCAGCGAGATGCTGGGGCCGGTGTTCGCCGGGCGGGCGCCGGACTTGGCGGAGGAGAACCTGCAATCGCGCATCCGCGGGGTGACGCTGATGGCGCTTTCCAACAAGTTCGGCCCGATGCTGCTGACCACCGGCAACAAGAGCGAGATGAGCGTGGGCTACGCCACGATCTATGGCGACATGGCGGGCGGCTATAACCCGCTGAAAGACGCCTACAAGATGACCGTGTTCGCGATCTCGCGCTGGCGCAACCTGCACCGGCCGAAGATCGGGCTGGGCCCCGAAGGTCCGGTGATCCCCGAGAACATCATCGTCAAGCCGCCCACGGCCGAGCTGCGCGAGGACCAGAAGGATTCCGATTCGCTGCCGCCGTACGAAGTGCTCGATCCGATCCTGCTGGGGCTGGTCGAGCACGAGAAAAGCGTGGCGCAGCTGGTGGACGACGGGTTCGATCACGATACCGTAGTGCGGATCGAGCGGCTGCTCCATCTGGCCGAATACAAGCGCCGGCAGGCCCCGCCGGGGGTGAAGCTGGGTAGCCGCAACTTCGGCCGCGACCGGCGCTATCCGATCACCCACGCGTTTCGATCGGCCTGACGATGGCCACCACCACCCGCTTTGCCCCGTCGCCGACGGGGCTGCTCCACGTCGGCAATATCCGGACCGCGCTGCACAACTGGCTGCTGGCGCGCAAGGCCGGCGGGCGGTTCCTGCTGCGGATCGATGATACCGACGCCGCGCGCAGCCGTGAGGAATACGTCGCCGCGATCCGGGCGGATCTGGCGTGGCTGGGGCTGGCGGCCGACGGGGAAGAGCGGCAATCGGCGCGGTTCGATCTGTATGAGCGCGAGTTTGCGCGGCTGGTGGCAGCGGGGCGGGTCTATCGCTGTTACGAGACGGCGCAGGAGCTGGAGCTGAAGCGCAAGGTCCGGCTCGGGCGCGGGCTGCCGCCGGTTTATGACCGCGCTGCGCTGGCGCTGGGCGAGGCGGACCATGCGGCGAAGGCGGCGGCGGGGGAATTGCCGCACTGGCGCTTTCTGCTCGACCATGACCAGCCGATCGCGTGGGATGACGGCGTCCGCGGGCCGCAGCGGTTCGATGCCGCGGCGATGAGCGATCCGGTGTTGCGCCGCGCGGACGGCTCGTGGCTCTATATGCTGCCCTCGGTGATCGACGACATCGCGATGGGCGTGACCGACGTGCTGCGCGGCGAGGACCACGTTTCGAACACCGCCACGCAAGTGCAGATGTTCGCGGCGCTGGGCGCAGCGGTGCCCGCCTTTGCGCACGAGGCGCTGCTGGTGGGGAGCGAGGGCAAGCTTTCCAAGCGGCTCGGCTCGCTCGGCATGGCGGAACTGCGCGAGGCGGGGATCGAGCCCGAGGCGCTGGTGGCGCTGCTGGCGCGGCTGGGCACTTCGCAGCCGGTCGAGCCGATTGCGGCGCGGGGCGAGATCATCACCTCGTTCGATCTTGCATCCTTTGGCCGGGCGCCGGCACGGTTCGATGAGGCGGAACTGACGCGGCTGAACGCCCAGATCGTTCACCAGCTGCCGTTCGAGCGGGTGGCGGCGCAGCTGCCGGACGGGATGGGCGCATCGGCGTGGGAAGTGATCCGGCCGAACCTAAGCCGGGTGAGCGAGGCGGGCGAATGGTGGCAGGTGGTGACCGGGCCGGTCGCTCTGCCGGAGTTCGCCGAGGACGATGCGGCCTATGTTGCGCAGGCGGCGGCGGTGCTGGCGGAGCTGGCGTGGGGTGAGGACGTGTGGGCGCGGCTGACTAGTTCGCTGCAAGAGAGCAGCGGGCGCAAGGGCAAGGGGCTGTTCCAGCCGCTGCGCCTGGCGCTGACCGGGCGCGAGCATGGGCCGGATATGGCGGCATTGTTGCCGTTGATCGGGCGGGAGGGGGCGTTGGAGCGGTTGGAAGCGGCGGGGTCGGTTTAACCAGCCCGCCACAGCGGATATTGCACCAGCTTCCCCCCTGCCGGGAGCACGGCGTCAATCGCGCGGGCCGGTTGCAGGGCGCCCAGAATCGCCGGGTCCTTCGCGTTGAGCCCGCCGGTTAGGGAGCCAAACGCCGGGAGGATCATCCGGGTTTCGCTGCGCACCGCGCAGGGGCGGGCGATGGCGCGGCCGCGGACAGTGAGGCGCAGCTTGGGGTGGAAGTGGCCGGAGAGTTCGGGCGCGGTTTCGCCGCTGCGCGCTTCGTGGCGCAGGGTGACGCCGCCGACCGCGAGCTCGCCGAGCACGGTGCCGTGCGGGGCGGCGGCATCGGCATCGTGGTTGCCGGTGATCCACACCCATTCCGCCACGCGGGTGAGCGCGGCGAGCATCCCGGCGGCGTGGGGTTCGAGCCGCGCCGGGCCGGCGGCATCGTGGAAACTGTCCCCCAGGCAAAAGACCCGCCGCGCCCCGGTTTCGCGCAGCGCCAGCGCCAGCCGGCCCAGCGTTTCGCGGCTGTCATAAGGCGGGAGCAGCTGACCGTGGCTGGCAAAGAAGCTGGCTTTTTCCAGATGGAGATCGGCCACCAGCAGCGCGTCCTCCTGCGGCCAGTAGAGCGCGTTGCCCGCAGTGAGGCGCCATTCGTGGCCGGCGAACGAAAGGGGAACCATGGCCCCCGCTTGCCCGATCCCGCGGCGGGTGGCAAGTGTCTGGCGATAAGACGAGGAGCCTGCCGTGACTGACTGGAATCCCTATACCGTCCGCGCCCGTGCGTGGTTCGAAAGCCTGCGCGACCAGATCTGCGCCGCGTTCGAGGCTATCGAGCGCGAGGCGGGAAGCGATGCCAGCTTTGGCTACACCCCGTGGGACCGCAACACCGTGGCCGGCGAAGACAATGCCGAGACCGGCGGCGGCGTGCAGGGGCTGATGAAGGGCAAAGTATTCGAGAAGGTGGGGGTCAACGTTTCGACCGTCCACGGCGCGTTCAGCCCGGAGTTTGCCAAATCGGTCAACGGTGCCGATCCCGCC
>CANGQZ010000093.1 GCA_947455865.1 Sphingomonadaceae bacterium
AGGATCGCCTCGACGTCGTCCTGACAGTGTAGCACCCCCGGTTGACCCTCTCCGACCGCCGCCTGGGCCGCCGCACTGCCGGCGCGGCCGGCCCAGCTGACCCCGCCCACGCCCGGCACCGCGGCCACCGCCTGCGCCGCGCGTCCCCGCACCGCCGGATCAAGACCAGCCGGCCCGCGCAGTTGTGGATGGCGGGTGAGCCAGCCTGCACCAGTCACGAACCGGGCTTCGACCGCGCGAGCCCCCGCCGCATCAAGCGCGGCGCGAGCCTCGGCATCGAGCCGGGCGATGAACTGCGGCCCGTGTGCAACCGTGCTGGCCGCGCCGAGCAGGGCCGCGACGATCGTGCCGGCAAAGAAGTGATAGAGCGCGGAACGGTTCATACCGCAGCGCGATAGCCGCCAAGCGGCGCAGGGACAACGCCCGCGCGGCGAGCGGTTATGGCGCCGGTTCGGGCAATGTCTTGCGGAACAGCATGCGGTCTTCGGGCCCGAAGCCCTTGTGCCAGATAATCCAGACATAGACCGCCAGGATCGCCGGCATGCCCAGCAAGATCTCGGCCCATTCAGGCAAGGTGAACTTCGCCACCAGCCCGACCGCCACCGCCGGGATCGCCGCCCACGCGAGCGACCAGCGCCAGTTGTTGATCCGTTCGCCCAGCAGCCGCGCAAGCAGTACCGACTTGAGCAGCGAGGCACTCGCCAGCGTCACCATCAACGCCGCCGCCGCGGCGGCGATCTGCCACCGCGCGCCCAGACCCAGCAGAGTGACCAGCCGGATCCCACCGATGGTCAGGATGGCCTGCAAGACAATTGTGAACAGCGAGACGACGAGATTGCGGTACCGCGCGAGGTAGACCAGCGCCGCCTCGCTCACCACCGCGGTGGCCGCCACCACCTCGGCCGCCAGCAGGAACATCAGCGAGGCGGTGCCGATCACGAAGTCCGGCCCGCCCAGCCCCATCAGCCCGGCACCGGGAATGGCCAGCGCCAGCGCGATTCCCGCCTGTGCCGCGGTGATCCAGAACCCCACCTGGCACACCTGCCGCGCTATCGCGCCATAATTGCGCTCGCGCACGTTGCGGGTGATCACCGGACCGAGCACCGGCTCGAAGCTGGTCTTGAGCTTTTGCGGCAGCGAGGCGAACTGCTGCGCGAAGTAGTAGATCCCCAGCGGCGCCTCGCCCACGAAGAAGCGCAGCACGAACACATCGAGCTTGCGCGTCCCCCACTCGACCGCATCGGCCAGCGCCAGCGGCAGGTTGGCCATGGCCAGCCCATGCAGCCGCAGCGGATTGAGCCGCCAGCGCTTCGGCATCCCGTAAGCGCGGTACAGGGCCACCAGAGCCACCCCGGTCGCCGCGTAGGTCGACAGGACATAGGCAATCGGCAGCCCCGCCCCCGGATGGAGCAGTGCCGCCAGCCACCAGTCATCGGGCACGGCGATGAAGAACAGCGCTCCGGCTGCGATCGAGAGCACCCACGGCTCGACAACC
The DNA here is from genome assembly GCA_947455865.1 of Sphingomonadaceae bacterium. GTDB lineage: Bacteria > Pseudomonadota > Alphaproteobacteria > Sphingomonadales > Sphingomonadaceae > Novosphingobium. Next base: position 1,496 of record CANGQZ010000093.1, read on the forward strand.
GCTCGCGCCCGCACTGTCGTCGCCACGTCAAACCGGTAAGCCAGCGCTGCCAGCGCCAGATCGCCCAGCGCCAGCGGCCATACCGCCAGCACCAGCAGATGGTCCGAAAGGCCGAAATTGCATTTGGGATACATCGATGCGGGGAAGGCATAAATCAGCGCGCTGGCGCTGAGCGCAATCAGCGTGCCCAGCAAAAACGCATCGGCCACCGCGTTGGCCGGGTGTTCGTCGCCCGCCGCCAGCCGCTGGGCCAGCCCGCGTTTCTGCCCCAGCGTTGCGATCATCCCGGCGAACTCGACCATCACCAGCGCCGAAGCGAACCGCCCCAGCGCGCTGGCGCCGTAAAGCCGGCTGGCGATGAACAGGAACGGGATTCGCGCCAGCAGGCGCAGCAAAAACCCGAAGAAATTGGTGCGCCCGCCTCTGGCCAGCGCGGCGATGTCGCGCTCCTGCGCCGCCTCGCCCGCCGCCGCAGTCATGCCGCCGCGCCCTGTTCGGCGCGCAGCGGCCGGGCGAGCAACTCGGCCACCGCCGCGCGCGCCGGAATGTCCCCCGCGAGCAAGCGGCTGACCGTATCGACGATCGGCATCGCCACCCCGCTGCGGCGGGCAAGGTCGGCCAGGATCGGCGCGGTCGCCGCGCCTTCGGCAACGCTGGCTTTGCCGGCAAGCGCCTCCGCGGCGCTGCGCCCTTCGCCCAGCGCCCGGCCGAGCGCGAAGTTGCGGCTCGAATTCGACGAGCAGGTCAGCACCAGATCGCCCAGCCCGCACAGCCCGGCCAGCGTCTCCGCCCGCGCCCCGCGTGCCTCGCCGAAGCGCAGCATCTCGGCATAGCCGCGCGCGATAAGCGCCGCACGGGCGTTCTGGCCCAGCCCCAGCCCTTCGACCACCCCGCAGGCAATGGCGAGCACGTTCTTGACCGCGCCGCCGATCTCCGCGCCGATCACGTCGTCCGAATAATAGGGCCGCAGCGCCTGCCGCGCGATGAGCGGCGCCAGCCGCGCCCATTGCGCCTCGCCGCCCGCACAGGCCAGCGTCACTGCCGTCGGCAACCCGGCGGCCACCTCGTGCGCGAAAGTCGGGCCGGATAGCACCGCCACGGTCGCGCCCGGCGCGGCGGCGGCGGCAATCTCGGCCATCAGCCGCCCGCTCCCGGCCTCGATCCCCTTGGCGCAGAGCACCAGATCGCGCGGGCCATCGGGCAGCCCCGCCAGCACGGCGGCCAGGTACTGCGCCGGAACCACCACCAGCAGCACCGGCAGTTCCGCCAGCTCGGCCAGATCGGTCGTCGCACGGATGCCCGGCGCAAGGCTGGCTCCGGGCAGAAAGGCGCTGTTGGCCTGCGCCCGGTTGATCTCGTCCGCCACTTCGGGCTCGCGCGCCCACAGCAGCACCGCGCTGCCATCGCTGGCGAGCACTTGCGCCAGCGCGGTGCCCCACGCCCCCGCGCCGATCACGCCAATCACGCCTTTACCCCCGCGCCGCGCGCCGGAGCGGCTTCGGGATCGAGCGGCCAGCGCGGCCGCGCCGCAAAATCCAGCGGGTCCGAGGCGGCCCAGCCAGACAGTTCCATCCGTTCGATCCCGGCCCAGGCGATCATCGCGGCGTTATCGGTGCACAGCGCCAGCGGCGGGGCGACAAAGGGCAAGCCATGCCGCGCAGCCAAGGCCTCAAGCGCCGCACGGACTGCCGCGTTCGCCGCCACGCCGCCCGCCGCCACCAGCGCGGACACCACCCCGGCCTCGTTCAGCGCCCGCGCGGTGCGATCGACCACGCAGTCGATCGCCGCCTGTTGAAACGCCGCGGCGATATCGGCATCGGCGTAAATCCCGGCATGCTTGGCCCGCAGCACCGCGCTCTTCAGTCCGGCGAACGAGAAATGCGGCTCCGCGCTCCCCAGCAAGGGCCGCGGCAGCGGCACTCGCGCCGGATCGCCGGTCAGGGCAATCCGCTCCACCGCCGGACCACCGGGAAAGCCAAGGCCCAACACTTTCGCGGTCTTGTCGAACGCCTCGCCCAGCGCATCATCGATGGTCGTCGCCAGCCGGCGGTATTGGCCTACGCCCGCCACCAGCAGCAGCTGGCAATGCCCGCCCGAAGCGAGCAGCAGCAGATAAGGGAACCCCAGCCCCGGATCGGCCAGGCGCGGCGAGAGCGCATGGCCCTCCAGATGATTGATCGCCAGCAGCGGCTTGTCCCCCGCCATCGCCAGTGCCTTGGCGGTGACAAGGCCGACCATCACCCCACCGATTAAGCCCGGCCCGGCGGTGGCGGCAACGGCGTCGACATCGGCCAATGTCACCCCGGCATCGGCCAGCGTCGCGGCGATCAGTGGGGCCAGCCGCTCGGCATGGGCGCGCGCGGCGATCTCCGGAACCACCCCGCCATAAGGGCGGTGCGCGTCATCCTGCGAGGCAATCCGCTGCGCGACGATCCGGCGACCATCGGTCACCAGCGCCGCGGCGGTTTCGTCGCAGGACGATTCAATTCCCAGGACCAGCCTCATCCCCGCTTCCACTTACTGACAAAGCCGCCTAGCACAAGCCGCCATGACCAGCGCATCTTCCGGCACCGCCTTGTCCCGCACGCTCAAACTGGGCACTCGCCGCTCTCCGCTCGCCCTCGCTCAGGCCGAAGAGACCCGCACGCGGCTCTGCGCCGCGCATGGCTGGAGCGAAACGAGCGTCGAACTGGTACCTGTAACCGCAAGCGGAGACCGGATTCAGGACCGTCCCCTCGCCGAAATCGGCGGCAAGGCGCTGTGGACCAAGGAACTCGATGCCTGGCTGCTTTCCGGCGAGATCGATTTCGCGGTCCATTCGGCCAAGGATGTGGAAACGATCCGCCCGGAAGGAATCGCCTTCGCCGCCATGCTGCCGCGCGCCGATGTGCGCGATGTGCTGGTCGGCGCGGCTTCGATTCAGGCGCTGCCGCAAGGGGCGCGCATCGGCACCAGCGCCCCACGCCGCGCCGCGCAGCTGCTTCACGCCCGCCCCGATTGCAGCGTGGTGCCGTTTCGCGGCAACGTCGCCACCCGCCTGGCCAAGCTGGCCGCGGGTGAGGCTGACGCCACCCTGCTCGCCGCCGCCGGGCTCGAACGGCTCGGCCAGAGCGGCACCGGCCACCCGCTCGCCGCCGATGTGTGGCTCCCCGCTCCGGCGCAGGGCGCCATCGCGATCGAATGCCGCACGGGTGACGCCGAAACCCGGGCGCTGCTCGCCGCGATCGATCACGCTCCCACCCGCGCCGCCGTCATGGCCGAACGTGCGCTGCTCGCCGCGCTCGGCGGCAATTGCCACAGCCCGATCGCGGTGCTGACCCGCGCCGAGGATGCCGATCTGGTGCTGCGCGCAGCGCTGTTCAGCCCGGACGGGGCAGAACGGATCGAAGGCACGCTGCGCTTCGCCGCAGACGATGCCGCCGGCCCGGCCCGGCTCGCCGCCGATCTCCTCGCCCGCGCCGTTCCCGCGATCCGGGTCCATTTCGCCGGGCCATGATCCCGGCGCTGGTGATCCGCCCCGAACCCGGCGCGGCCGCGAGCGTCGCCAGCTTGCGCGAAAGCGGCATCCCCGCTGAGGGTTTCCCGCTGTTCGCCGTTGCGCCGCTGGCGTGGGATGCGCCAGATCCGGCGGGGTTCGATGTGCTGCTCGTCGGTAGCGCCAATGTCTTCCGCCACGGCGGGGCACAGCTCACCGCCCTCCGCACCCTCCCGGTCCACGCCGTCGGCGCGGTAACTGCCGAGGCATCACGCGCAGCTGGCTTCACCGTCGCCGCCACCGGTCGCGGCGGGCTGCAAGCCGTGCTCGCAGCAATTCCCCCCGGCACCCGCGTGCTGCGCCTGGCGGGCGAGGAGCGAGTCGCGCTCGCCCCGCCCGCCGGGGTCGAACTGATCGAACGGGTGGTCTACGCCAGCCAGCCGCAGCCCATCCCGCCCGCACTGGCGGCGGCGCTGGCCGGCCCGGCGGTGGTGCTGCTCCACTCCGCCGCTGCTGCGCAACACTTCGCGGCCGAGGTGGACAGGCTCGGCCTCTCCCGCGCGGCGATCGCGCTGGCCACCATCGGTCCGCGCGTCTCGGCCGCCGCCGGCAGCGGCTGGCGCGCGGTCCGCACCGCGCCTCAGCCCGATGAATCGGCGCTGCTGGCGGCGGCGCACGAGTTATGCCACACCTTGGCGCACGATTGAGGACGACGAGAGCGATGCCCGACGAGTTCTTTGCCCAGAACCCCCCGCCCCAGCTGACGGCACCGCGCCGCGGCGGCGGCCGTGCGCTGGTCGCCGGGGTGCTGCTTGCCTTTGTGCTGGGCGCGGCCGGCGTCGGCACCCTGTTCTGGAGCGGGGTGCTCCCGCTCGATCCGGTGGCGAAAGTTTCGGTCGCCACATCGTCCGGCGCTGCCAGCCCCGCCGCCAGCCAAGCCGCCGCCGCCGCACCTTCGGCCGAGGCGCTTGCCCGGCAGGATGTGCTCGATGCCCGGATGGCCGCGCTTGAGGCGCGGCTCGATTCGGTTGATGTTCACGCCGATGCCGCCTCGGGCAACGCTGCCCGGGCCGAGGCCCTGCTGATCGCCTTCGCAGCGCGCCGCGCGCTAGATCGCGGCGCACCGCTGGGTTTCCTCGAAGACCAGCTGCGGCTGCGTTTCGGCGATGCCCAACCCAACGCGGTGGCGACGGTGATTGATGCCGCCCGCTCACCCGTGACGCTCGATCAACTGCTCGCCGGGCTCGATACCCTCGCCCCCAAGCTCACCGCCGCCCCGCCGAGCGACAGCGCATGGACCCGGTTTGAGCGCGAGCTGGCCAGCCTGTTCGTGATCCGCCGCGATTCGGCCCCCACCCCCGCGCCGCAAGTGATCCTGGGTCGCGCCCGGGTGCTGCTGGAAGCGGGCAAGACCGAAGACGCGATCAACGAAGTCCGCCGGCTGCCCGGCGCCGCCGCCGCGACCGACTGGATGACCGCCGCGCGCGGCTATGAAACCGCCCGCCGCGCGCTTGATCTGCTCGAAACCGCAGCATTGCTCGATACCCACGGGCTCAAAGACAGCGGCGGCAGCAAGGTTGAACAGCCGACGCCGATCACGCCAACGCCGGAAGCGAGCGGGAGCTCGGTTTAAGCGAACCGGCTAACGGCCGGAAACTACCCCTGCAGCAGCGCCGGCAGCTTTCCGCTCATCCCGCGCGCCTCGTCCATGAACCAGCGTTTGAGCGCGGGGAGGCGCTGGACGCCGGCCATGCCGGCGCGGCGGACGAGCGAGGGGAGCTTGCCCGGGATGCCGAACAGGCGGGTGATGCTGTCGGTCGCGGCCATGACGCTCAGCGCATCAACGCTGCGCCAGCGCTCATAGCGCGCCAGCAGCTGCGCATCGCCGGGATCGAGCCCGAGCCGCAGCCCCTCGCCCAGCACCTCGATCAGCACGCCGACATCACGCAGGCCGAGGTTGAGCCCCTGCCCGGCGATCGGGTGCATCCCGTGCGCGGCATCGCCGATCAGCGCGAGGCGATCATCGACGATGCGTCCGGCGTGATGGAAAGTGAGCGGATAGGCCATGCGCGGGGCCGACAGTTCGACCGTACCGAGGATCGCGCCGACGCGCGCCTGCACTTCGGCGGTGAACGCCCGGTCCGACATTCCGGTCCACCCAGCCGCATCGCGCTCGGCCACGGTCCACACCAGCGCCGAGCGGTGACGGGCACCCTCATCGAGCAAGGGCAGCAGAGCGAGCGGACCGGCGGGGTAGAAGATCTCCCACGCGACGTTTTCGTGGCTGCGTTCGTGCCACAGGCCGGTGACCATCGCGCGGTGGCGATAGTCCCACTTGGCGAGGCCGAACCCGGCTTCGTCCCGCGTAGGCGAGCGGCGGCCTTCGGCGGCGACCATCAGCCGGCCGGTCAGTTCCTGCCCATTGTAGAGCGTGACCGAGACCCGGTGCGCGCCGCGCTCGCGCGCCACCGGCTCGCGCCGCGTGTGCCAGGCAATCGCCGGCTCGGCCCGCGCGGCCGCGAACAGGGCAAGCCGCAGATCGCGGTTGGCGAACATCCGCCCCAGCGAGCCTTCCTCCGGCTTCGGGCGGAAATCGATCCGGCCGGGCTTCAGCTGATCGGTAACGGCAATCGCCTCGATCGGGCAGCCGAGCGGTTCCAGCGTTTCGGCAAGGCCGATGTTGCGGAACAGGTTCCAGCTGGCGGTGGAAATCGCCGAGGCCCGGCCATCGGCCCCTGCCGCGGTCAGTTCCGCCGGATCGGCCTTGTCGACCACATGGCTGCTGATCCCGGCCTTCGCCGCCGCCAGAGCGAGCGTCATGCCGACAAGCCCGCCGCCAAGGATTACCAGATCGCGTTCTTCGCTCATGGACGCGGTCCTAGCCCAACCGCGTGGGCTTGGCCAACCCCCCCTTAGGTCCTACCGCCGCACATCGCAGGTGTTGCCGCGCCCGCCATCGAGATCGAGGCAGCGTCCATCGAAGCTGCCTTCGGGCACCGCCAGCCCCAGCACCGCGGCCAGCGTCGGTGCGATATCCACCGCCTCCACCGGCGCGGGCTGTTCGAACCCGGGCAGACCCTTGCGCCAGAACAGCAGCGGCACCCGCCGATCATAGTCCCACGCGCTGCCGTGGGTGGCGACGAAGCCCGGCCCCGGTTCGGGGATCGGCACCACCGCCCGATCCAGCAGGGCCACCACATCGCCCGAGCGGGCGGGATCGAAGCTCGCCCGCGCGCGGTCGCGCAGGGTCCAGTCCTGCGGGCTGCCAGCGGGGAGCGGGGCCTTGGCCAGATCGCTCGCAGTGAACGCGGCGGCGACTTGCGCATGGTGGCCAAGCCGGAAGGCGAGCGCGGCGATGGCTTTGGCGCGCACGTCTGCCGGCAGCGCCTTGTTCACATAGAAATCGCCGAACGGACCATCGCCGAACACCACCTGAGGATCGGCGGGCAGGCCGAGCTGCGCCTTGATCGCCCGGTCGAGCGCCGCCGGGGTCAGCGCCGGATCGACCCGCACCGCCTGCGGCAGCGCCTGCTCGCCCAGCCGCTCGGGCGCGTCGAGCCCGCCGTGATCGGCGGTGAGCATTACGACATAGTCGATCCCCGCCCCATCAAGCTTGGCGAAGAACACGCCCAGCGCCCGGTCCAGCTCGGCCATCTGGATGCACATCTCCAGCCCCTGATTGCCATAGGCGTGGCCGATGTAGTCGGTCGCCGAAAGCCCGATCGACAGCACATCCGGCGCCGCCCCCCGGCCCAGCCGCAGCTCGTCGACCAGCCCTGCCGCCAGATCGAGCGTCGCCGCATCCATCCGCGGCGAGGCGCGCAAGGCATCGCTCTGGCCCGGCGCCAGCGCAAACCGCCCCGCGCCGATCACGCCGGCCCGGCCCATGTCGAAATCGCCGACCCGCGCCGCGCACCATTCCGGCGCCGCCATCCCCAGCGCGCCTTTGGCCCGCCGGTCTTCCAGCGCCACATTCGCCGCCGCCGCCGCCAGACCGGGCGTCCGCCCGCGGAACGTCACGAACTGGCCGCCCTTATACCAGTAGGCCTGATCGATCGCATGGCCGCCCATCATCACCGCGCTGCGGTCCTTGGCCGAAACCGCGACATTGCGGCTGGCCGGATCGGCGCGCTTCAGCCATTCGCCCAGCGTCGGCACCTTGAGGTGCACCGCCGAAACCACCGGATCGTTCGATGTGCTGGCAGGATCGCTCTCGTCTTCGGCGCAATAGACCTTTTTGCCTGCCCGGCTGAGCAACGTATCGAACCAGCTGTTGGCGATGATCCCGCTGCGCGCCGGGTGCACGCCGGTGAGCAGGGTCGAATGGCCGGGGCAAGTCTCGGTCGCGGCGTGGCTCTGGAATGCGCTGGCAAACACCGCGCCGCTGGTCAGCCGTGCCATCCCCCCGGCAAAGCGCTGGCGATACTGCGCGAACAGATCGGCCCCGAACTGATCGACCGAGATCGCCACCACCAGCCGCGGCGGCGCGGTCGGGATCGGCGGCGGCGCGGGCGGCGGCGGCGGGGCAACCACAACCGGGGCGGGGGCCGAAGCGCAGCCCGCCAGCGTCAGCACGGCGATGGCAAAAGGGGCAAGGACGGCAATGGCGGCGCGGCGGCGCATGATGATTCCTTGAACTGACGCCGCCAACGCGGCAGGGATCGGGATGCCGGGGCGCACCGCTCCGTGCAAGCCCCGATAGACGGAGCCGAACCCTGCAAATGCCGCGCTGCCACGCCATCGTTGCGCTGATATTGCAGGCACTTGCCGCGCTCGCCGTACTGGTGGCCAGCCCGGCGCTCGCCGCCCCTACCCATATTGCTGCCCAGCTGGTCGCCGAAGGCCCGGCCGCGCCGGGTGGCACCGTCACGCTCGCCATCACCATGCGGCCGGCGCCGGGCTGGCACGGTTACTGGCTCAACCCCGGCGACGCCGGCTTCGGGATGACGCTGGAATGGACGCTGCCCACCGGTTCCACCGCCGGCACGCCGCGCTATCCGGTGCCGCACACGCTGGTCATCGCCGGATTGATGAACCACGTTTACGAGGACGCCTATGCGGTGCTGGTCCCGCTGACGCTGCCTGCCGGCGCCGTCCCGGGTGCCCGCCTGCCGGTGCGCCTCCATGCCGAATGGCTCGCCTGCACCGATCAGATCTGCGTGCCAGAGCGGGCCGATCTCACCGCCGAGATCACCGTCGGCCCGCCCGGCAGCCAGACCCCGCCCGATCCGCGTTTCGATGGCTGGCGCGCACGGCTGCCCGCCCCGCTTGGCGCGCCGGCCCGGTTCGAGATTGCCGGCAAAATCATCCGCCTCGGCATTCCGCTGCCCCGCGCCATGCCGCTACATGGGCCGCACGTGTTCCCGGCCACCGACAAGGCCGTCGCTTACGCCGCCCCGCAGGAGTTTCGCCGTCAGGGCGATCTCCTCGTCGTCACCCTCGCCCGCCCCGATTTGGCCGCCGCCGCGCCGGCGCGGCTGACCGGGGTGCTGCGGCTCAACGGCGCGGGTGACGGGGTGGAATTCGATGCCGC
>CANGQZ010000094.1 GCA_947455865.1 Sphingomonadaceae bacterium
GGCGCCGGCGAGCATGAGGAGGCGGGTGCGGCGCAGCATTGGCAATTCCTTTGGGCAGACGGTTGCTCATTGTTCGCTCAATGCCCCACGCCCGCGCCGGTTCCGGGACGCGCCGCAGCCCCGGCCCGTTGGCAAAAAAGAAAGGCGCGCGAGCCGAGCTCGCGCGCCTTTCCAAAAGCCAATGAAGGCGAAGATTACATCTTCGGCGCTTCGCTCGACGCTGCTTCGGTCGGAGCGGCTTCAGAAGCCATACCGGTGTCCATCGGAGCGGCTTCCGAGGTTGCGGTCTCGGTCGGAGCCGGAGCGGCTTCTTCGCCCTTGCAGGCCGAGAGAGCGAAAATGCCGGCGACGGCGGCGGTGGCGAGAACGATCTTGCGCATGAATGATAATCCTTGATCAGCGAGTGGACCATGCCCGGCCCGATGCTGAACAGCACCCGGAAACCGCGCAGAAAGCCTACAGCGACAGTAGACTTCGGAGCATCAATTAATCGGTTGCGCGACCGGTTGCAAGCGCAACTCGACTCGCAGGCGCGAAAATGCAGCGCACATGACGGTATTCCGCCATTACGTGCTGAGGATAATCGGCAATTGTGGCAAGGTCATGGCCGATCAGGGCCAAATCAGGGCGGCGATCGCCGCTGGCAAAACGCCTATCCGCCCTGCTAGGACAGCGTGATGGACGCCAAACAGCATCTCTATCTGGTCGATGGCTCTGCCTACATTTTCCGCGCCTATCACCGCCTCCCGCCGCTGACCAACCCGCAAGGTGTGCCGGTCGGCGCGGTCTACGGCTACACCACGATGCTGTGGAAGCTGGCGCAAGACCTGCACGATGCCGACGGGCCGACTCACCTCGCGGTGATTCTCGACAAGGCCGGTACCTCGTTCCGCAACGCGCTCTACGATCAGTACAAGGCCAACCGCCCGCCGCCGCCTGAGGATCTAGTCCCGCAGTTTCCGCTGATCCGCGATGCCACCCGCGCCTTCAGCCTGGCCTGCATCGAGGAAGACGATCTCGAGGCCGACGATATCATCGCCTCTTACGCCCGCGCCGCCGCCCGGCGCGGCTGGGACGTCACGATCGTCTCGTCTGACAAGGATCTGATGCAGTTGGTCGGCCAGAGCGCCGAAGGGGCTGCGGGCGATGCGGCCGAGCCGGGGGGCGGCTCGATCGACATGCTCGATACGATGAAGAACCAGCGAATCGCCATTCCCGAAGTGGTCGAGAAGTTCGGCGTTCCACCCGAACTGGTCGGCGATGTGCTAGCGCTGATGGGCGATGCGGTCGACAACGTTCCCGGCATTCGCGGGATCGGACCCAAGACCGCGACCAAACTCATTCAGGAGCACGGCAGCCTCGAAGCCGCGCTTGCCGCCGCGCCGGGCATGAAGCCGGGCAAGCTGCGCGAGAGCCTGATCGAACAGGCCGACATGGCCCGCCTCTCGCGCCAGTTGGTGCAGCTGAAAGAGGATTGCCCGCTGCCGGTGGCCCTTGACGATTTCGCGCTGGGCCAGATCCCGAAGCCGCCGCTCGCCGCGTTCCTGTCCGAGCACGGCTTCACCAGCCTGCTCAAGCGGCTCGACGGCGGCCAGAGCGCGTCAGGGCCGAACTCGCAGCTCCATCCGGTCAAGCCGGTCAAGCCGGTCAATCCGGGCGCGGCTGCCGCCCCGTCCGGCAACCGGCAGGAGCTGCCGGAAATGCCGCCGGTCCATCGCAATCTTTACGAATGCGTGCAAACCCGTGATCGGCTCGAACACTGGATCACCCGTGCCTTCGCTGCGCGCAAGCTGGCCTTCGATACCGAAACCTCGTCGCTCGATCCAATGCGCGCCGAGCTGGCCGGGGTCAGCCTGGCACTTGGTCCGAACGATGCCTGCTACATCCCGCTTGGCCACGGCGGCAGCGACATGTTCGCCGAACGGCCCGAACAGATCGACAAGGCTCAGGCGCTCGCGCTGCTCAAACCGCTGCTCGAAAGCGATGCTGTGCTCAAGATCGGGCAGAACGCCAAGTACGATATCACCATTTTCGCCCGCCACGGCATCGCGGTGCGCCCGGTCGACGATACGATGGTGATCAGCTTTGATCTCGATGCCGGCCGCAGCGAAGAGGGCATCGGCGGCGGCCACGGGATGGACGAGCTGGCCCGGCGCCATCTCGGCCACACCACGCTCACCTTCAAAGACATTTGCGGCGCAGGCAAAAAGGCGATTCCCTTCGGCGAAGTCCCGCTGGATCGCGCCACCCAGTATGCCGCCGAAGATGCCGACGTGACCTGGCGGCTACACCGCGTGCTGCGCCCACGCCTTGTCACCGAGGCGGGAACCCGCATTTACGAACGAGTCGATCGTCCGTTGATTTCGGTTGTCGCGGCGATGGAGCGCCACGGAATCCGCGTTGACCGCGAGCATCTGGCGCGACTGTCGGGCGAATTTGCCACCGCGATCGGCGCGCTCGAAAGCGAAATCCATGGCCTTGCCGGCCAACCCTTCACCATCGGCAGCCCCAAGCAGCTTGGCGATATCCTGTTCGACAAGCTCGGCTACAAAGGCGGGCGCAAGGGCAAATCGGGCCAGTATTCGACCGATCAGACAATCCTCGAAGGCCTTGCCGCGCAAGGGGCAGACGTCGCCACCAAAGTCCTCGAATGGCGCCAGCTGAGCAAGCTCAAGTCGACTTACACCGACGCGCTGCAAGAGGCGATCAACCCCGAAACGGGCCGGGTGCATACCAGTTACAGTCTCGTCGGCGCGCAGACCGGGCGGCTTTCCTCAACTGAGCCTAACCTCCAGAACATCCCGATCCGCACCGAGCTCGGCCGCCAGATCCGCGGTGCCTTCGTCGCCGAGCCGGGGAATGTCCTGCTTGCCGCCGACTATTCGCAGATCGAACTGCGCCTTGCCGCGCACATGGCCGATGTGCCTAGCCTCAAAGAGGCCTTCGCGGCCGGCGAGGACATTCACGCCCGCACCGCGCAGGAAATGTTCGGGATGGTCGATCGCGACACCCGCGGCCGGGCAAAGACGATCAACTTTGCCATACTCTACGGCATCTCGCGCTGGGGGCTCGCCGGGCGGCTGGGGGTCACGCCGGACGAGGCGCAGGCAATGATCGACCGCTATTTCGAGCGTTTTCCCGGGATCCAGCGCTACATCCTGACCACGCTCGAAAGCGTGCGCGAGAAGGGCTATTCGGAGACGCTGTTCGGCCGCAAGACGTGGTTCCCGCGGATCAACGCGAGCAATCCCAACGAACGCGCCGGCTCGGAACGTGCCGCGATCAATGCCCCGATCCAGGGCACCAGCGCCGATATCATCAAGCGCGCGATGGTTCGGATGATGCCCGCGCTTACGGCCGCCGGGCTCGGCCATGTGCGAATGCTGCTGCAGGTTCACGATGAACTGGTGTTCGAACTGCCCGAAGGCGATGTCGCTGCCACCGCGCCGTTGATCGAGCGGGTGATGGCCGAAGCCGCGCTGCCGGCGGTCGCGCTCGACGTTCCGTTGGGGATCGAGATCGGCACCGGGCCAGATTGGAGCGCCGCGCACTGAAGCCGCTATCTGCGTCACGGGGGTGTTATCGCGCGCCCAAGCCGCGTATCGCAGCGTAATGACCGGCCCCCACCCGCCTGGCGACCCGCGCCCCGGCAGTCGTTGGCGCCGCAGGCCACGGCTCTCCACACTCCTTCTGCTCGGGTTTGTCGCTGCTGCGCTGCTCGGCGGAGTGGCGCTGATGTGGCAGACAATCTCGGCCGAACGCAGCCAACGGGATCAAGCCACGCGGACCAATCAGGTGCTACTGGCGCTGCGCGATATCAGCCGCACAGCCGTCAACGGCGAAACCGGTCAGCGCGGCTATTTCATCACGCTCGACCGCCGCTATCTAGCGCCATACATCGCCGCAAATGAGCAGTATCGCGGCAATCTCGCCCGCTTGCGGACGCAGATGGGCGAACCGCTAAGCCCGAACCAAGCGGCGCTGTTGGCCGAGATCGAGCGCTTGAACGACGCCAAGTTCGCAGAGCTCGGCGATACCGTGCACACCATCGAATCAGGCAATCTGATCGAAGCGCGCCGCCGCATCCTGACCGACGAAGGGCAGGACGTGATGGAGCGGCTGCGGCGGGCGATCGTAGCGCTTGAAGCCATCGAGCTTAGTTCGTTCAATCAGGCCCGCGATGAGGCGATCGCCTCGGAAGCGCGGATAATCCCGACGCTGATCGGCCTGCTGATATTGATCGTGCTCGCGCTCGGGCTAGGGCTGCTGCAGGTGATCCACGCCGCCGATGCCGAGGCCCGCGCCGCCGGGGCGCAGGAACTGGCGCTGGCCCGCGACCGCGCCGATCTGCTGGCGCGCGAACTCAATCACCGGGTCAAGAACCTGTTCGCGGTGGTGCTGGCGATCGTAAAGATGTCGGGGCGCGATTCGCCCGAGGCCAAGCCGGCGGTCGATCGTATCGCCGCGCGGATCCACGCCCTGCTCATCGCCCACGACGTCACTCAGGGCAATTCGGTACGGCGCAGCGCGAACCTTGCCGAACTGATCGAAACCGCGCTCAAGCCCTACGCCTCTGCAGAAAACCGCAGCATCGTTGCCGGGCCGCCCGTCGATCTGCCCGAACGCCAAGTGGTGCCGCTCGGTTTGGTTCTCCACGAACTCGCCACCAACGCGGTCAAATACGGGGCATGGCTGCCGCCCGGCGGGGAGATTGCGGTCCACTGGACCTGCGAAGACCGGATCCTGCGTCTGGCCTGGCGCGAGCGCCGCGATCGCCCCGAGGCCCAACCCGCCAAGGAAGGGCGTCGCGGGTTCGGGAGCGCCTTGATCGATGGGTCGGCGCGCCAGCTTGGCGGGACCATCGAGCGCAGCGTCGATCCCGCGGGACTATCCGTGCGGATCGAATTTCCTTTGGCTGAGCAGGCTTGACGCCGATCCCCCCACACAACAGGACTGCTGCGATCTGCCATGTTGACTGACCGTCTTTCCGATCTTGGCCGAATTGCCGCCGAACTGCCCGCAGCGGCAAGCACTGCCGCGGTCGCAGTCGGCATCGCCCTGCTGATCCACTATGTGATGTTCCGGTTGCTCGTCCGGCTGGCCCGGCTCTCGCACCTTGAATCCGATGAACTCATCGTCGCGCGGCTGCGCTGGCCGATGCGCTGGGCGCTGATCGCACTCGCCATCGAACTTGCCGGGGAAGCTTCGCCGCTACTCGCTCGGATGTGGAGCGCGGTTGACCGGTTTGCGATTCCGGCCCTGCTCGGCTGGGTCGCGCTGCGGCTGGTCAAGGCTTATGCGATCGTCGCCGAAAGCCGTGCCCGGCTCTATGAGGACGATCTGGCTGCGCGCAGCCGCCGCACCCGCATCGCCATTCTATCCCGCTCGCTACGCTTTGTGATCCTGTTCGTGACGATCGCGCTTATGCTGCTGTCAATCCCCGGGGTGCGGACCATCGGGGTCACGCTGATCACGTCGGCCGGGCTGGCGGCGCTGGCGGTGGGCGCTGCGGCGCAGCCCGCCTTGAAATCGCTGATCGCGGGCATCCAGATGGCACTGACCGAACCGATCCGCATCGACGATCATGTGGTGATCGACGGCGAAGCCGGCCGGGTCGAGGATATTCGGATGACGTATGTAGTGGTGCGCACGTTGGACGAGCGGCGGATCATCGTGCCGACCACGAAGTTCCTTGATACAAGCTTCCAGAACTGGACCCGGGTTGGTGGCGGGATCACTGGCTCGGTGGTAATTGCAGTCCAGCCGGGCACCGCGATTGCCCCGATCCGCGCGGCCTATGAAACGATGCTGGCCGTACGGCCCGAGTGGGACCGGCGCAGCGGCGCGCTGCTGGTATCCGAATCGAAGATCGACGCGATCGAACTCAAACTGGTGATGAGCGCCGCCGACCCCGGGGATCTCGGCACCTTGCGGCTCGCCATGCGTGAGGAAGTGCTCGAATGGCTCCGCACGGAAATGCCGGCGGCCGTAACGCCGCCAGCACCGGTCTGCGCCCCCTCCGCTTAATCGCGAAGCGGGCGCACCATCAGTTGTGCTTCTTCTCGCGCGTGGGCTGAACCATCCCCGGCGCGAGGAAGCCGATCGGAGTGAGTTCGGCCGCACGGCGTTTGAGTTCACCCTTCATCTTGCCGTACTCCTCCTCCATTTCCGCGGTCACCGTGGCGCGCGATTCCTCCAATGCAGCGGCGAAATCGGCGGCGGTGACCGCGCCAACCTCGCGGCCCATCCGGCGGATCGCCGTCAGGCCGGCGCGGCGCACCACGTCTTCAAGATCGGCGCCGGTAAACCGCTCGGTCTCGGCGGCAATCGCAGCAAGGTCGACATCGCTTGCCAATGGCATCTTCGCGGTGTGGATGCCCAGGATATGCTCACGCCCGGCCTTGTCGGGAGTGCCGACATAGACCAGCTCATCGAACCGCCCAGGCCGAAGCAGCGCCGGATCGACCAGCGTCGGCCGATTGGTCGCACCGATGACCACCACCGCCTGCAGTTCCTCCAGCCCATCCATCTCGGCCAGAATGGTGTTGACCACCCGCGCGGTCACTTGCGGTTCGCCCACCCCGGTCCCGCGTGCGGGCACCAGGCTGTCGATCTCGTCAATGAAGATCACGCAGGGCGCGACCTGGCGAGCGCGCGCGAATAGCCGCGAAATCTGCTGCTCGCTTTCGCCGTACCACTTCGACAGTAGATCGGATGACTTGATCGAGATGAAGTTGGCCTCGGCCTCTTTCGCCACCGCTTTGGCCAGCAGGGTCTTGCCGGTGCCCGGCGGGCCATAGAGCAGAAAACCCTTGGCCGGGCGGATACCCAGCCGGTGGAAGGCGTCGGGGTTCTTGAGCGGCAGCTCGACCCCCTCCTGCAGCCGCGCCTGCGCCTCGCCCAGCCCGCCCACGTCGCCCCAGCCGATGTTGGGAACCTGCACCATCACTTCGCGCATCGCCGAAGGCTGGACGCGCTTCAGCGCCTCCAGAAAATCGTCGCGCGTGACCGAAAGGCTGTCGAGCACCTCCTGCGGGATGGTCTGCGCCTCAAGGTCGAGCTGCGGCATGATCCGCCGCATCGCCTCGATCGCCGCCTCGCGCCCGAGCGCGGCCAGATCGGCACCGACGAAGCCGTGAGTGGTGCGCGCCAGTTCGTCGAGGTCGACCCCCAGCGCCAGCGGCATTCCGCGGGTGTGGATGCCAAGAATTTCGCGCCGGCCCTTCTCGTCGGGCACGCCGATCACGATTTCGCGGTCGAACCGGCCGGGCCGGCGCAGGGCCTCGTCGATGGCATCGGGCCGGTTGGTGGCCGCGATGACGACGATGTTGGAACGCGCCTGCAGCCCGTCCATCAGCGTCAGAAGC
Organism: Sphingomonadaceae bacterium; assembly: GCA_947455865.1. GTDB lineage: Bacteria > Pseudomonadota > Alphaproteobacteria > Sphingomonadales > Sphingomonadaceae > Novosphingobium. Next base: position 7,368 of record CANGQZ010000094.1, read on the forward strand.
TGCGCCACCAGCCGTTTCTCGGCCTCACCGTGAACTTCGCCGCGCTTCGGCGCGATCGAATCGATCTCGTCGATGAACACGATCGAAGGTGAGGCCTTGGCCGCCTGCTCGAACACCTCGCGCAGCGCCTTCTCGCTTTCGCCATAGGCCGAACCCATGATCTCCGGGCCGTTGATGGTGAAGAATGAAGCATCGCTTTCGTTGGCAACCGCGCGCGCGAGCCGGGTCTTGCCGGTGCCCGGCGGGCCATGCAGCAACACCCCGCGCGGCGGATCGACCCCCAGCCGGGTGAACTGTTCGGGATAGCGTAGCGGCAGCTCGACCATCTCGCGCAGTTGGCGGAGGTATCCCCCATACCGCCAACGTCATCATAATTGACATCGGCGCGCGCGGTGCGCGGCTCCTCGAACTCGGCGCGCAGTTCGACCTCGGTGTTCTCGTCGATATGGACGATACCCTTGGGCGTGGTCGAAATCACCGACAGGCGGATCTGGGTGAGGGCAAAAGCCGGTGCGTTGAACATCCGCGCGATTTGCGGCGGCATGTCGCGCACTTGCTGCTGCCCGGCAGTGGCGACGAGATCGCCAGCGAGGAGCGGCCGCCCGAAGAAGTTGCGCTTGAGCGCCTGCGCCGGGCCCTGCAGCCGCATGTCCTTCTGGGCCGGAGCGAACACCACCCGCTGAGCCGGGCGCGATTCGCCCTTGCGCACGGTGACGTGCTCGCCCGAGCCGACATCGGCATTGGCACGCTGCAGCCCGTCGAGCCGGATCACCTGCAGCCCTTCGTCCTCGGGATAGGGATTGAGCGCACGCGCAGCGGTCAGGCGCTTGCCCTCGATCTCGATCACGTCGCCTTCGGCCACCCCAAGTTCGGCGAGCGCCGCCTTGGGCAGCCGGGCAATGCCGTGACCGCTTTCTTCCTGCCGTGCCGCCGCCACTTGCAGCCGCACGGTCCGTTCAATCACGTTTGCGCTCGCTTGTGCCATCGTTTCCGTTCCGTCTCGCCGAGGGCTGACGCCGGGCGCGATGCCAAGCCAGACCGTGCCGACAAGAGCTAGGGACGCCACCCCCGGATTGCAAAGGGGTGGCAGCCCGCAAACGCTCCGGGCGCGCAAAACCCTTCGCCGGACTGACTGCGTGGGCGAAAAAAGGGCCCGGTCGTTGCCGACCGGGCCTTTGGAAGTTTTGGGAGAGGATGCCTGAAAGGCAGGATCTAAATGCCTTCAATCGATGATTTGTGCAAGTGCGAAAAAGCATTCGCAGGCTTGCGTTTTTTGCAACGCAGGTTGCCTTTTGCTCAAGGACGGCGGAAACGCAGGAGGAAACGGTCTGTCTTTCCGCGCATTTGCGGGTCGAACACCATCAGTGTGTGGTCATCGTCGCTGCGTTGCAGCACATCGCTGGAAGACTCCTCGACAAAGCCCGCCGCCGCCAACGCCGCGCGTGCTGCGGCAGGGTTGATACGGTGAACTGAATCGGCAATCGCGCTGGTGTCACCGGCCAGCCCGACATGGTCGGCGACAATCACGTGGCCACCGGGCCGAATTGCAGAAAACCAGTTGGCCAGCACCGACGCGGCATCGTGGCCGGGCAGGAACAGGTCATGGAACTCTAGGTGGCTGAAAATGGCATCGACGCTGCGCGGGGCCAGCGCGAGGTTGTCAGAGACCACCAGCGCGATGTTGGCATTCGCCGCGCGCAGCTTGTCCCATCCTTCGGCCTTGTAATACTTCGGAATTGCCAGCGCGATCACGCGGCCCTTGGGGCCGACTGCCTTGGCGAGCAAGGCCGAATAGTACCCGCCGCCGGCGCCATAATCTGCCACCGTCTGCCCGGCCGCGATCCCGCTGAAGGCCAGCACTTCGGCAGGCTTGCGGCCCTCATCGAGCGCGCGGTCGGCATCGCTGCGCTGCGGATCGGCGACGATCCGCGCGAAATCCGGCGCGTGCGCATTTGCTTGCGCGGCCGGCATAGCAATCGGCAGGGCCAGCCCGACCAGCGCGCTGAAAACGAAACGGCGAACGCTCATGAGCTGCGACTCCCACACCAGTGTGAGCCACCAGCGATAACGGCACGGCGCGCAGATTCAACCGACCACCGCTCAATGCGCCAGAAGCAGCGCCGGCCCGCCCGGATCCTCGAGGAAATAGCGCGTTACCCCGCCGAACAAAAACTCGCGCAGTCGGCTGTGCTTGAATGCGCCCATCACCAGTAGCTCCGAATCAAGCATCACGAGTTCGCGCGCCAGCGTTTCCTCGATCGCACCGATTCGCTGCAGCATGTGCTGCTCCGCCTTGATCCCATGACGGGAGAGGTAGGTAACCGCATCGGTGGCGGGATAGCCTTCGGGCGCATCGGCCACCGTCAGCACCGTCACCTCGGCGCACTTCGCAAGGAGCGGCACCGCACAGCGCAGCGCATATGCCGCCTCGCTGCTGCCGTCCCATGCTACCGCGACGCGGCTCAGCGGGAAGGTCAGCACCGCAGCGTCATTCACGGCCAGCACCGGCGCGCGAATCGCCAGCGGCAAATCGCCAGCCAAGGCATCGCGCCGCCCCAGCACGACGACGTCGACAAGCCGCGCCGCGTCCTTGAAAGCATCGATCGGTTCGCCCTCTGTCCGCACGACATCGCACGGCACATCCTGTCGTGCCATGCGGACATCGATCGCAGCGGCATAGCGATCGTCGTTGGCGAGTTCTTCCTTCAGGGCTTCGGTTGCAACCGTGCCGCCGCCCATCGCATCGACCGCGATGAACCGGCTGACCGGCGTATCGACGAGCAAGGTGACGTGACCGTCGGTCGCACGGGCGAGCGAGAGCGCGGATTCGACGCGGGCAGAGCCTGCCGGACTATCTTCGGCATGAACAAGGATGGAGCGCATCGGCGTAACTCCTTTGTGAGGTAGAGGCACAATCTAGCGCCGGATCGAACTGCCCGCGCTGATTTCGATCAATTCGCGATCATGTCCCAACGCGTGGTGTAGCTGATCGGAGCTACCGTGATTTTCGGCGTGAGTTTGAGCCGGTCATGTACCGGGCACAGCCGACAGCACGACGATGGGATTATCGCTGA
>CANGQZ010000095.1 GCA_947455865.1 Sphingomonadaceae bacterium
CATAGCCTGTAACCTCGGGAAAAACGGAAGCTTCACGCCTTCGGCGGCTTCCGTTTTTCCCGAGGTTACAGGCTACACACCGAGTCTGTGGCTGAAGCCAGTATCCGACTGAAGTCGGAGGGGTTCCTCCCTAGCAGAGGACTCTAAAAAGAAGAATCCCACCCCCCAACCCCTCCCGTCTCCGGGAGGGGAGGAAAAATGGCTGTGATCCCCTCCCGTAAACGGGAGGGGCGCGAGACTTGGTGAGCCGCAGGTGAACCTAGTCGCAGCGGGGTGGGCCAGCAGCCTCACCCCCACACAACCCTCAATCCTTCGGCGCAGTCTCCACCGGCCGGTAATTGCGCCGCACCGCGTCGCTGCCATCGATTTTCGACGTCTCGATCATCAGCAGCTGCCCCTGCCGGGTAAAGCGGATGCGCTGCGGCTCATGCGCGGCGTTGGCGAATTCCATCGAATCGCTGCCCGCCACCACCAGCGGATAATCGAGCGCCGCGCCGCCCTTTTGCTGCGCCACCAGGCTGACCACGCCGTCCGCCCGGCGCACGATCCGGCTCGATTCCCAGCTTTCGACATCGGGGCCAAAACCCGCCCGGCCCAGCCCCAGCATCATCCCGCCGCGCGGGCTGGTCCATATCTCGTCCGCCCAGCGCGCGCCGTCCTCCATCGCCCAAGTCCCCGCCAGCCATCCCGGCAGCGGGGCGGTCAGCTCGCTGGCAGCGGGAGTCACGCCGAGACCGGCGAGCAGAACGGCGGCGATAAAGCTCAATGTGGGGCGGATCATACTTGCCGTGTCATACCCACCCCACGCCGCCCGGCAAGCCTTCACCGCCGCCGGCGCGCCTTGGCGGTGCGGACGTGAAAGTCGGGTGGCTTACCCAGAAACCGCGCCATTTCCGGCACCGTCGCTAGCGCCGCGGGGTCGGCCGGCAGCCGTCCCAACTCGGCGGTGGTAAAGTGCGAATGGATCGCCCGGTGGCATACCGGATGGACCGCCACGGTCACCCGTCCGCCCTGGCTTTTCGGCACCGGATGATGCCGTTCGCGCACGCTCCCCAGCGGCCGCGCGCACAGCCAGCATGCCTCTTCTGCCCTATCGCTCATTCGCTCGCCGCCACCTCGCGCATCCGGCCCGTGCGCCACAGCAGCAGGCCGGCCGCTGCGATCACCGCCACCCCCAGCAGCGTCAGCGGCTTCGGCGGATGGTTGAACACCAGCCAGCCCAGCGCGCTTGCCATCACGATCTGCACATAGGTCATCGGCGCCACCGTGGCCGCCCCCGCCAGCACCGTCCCGCGATAGATCAGCCAGTGCGCCGTGCTGGCACTCACCGCCACCATCGCACAGCGCAGCACCACGCTTGCCGGCGGCAGCGCCACGGCAAAGCCGCGCAGTCCGCTCACGTGGCCGATCACTGCGGCCAGCACCAGCAGCGGTGCGGCGATCGCGGCGACGTAAAACTGCTGCGCCAGCGGCGTGGCGCTGCCCGCGGTGGCCCGGTTGCCGATCATCAGCAGGCTCATCCCCGCCGCCGAGAGCAACGGCAGCAGCGCCGCCGGGCCCAGCGCCACCGCATTGGGCCGCAGCACGATCAGCACGCCCACAAACGCCAGCAGCGTCGCCAGCCATGTCTCCCGCCGCGCCGGCTCGCCCAGGAACAGGGCGGAGAGCAGCCCGGTCAGGATTGGGCTGGTGAAGATCAGCGCGGTCGCATCGGCCAGCGGCATCACGAACAGCGCGGCAAAGAACGCCAGCGTTGCCACCGCCACGCCAAACCCGCGCAGCGCCTGCAAGCGCGGCAGTGGCACCCGCAGGATCGCCGGCCCCTCACGCAGCAGCGCAAATACTCCGAGCCCGATCGCCCCCAACGTATAACGCAGCGCTGCAGCAGCGGTCGGCGCCCACTGCCCGGCCATCGACTTGATGATCGTGTCGCCCACCGAAAGCAGCGCGAACCCGGCCAGCGCGAACAGCAGCCCGGTTCGTTCGGCCCGGTGGGCGGGATGGGCAATGGTGGCGATGACAATTTCCTTGGCAGCGAAAGTTGGCAGTTGGCGGGCTTGAGCAACCGCCCCGTCGCCATTCGCGAAAGAATCGCGGCAGACTGACCCACGCATTTAGGAAGTTTTCAAAGTTTCAACCATATACCCCGGGATCGAATAGACGGAATTTCGCGCAGCCACGTGCCAGCGCGACAGCAGACGGGATACGACGGCGATGAATGCATTCGGGCGGAAGAGCGGGATCGGCAGCGCTGCCCCGGGTGCGCGCCCTTCGTTCGGCGTTGCGCGGCCGATGAAGTCGGCCAATCAGTCGCCGAACGAACCCGCCAAACCGGCCGTCCCCGAACAGTTTCCCCCACTCCCCGGCGATGTGGCGATGCCCACCGGCGGCTATGATAACGGGAATAGCGATGCCATGGCGCGGTTGGCCGATCGCGCCAATTCGGTTGTCGCCAACGAATATCAGCAGGAAGGCTTCGAAGCTTCGGTCCACAAGATCAAGGAACAGGTCCTTCCCCGCCTGCTCGAACGCGTCGATCCCGAGGCGGCTGCCACGCTGTCGAAGGACGAACTGTCCGAAGAATTCCGCCCGATCATCCTCGAGGTGCTCGCCGAGCTCAAGATCACGCTCAACCGCCGCGAACAGTTCGCGCTGGGAAAGGTGCTGATCGACGAATTGCTCGGCTTCGGCCCGCTGGAAGAACTGCTCAACGATCCGGACGTGTCCGATATCATGGTCAACGGGCCGGACCAGACCTACATCGAAAAGAAGGGCAAGCTTCAGCTCGCCCCGATCCGCTTCCGCGACGAACAGCATTTGTTCCAGATCGCCCAGCGCATCGTCAACCAGGTCGGCCGCCGCGTCGACCAGACCACGCCGCTGGCCGACGCCCGCCTCAAGGACGGCAGCCGCGTCAACGTCATCGTCCCGCCGCTCAGCTTGCGCGGCACCGCGATCTCGATTCGTAAGTTTTCCGAAAAGCCGATCACGCTCGATATGCTGCGCGATTTCGGCTCGATGTCCGATAAGATGTGCACCGCGCTCAAGATCGCCGGGGCCTGCCGGATGAACGTGGTCATCTCGGGCGGTACCGGTTCGGGTAAGACGACGATGCTTAATGCCCTGTCGAAAATGATCGATCCGGGCGAACGCGTGCTGACGATCGAAGACGCCGCCGAACTTCGTCTGCAGCAGCCGCACTGGCTGCCGCTGGAAACCCGTCCGCCCAACCTTGAAGGCCAGGGTGCGATCAGCATCGGCGATCTCGTCAAGAACGCGCTGCGTATGCGACCTGACCGGATCATCCTCGGCGAAATCCGCGGCGCCGAAGCGTTCGATCTGCTCGCGGCGATGAACACCGGCCACGATGGCTCGATGTGCACGCTCCACGCCAACAGTCCGCGCGAATGCCTTGGCCGTATGGAAAACATGATCCTGATGGGGGACATCAAAATCCCCAAGGAAGCGATCAGCCGCCAGATCGCCGAATCGGTCGATCTTATCGTTCAGGTCAAGCGCCTGCGGGATGGTTCGCGCCGCACCACCAACATCACCGAGGTGATCGGGATGGAAGGCGATGTGATCATCACCCAGGAACTGTTCAAGTTCGAATATCTGGACGAGAGCGACGACGGCAAGATCATCGGCGAATTCCGCGCAACCGGCCTTCGTCCCTACACACTGGAAAAGGCGCGCCAGTTCGGCTTCGATCAGGCCTACCTCGAATCCTGCCTGTAAGCGCTGTATCCCCCGTCAGCGGGGAGCAGCCAGCCTAACCCGCCAGCGCCTGCCGCGCTGCCGCGCCCAGCAGTAATACTGCCGCCATCAGCGCGAAGAAGAACACGCTAGTCCACGGCACGATACCTACCCGGTCAAGGTCGCGGCGATGCCGTCGCCGCCGGTCGCCATACCACGCCGCCAGCGCGATCAGCGCCGCACCCAGCCCGCAGGCGATCAGCCAGTTGTCGGCCAATGAACTGTACGCCAGCGATTCCATTGCCGCGCCCTTGCCTCAACCGGCCGCCCAGCTAAAGCCCCTGCGTGGATCGTCACGCCCGCCCATATCTCGCCCTGATCCTGCGCCTGCTGGCGCAAGTGATGGTCGCGGTCATGCTGCTGTTCGTCAAGATCGGCGGGGAGCGCGGCATTGCCTTGTCCGAAACGCTGTTCTGGCGACAGTTCCTCCCGGCGCTGTCCATCGCCGCTTGGCTGGCGCTGCGCGGCCAGACCGCTCGGCTCAAAACCGCGCAGCCACTGCTCCACGCCCGCCGCGCCCTGATCGGGATGGCGACAATGGTGATGATTCTCGGCGTCGTGCGCGTCCTCCCGTTGGCCGAGGCAACCTTGCTCAGCTTCACCACCCCGCTGTTCGCGGTGCTGCTGTCGATTGTCATGTTGCGCGAAACCGTCGGCCCGGTGCGCTGGGCGGCAGTGGTGCTGGGCCTTGTCGGGGTCGGGGTGATCGCCGGGCTGGATCAGGCCGCGATCCCGCTCAATGGCCTCGCGCTCGGACTCGGCGCAGCCTTAGGCGGGGCGCTGGTCGCGATCCAGCTACGCGATATGAGCCGCAGCGAGGAACCGCTGACGATCGTGTTCTGGTTCTCGGCGCTCGGCGCGCTGATGTTCACGCCCAGCCTGCTCTTGACCGGCGCGATGCACAACCGCGCCGATTGGCTGCTGCTCGGCGGGATCGGCTTGTCAGGCCTCGCCTGCCAGATCTTCCTCACCGCGGCGCTGCGCTATGGCCCGGTCAGCAGCGTCATCGTGATGGATTATTCGCAGCTTGTCTGGGCGATCCTGTTCGGCTGGCTGTTCTTCGCGCAGCTTCCCCCCACATCGACCTGGCTGGGCGCACCGCTTATCGTCCTCGCCGGGCTGCTGGTGATCTGGCGCGAACATCGCGCCCACCGGACAACGTTTCCCGCAGCGCAGGTCGTCTCCCCCAGTGAATAGCACTGCCGGCGGGGAACCCCCCTCTGGTGCAGCCGTTGTAGCGGCAAACCGGGCGCGAAAACTCACGTCCGGCGCACAAAGGACACTCCCATGATCCGTACGCTTCTGGTCGCGCTCGCTGTCGCTGGCATCACCCTCACCGCTTCGGCCTGCAACACCGTCAAGGGCGCCGGCCGCAATATTTCTTCGGTCGGCCAGGCCGGCTCGGACGCCATCCACAAGCGCTGATCGCGCCCGCGGCTAAGTCCAGCCCTCCCACACCAGCACTGGCCGCCGCGCCGCCTGCGTCTCGTCGAGCCGCCGGCGCGGCGCAAAGTGCGGCGCGCTTTTCAACGCCGGATCGCCCGCCTTAGCGCGCTCCGCCACATGGCGCAGCGATGCAATGAAGCGGTCAAGCCCGGACTTGCTCTCGGTTTCGGTCGGCTCGATCAGCATCGCGCCGTGCACCACCAGCGGGAAATAGACCGTCATCGGGTGAAACCCTTCGTCGATCAGCCCTTTGGCAAGGTCGAGCGTCGTGAACCCCTCGGGCAATCCCTCGTCGGAAAACAATGCTTCGTGCATGCATGGCCCAGATGCCCCGAACGGCGCGGTCAGCACATCTTCCAGACTGCGCAGCACATAGTTGGCATTCAACACCGCGTCCTCGGCGACCCGCCGCAGGCCGTCCGCACCGTGGCTGAGGATGTAGCTGAGCGCGCGAGTAAACATCCCCATCTGCCCGTGAAACGCGGTCATCCGCCCGAGGCCTTGCGGATGATCGGCGGGAGCGGTGTCTTCCTCGATCAGCCGCAGCGCACCATCGCTCTGGCGCAGCGCGTACGGCAGCGGCGCAAACGGCGCGAGCGCGGCGGAAAGCACCACCGGCCCGGCCCCTGGCCCGCCGCCGCCGTGCGGGGTGGAAAACGTCTTGTGCAGGTTGATGTGCATCGCATCGATGCCAAGGTCGCCCGGCCGCACTTTGCCGACAATCGCGTTGAAATTGGCCCCGTCGCAGTAAACGAACCCGCCAGCGGCATGGACCGCATCGGCGATCCGCTTCATGTTGGGCTCAAACAACCCGCAGGTGTTGGGATTGGTGATCATCACCCCGGCCACGTCCGGCCCCAGCCGTGCCTCAAGCGCACCCAGATCGACCCTGCCCGCAATCGTCGCCGGAATGCTTTCCACCCTGTACCCCGCGAAGGCAGCAGTGGCGGGGTTGGTTCCATGAGCGCTTTCTGGCACCAGAATCACCTCGCGCGCATCGCCCCGCGCCTCCAGCGCCGCACGGATGCACAGCAGACCGCACAGCTCCCCATGCGCCCCCGCCTTCGGCGTCATCGCCACCGCGTCCATCCCGGTCAGCGCGGTCAGCCAGTCGGCTAGCTGCACGATCACCCCCAGCGCGCCCTGCACCGTCTCGACCGGTTGGAGCGGATGGACATCGGCAAACCCCGCCAGCCGCGCCACTTTCTCGTTGAGCCGCGGATTGTGCTTCATCGTGCACGAACCGAGCGGAAATGGCCCAAGATCGATCCCATAGTTCTGCCGCGAAAGGCGGGTGTAATGCCGCACCGCCTCGGGCTCGCTCAGCCCCGGCAGGTCCGCTTCGGCGGAACGCAGGTACCGCGCAAGTCCCGGCAGAACAGCCATTTCCGGCTCATCCAGATCGACCCCGCAAGTGCCCGGCTGGCCCAGCTCGAAGATCAGTGGCTCTTCCAGCATCAACCCCCGGTCACCGCTGGAAGTCGCCGCATGCTGGCCCGGCGGCGCGTCGAGCGGCATTGCGGGCCGCCAGCCCGATGGATTGTGTGCGTTCATGTCGGCGCTCCCTCGTGCGTATCGACCAGCAAGGCTTCCAACACTGTGGCGAACTGCTGGATATCTTCGTCCGTGGTCATCTCGGTCGCGGTCACCAACAGGCCGCAATGCAGGTCCGTCTCCCCGGGATAAAGCCGACCAAGCGATACCCCGCCCAGAATGCCGTGCCCAGCCAGGTCATTCACCACCTCGCGCGCATCGCGCGGCAAGAGCAGCGTGAACTCGTTGACATAGCTGTCGTTAAGCAGGCTGACCCCCGGCACGCGGGTCAGCGCCGCCGCGGCGGCCTGCGCCCGGGTATGGTTGTTGCGCGCCAGCCGCCCCAGTCCGGCTCCGCCCAGCAAGGTCAGATGGATAGAGAAAGCCAGCGCACAAAGCCCTGAATTTGTGCAGATATTGCTCGTCGCCTTCTCACGCCGGATATGCTGCTCGCGGGTGGAAAGCGTCAGCACGAAAGCGCGCTTGCCATCGGCATCCACCGTCTCGCCGCACAGCCGCCCCGGCATCTGCCGCACGAACTTTTCGCGGCAGCCGAACAGGCCAAGGTACGGACCGCCGAACTGCAGCCCCACCCCCAGCGCCTGCCCCTCGCCCACCACGATATCCGCGCCAAGCGTCCCCGGCGCCTCGATCAGCCCGAGCGCGACCGGCTCGGTCACCACCACGATCAACAGCGCGCCCTTGCTATGCGCCGCCTCGGTAATCGCAGCCAGATCGGGAATCCGTCCGAGCACATCGGGATATTGGACAACGACCGCCGAAGTCTCGTCATCGATCGCCGCGATGGTCGCTGCGTCGTCGGGTGCGGCGGTCAGTTCCGGCGTCTGAACCAACAGCACATCGCCCGTAAAGCGCGCCATGGTCGTCGCAACTGCGATGTAATGCGGATGCAAACCGCCCGAAATCACCGTCCGCCCGCGCCGGGTAATCCGCCCGGCCATCGTGATCGCCTCCCAGCACGCAGTTGAGCCATCGTACATCGAGGCATTGGCGATCTGTGTTCCGAACAGCCGGGCGACCTGAGTCTGGAACTCGAACAGCACCTGCAAAGTGCCCTGCGCGATCTCCGGCTGATACGGCGTATAGGCTGTCAGGAACTCGCCGCGCTGGATGAGGTGATCGACCGAGGCCGGGATATGATGGCGATAAGCCCCCGCACCGAGGAAAAACGGGGCATTCCCGGCTGAAAGGTTCTTCGCTGCCAGCTCCGCCATGTGCCGCCCAACCGCCATCTCGCTGGCATGACGCGGCAGTCCGGCAATCGGACTGTCAAGCCGCGCCTCCGCCGGGACGTCGGCAAAAAGCGCGTCGATATCGGCAGCGCCGATCACGCCCAGCATTTCCGCCCGGTCGCTGGCGGTCAGCGGCAAGTAGCGCATCGCCTCAGAGCCCCCCAACGAAGGCGTCATAAGCCGCGCGGTCCATCAGCCCGGCGAGCTCACTGTCGTTCGTCAGCGTCAACCGGAACAACCAGCCGCCGCTCTCCGCCTGCTCGTTGACCAGTTCGGGCGCCTCCTCCAGCGCCATGTTCACCTCGGCGACCAGTCCGCTGACCGGGGTGTAGACTTCGGACGCAGCCTTGACCGAATCGACCACACACGGGGCCTCGCCCTTGGCCACAGACGCGCCCACATCGGGCAGTTCGACATAAGTGATGTCGCCCAGTTGGCCCTGCGCATAATCGGTGATCCCGACCGTTCCGACCCCGCCATCGACAGCGATCCACTCATGGTCCTGGGTGTAATAGATGGTCATCGAAAGCTCCTCAGCGGGCGTAACGGTGGGGGACGAAGGGCAGCGGAACAACGGTGGCGGGCAAGTGCTTGCCGCGAACCTCGATGGTCAAAGCGGTGCCCGGCGCTGCAAGGGCGGCGCTCACGTAAGCCATGGCGACCGGGTGATTGAGGCTGGGCGAAAACCCGCCCGAGGTGACCATGCCGACGCTGGCCTCAGCGGCAAAGACCTCCGCACCTTCGCGCGCCGCCTGCCGGCCTTCGAGCACAAGGCCGACACGCAGCGTGGGCGTGCCCCCGTCCAGCGCCGCCAGCACCGCCTCGGCACCCATGAAACCGCCTTCAGACCGCCGCCGCTTGCCGATCGCGAAGCTGAGGCCAGCGCTGACCGGATCAATTTCCGGCGTAAGATCATGACCATAGAGCGGAAGCCCTGCCTCTAGACGCAGCGAGTCCCGCGCGCCGAGGCCGACTGGGCGCACCTCGGGCTGGTCCGCCAGCGCCTCGGCCAAGGCCGCCGCCGCCTCTGCCGGCACCGAAATCTCGAACCCGTCCTCCCCAGTATAGCCGGAGCGGCTCACACCCAGCAGCACCCCGCCCCAGTCCAGCTCGGCCGCCTCCATGAAGCGCAAATCGGCCGCATGCGGCACCAGCCTTGCCAATGCCACCGCCGCCTCCGGCCCTTGCAGCGCCAGCAGCGCCTGGTCGTCCATGTGATTGAGCGTGATCTCGTCGGGCAGGAACTCGCGCAAATGGGCGATATCGTCCCACTTGGCCGCGCCGTTCACTACAAGATAGAATTGATCGCCGCGGTTGATGACCATCAGATCGTCAAGGATGCCGCCATCCTCGCCCAGCAACAGCGAATAGCGCTGTCGCCCCGGTTTCAGCGCCGCCAGATCGGCCGGGAGCAGTGCCTCCAGCGCCGCCGCTGCGCTGTCCATGTCACCGTCCGGCCCGCTGACCAGCAGCTGGCCCATGTGTGAAACGTCAAACAGCCCGGCATGCGCGCGTGTCCAGAGATGTTCGGTGATGATCCCTTCGTACTGCACCGGCATCCAGTAACCGGCAAACTCGACCATCCGCGCGCCCTTCGCACGGTGCCAGCCATCGAGCGGCAGAACTTCGGGTTCGATCGGGGTCTCGTCGAAATTGTCGTTGGCTTCGCTCAAAAGACACATCCCCGCACAGAATCGGCACACCGCTTACGGTGCCCCCTCTGTCACGGAAGCCTGAGAGCTTTCCCTCGTTCCCGAAACGGTCGCGAGGTTACACCTTCGGCGGCACTTCCCGCAGGAAGGGCACTTTCCAGAGCATCGCTATCGATCCACGCGGTCCATGGGCCTGAGAGATTCCGGGGCGGTTGCTCCTTCGGCGCCCGGCGAACCGTCAGAACGACGACTCACCGGAACTCTCCCGCGCGATCAGCGATATCCTTGGGATGACTTTGTGCAGATGCGAAGTCAATCGCACCCGGCCCGTCTGCCGGCTCAATCCACAGCCGCGCGCGTCCGCGCCCGCAAGTCCGTTTCGCGCTGCCCGCGCTGGATCGCCCGGAGCAGCGCGGCGTGCTCGTGCACAAACCGCCCGCGCGCCTTTTCGCGGCCCAGCGCCAGAATCGCCTCGGCCAGCATCGCGCCGGAAATCGAGCGGAACCGTGCCAGATCGCCGTGCAGCAGCCGATCGGTCAGCGGCGCGACCACTTGCCCCAGCCACTCCAGCGGCCGCCGCTCGGTGCGGCTGCCCAGCAGCAGGCCTGGCCGTAGAATATCGAGCCGCCCATAACCGAGCTTGGCCGCCGCAGCCTCTACTTCGCCTTTGACCCGCAGATAGAGCGCCTTGGCTGTCGGGTCCGCCCCGATCGAAGAGACCAGCAGCAGCTGCTGCGCCCC
>CANGQZ010000096.1 GCA_947455865.1 Sphingomonadaceae bacterium
AGCAGCGAGAAACCCACCGTGGCGACGAGCAGCGGCACGAGAAAATCGGCCGACATCGCCGACTTGCCCATCGTAATCGATGGCGGCTGGTGCTGGCTGTTCCACCACAGCACCGAATAATGGATGATCGGAATGTTGACCGCGCCGACCAGCCCGAAAATGGCCGGAACTTTCGAATCCCCTGCCCCGTCGCGCCGCGCCGCATCGGCCAGCGCCAGCCAGGCGAGATAAAGGAACAGCAGCACCAGCATCGATGTCAGCCGGCCATCCCACACCCACCAGCGGCCCCATGCCGGGCGTCCCCAGAGCGAGCCGGTGGCAAGGCAGATCGCGGTGAACACCGCGCCGGGCACTGCCACCGCGCGTGCGGCGATCGCCGCGAGCGGATGGCGCCAGACCAGCTCGGCAATGCTGGCGGAGGCCAGCGCGATCCACCCGCCCATGCCGAGCCAGGCCGAGGGCACATGCAGATAGACGATCCGCACCGTATCACCCTGAAGCTTTTCAGCCGGAGCGACGAACAGCCCCCAGAGAAGTGAGCCAGCGGTGAGCAACAGGCCAAGCACCAGCAGCGGCATGGTGAGCCGGCGGGCGAGGCGCAGGAAACGGGCGGGATTGGCAAAGCCGTGCATTGCGGGCCGGGCGAGCTTTCAGACGGTCTCGTTTAAGGCAGCGTCTTTGGCAGGGTGTGGATTGTCCGGCAAGCGGACTCTTGGGCGGGGGCGGAAGCGAGGGGTGCGCGAGCCTACGCCAACGCGCAACAGGTGGGGCGACCGATGGGGTTCGAACCCACGACCTCCGGTACCACAAACCGGCGCTCTAACCAACTGAGCTACGATCGCCACGTCCTGCCGGCAGCGGGCGGCGGCGCAAGGCCGGCCCGGGCAGGGGCAGCGCATTTGCACAGGTGCGGGCGAATGGGAAGCGAAAAATCCCGGAGATTTGGGGGCGGTGCGGCGTCCGTTGCAGCCCCGTCTTGCGGCAATGGTGGGCCCACCCCCGGTGCGACCAAGCCTTGGCTGACGGCTACACCAAGTCTCGCGCCCTTTCCCCCTTAGGCAAGCTCGGGATGCGCGGGAAGGGTTGGGGGTGGGTTTGGCGATCTGGCACAACGCGCTAGGGTTCGCGCATGATCCCGCCCGGCGAATCGTCTGCAGAACGGCTCATGGCCCGCGCCGGGATGCAGCGCGTGCCCTCCCCTCGGCTAGCGCTGTTCAGCTTGCGCAATTTCCTGAGCGAAGCCGAATGCGCCGATCTGGTCGCGCGGATCGAGGCCAAGCGGGCGCCTTCGACGATCGCCGATGCCAATGGCGACGATGCCTTCCGCACCAGCGAGACCTGCCATTTCGCGCTCGACGATCCGGTGACACAGGCGCTCGAGGCGAAGCTTTACGCCCTGAACGGGATCGACCCAGCGCATGGCGAGCCGCTGCAGGGGCAGCGTTATGAAGTGGGCCAGGAGTTCAAGGCACACACCGATTTCTTCGATCCGTGGGGCGCGGATTTCCAGCGGTTCTGCGCCGCATCGGGGCAGCGGACGTGGACCTTCATGATCTATCTCAACGAGGTGGCCGCCGGCGGGGCGACGCGGTTCAAGGCGATCGACAAGACCGTCCAGCCCGAGCGCGGCAAGCTGCTGTGCTGGAACAACCGCCTGCCCGACGGATCGCCCAACCCCGACACGCTTCACCACGCGATGAAGGTACGCAACGGGCGCAAGTACGTGATTACCAAGTGGTACCGCGAGCGGGTGTGGGTTTAGGACGCGACAATACCCCCCTCCCGCAAGCGGAAGGGGGGCAGAAAACGCGATCCCGTCGGAACGCGCTTACTTCTTGAGGGTGAGCCCACCAAAGCGCTTGTTGAACTGGGCAACGCGGCCGCCCTGATCAAGCTGGCGGGTGCCGCCGGTCCACGCCGGATGCGAGGTCGGATCGATGTCGAGCGCCATGGTGTCGCCTTCCTTGCCCCAGGTGGAGCGGGTTTCGAACACGGTGCCGTCGGTCATCTGGACCTTGATCATGTGATAGTCGGGGTGGATGTTGGCCTTCATGGCATTGCTCTTTCGCTGCGGCCGGTTCCGACCGGCCTGAAAAGGAAGGGGCGCGCATAGCGGCGGATGCGCAGATTGGCAAGGCGGGATGGCAAGGCCGGTATCGCCCATGCCCGACCCCTCGCATTTACGGGAGGGGCGTGAGGACGGTCAGTCCTTCGGCGGATCGGCGATCATGGCGGCGAACTGGCATTCGCAGGTGAGTTTGTCACCGATCGAGGCGCGGCCCCAGAACTTGCAGACGCGGCTGCTCTTCTGGACGAAGCCGACGCGCAGATCGAGCAGCACGCCGGGTTCGACCGGCGCGCGGAACTTGGCCTGCTCGATGCCGAGGAAGTAGACCAGCTTGCCGCTGTTGGTCAGCTGGAAGCTTTCAATCGCAAGGACCGCTGCGGCCTGAGCCAGCGCCTCAACCTGGAGGACACCGGGCATGATCGGCCGGCCAGGGAAGTGGCCGGTGAAGTACTGCTCGTTATAACTGACCGCCTTGACCGCGTGGATCTCCTCGTCGGGGACGAGCGCGACCACACGGTCAACCAGCACCATCGGATAGCGGTGCGGCAGCGCCGCGAGGATCGCCCGGATATCGAGCGACCTCGCAGGAGCGGCGGCGGCAGTCTCTTCACTCATCGCGGGCTCGCTCAGCGGCCGGCCGGCTGCTTGCCGGCGGGGGCGGCGGGCGCCTGCGCAGCGGCCTGCTGGGCCTTCTGCTCACGCACCTGACGCGGTTCCCAGCCGGCGGGCGGAACGAGGTTGGCGGTGGGGATGGTGGCGTTCAGCTCGTTCAGGATATCCTGATTGAGATTGTAGGCCCCATTCGCCGCGAGCACGTTTTCCGGGTTGATCAGCAGCGTGACCTTCTTCTTGCCCATCGCGGTGTTGACCGCGTTAGGCAGCTTTTCGGCGATCTGCTCCTGAACGTAGCTTTCCGAGTAGGCAACCGGCTGGAGGATCTTCTGGAGTTCGGCCTGCGCCGATTCCTGGATCTGCTGGATGGTCTGCGCCTGCTGCTGGAGCGAGGCCTGATTGGCCGTGGGCGAGGCGCGATCGGCGTTGAACTTGTCAACCAGCGGCTTGACCTGCGCGGCGATCTGGGCGCGGCGAGCTTCGGCAGCGTCGTACTGCGCCTTGTAGGTTACCGGGCGCTGGGCCTGCGCGGTCTTGTAAGCGGCGGAGTTGACCAGCACAGCTTCAAGGTTGGCGATGCCGATGCCCGGCGCGATCGGACCGGCGGGCGCAGTGGTGGCAGCCTGCTGGGCGAACACGGGCTGCGTTGCACCGATGGCGAGAGCGGCAACGGCCGCGAGAACGATATGCTTGCTCATCAGAACTGGGTTCCTACGTTGAATGTGAAGGTTTTGGGATCGTCGCCCTCCTGCTTGAGGAGGTTCTTGGCAAAATCGATGCGGAACGGGCCGAACGGCGAGTTCCAGTTGAAGCCGATGCCGACCGAGGCGCGCGGCTTGTAGGTATCGCCCACGAAGAATTCGCGGAACGCGCTGACGAAGGTGACCGAATCGCCGGTGCCGGTGCAGCCATTGAGACTGGGCTTGATCGCTGCGTTGTTCGGCGAGATCGCGGAGTTGTTGCCGGGCAGCACGCGCACGGTGCTGACGGTGCCGTTGCAGGTCTTGCTGTAAACGTACGTCAGGTCCTGCACATCCGGTGCGCGGATGCCCCAGACCGAGCCGATATCAAAGAAGATCGACGGGCGGATGCCCAGTTCGCGCGCGCCCGAGCCGAGCGGAATTTCCAGCTCGGCGCGGCCCTGATAGTAGTTCTTGCCGCCGATCGCATCGTCCTGCCACTGATCGCGGTTGGTGGCATACGTAAAGCTGGTGGTATCGAACGCCTTGCGCAGCACGCGCGGGCCGATGCCGCGGATATCGAAGCCGCGGATTTCGGGTTCACCAAGGTAGAAGCGGTCGGTCAGGTAGATATCCTCGACCCGGTTGCCCTGAGGATCGTAGCGCTTCTTGAAGGCGCGGATCGCGCCGGCCTCTGCGGTGACCGAGAACACGAAGCCCTTGCCCACCGGCCAGTACTTGCCAGCGTTGAGCCGGAGCCGGGCATAGCTGACCGAGCCGCCAAGGCCGGCGAAATCGGCGCTGACCGAGGCGGTGTTACCGCGCGTCGGGCGCTGGCGGTTATCGAGCGTATCGTAGACCAGCGAGGCGCCGAGGATCGAGGAGGTGCGCTTGCCGATGGCATCGCACAGATAGCGCCCGGCGAGCAGTGGATCGCAGACCCCGTTGGTGTAATAGGTCCCCTGATCGAGACCGACGTTATCGTAGTTGAGCGTGTAGCGGCCGATCAGGCTCATATACTCGGTAAGCGGCACGCCGAGGCGCAGCTGGAAGCCGGTGGTCTTCTGGGTATAGAGGTTGTTGCGGTTCGAATTGAGGTAGTTGAAGCTGTTGTAATCGCGCCGGTAGATGTTGGCGCCGAACGAGACGTTGCGATCGAACACATAAGGTTCGGTGAAGCTCAGCTCGACGCTCTTGGAATAGCGCGAATAGGACACGCTGGTGCCCACGGTCTGCCCGCGGCCGCGGAAGTTGCGCTGCTGGATCGAAGCCTGAAGGATGAAGCTTTCGATTGAGGAGAACCCGGCCGACAGCTGCAGTTCGCCGGTGGGCTTTTCCTCGACGTTGGCTTCGAGCACGATCCGGTCCGGCGCAGAGCCGGGCTTCTGCTCGACCTCGAACTTTTCCTGGAAATAGCCGAGCGACTTGATCCGGTTGGTCGAGCGCTTGACCTGCAGCGAGTTGAAGGCGTCGCCCTCGGCGAGACGGAATTCGCGGCGGATGACCTTGTCCTGGGTGAGGGTGTTGCCGTTGACGTCGATCCGCTCGACATAGACGCGCGGCGCCTCGGCGATCTGGAAGGTGATCCCCATGGTGAGATCATCTTTGTTCCGATCGTAGTTCGGCCGGACATCGGCGAAGGCATAACCGAACGCGCCTGCGGTCTGGTTCAGCTTGTCAATGGTGTCTTCAACCAGCTTGGCGTTGTACCAATCGTTCTTCTTCATCGGCAGCTGCTTGGCCAGCACCGCGCCATCGAAATCGCGCAGCTGGCTATCGACCTTCACATCGGCGAACTTGTAGCGCTTGCCCTCTTCCACGACGTAAGTGATGATGAAATCGCGCTTGTCGGGGGTAAGTTCGGCCACCGCCGAGACGACGCGGAAATCGGCATAGCCTTGCGTCAGGTAGTACTGGCGCAGCTTCTGCTGATCGTAGGCCAGCCGATCGGGATCGTAGCTGGTTTTCGAAGAGAGAAAGCGGAACGCGCGCGACTGCTTGGTGACCATCTGGCTGCGGATGTCGCTGTCGGAAAACACCGTGTTGCCCAGAATGTTGATCTGGCGGACCTTGGACTTGGGGCCTTCGCTGATCTCGAACACGATATCGACCCGGTTCTGATCGAGCATGACCATCTTGGGTTCGACGGTAGCGGCGAAACGGCCCTGCCGCTTGTAGAGCTCGACGATCCGCGCGACGTCGGCCCGAACTTTCGAGCGGGTGAAGATCTGCCGCGGCGCGAGCTTGATCTCCGGAGTGATCTTGTCTTCCTTGAGGCGCTTGTTGCCCTCGTAGATGATCCGGTTGATGACCGGATTTTCCTTCACCTGAATGGTGACGATGCCGTTTTCGTTGCGAATCTGGACATCGGAGAACAGCTCTGTCGCGTAGAGATCCTTGAGTGCCTGATCGGCCGCGGTCTCGCTATAGGCCTGCCCGGCGCGCAGGCGGATGTAGGAGAGGATGGTATCGCCTTCGAGGCGCTGTTCACCCTGAACTTCGATCCGCGAGATCACCTGCGGCGCCGGTTCGGGCGCGGGGGCGGGTGCGGCGGCCGGAAGGGCGGCGGCTGGGCTGGATTCGGCCGGCGGCGCAGCCTGCGCCAGCACGGCGGCCGGCGCGAAGAACGAGGTGCCAAGCAGGCCTATCGCGAGCGCCGAAGTCCGGCGGGCCGCCATGCTTTGCATCTTGTTCCGTCCGGTCATCGACTGAAGTATCCCGATTATGTCAGCGGTCACCAGACTGCACTGCGCGGTTGCGCCGCGCAGCCGGGGGACAGACGGAGCCCTCTGCCCGATGCCGCATCGCCAATCAAGCAATCTGTCCGCTCCCAGCGTTAAGCTTTGGCAAGGCTGCCCGGCCCGTTCGGTTAGTCTTCACTTGTGCCCGAACGGCAGCAGCGAGGCGATATCGTTGAGTGTGACGAACAGCATCAGCCCAAGCACGAAGGCAAGGCCGGTGCGATACGCCCAATCCTGACTGCGCGGACCCAGCGGGCGGCGGCGGACTGCCTCCGCCGCATAGAACGCCAGGTGCCCGCCATCGAGGGCGGGAATTGGCAAGAGGTTGATGAATGCGAGGTTAATTGAGATGAACGCCGCGAAGGAGACAAATTCCAGCCAGCCAAGGCTGAGCTGCTCGCCCGAATACTTGGCGGTCTTCAAGGGTCCGCCGAGTTCATCGACCGAGCGCTGCCCGCTGATGATCTGGCCGATGCCGACCACCAGCATGCGCATGATGCCGTAAGTCTGCTTGCCGGCGAGCGACACCGCCTCAAGCGGGCCAACCGCGACCGGCGCGGGCTTGGCGGCCATGACCCCGAGCAGGCCGATTTTGGATTCGTTGCCGAATTCATCCTTGAGCACTTTGCTCTGGGCCGTGATCCGGACCGGAAATTCGGCGCCATCGCGGCGCACCGTGAGCGTGAACTGCCCGCCGGGGAACGGCCAGACGCGCTGGCGCAGCGTATCGAAATCCTCGACCGCCTCACCATCGATAGCCGTGACCCGGTCACCCGCGCGCAGGCCTGCGGCCGCGGCTGGCGAGCCGGCGACCGCCTGCGCCACCACCGGCGGGGTGACCAGCTTGCCATAGGCAAGGTTGAACGCGGCGAAGATCACCACAGCGAACAGCAGATTGGTGAGCGGACCGGCAGCGACGATCGCCGCGCGCTTCCACAAGGGCTGGGTGTGAAAGGCGACCGCGCTTTCTGCGGGCGAAAGCTGCGCCAGAGCGGCATCATCGGGCTGCGACACGGCGTTCATGTCGCCCGCGAACTGGACATAGCCGCCGAGCGGAATCACTGAGAGTTTCCAGCGGGTGCCGCGCCGGTCCGTCACTCCGACCAGTTCCTTGCCGAAGCCGACCGAGAAAGCATCGGCCTTCACCCCGCACCAGCGCGCGACGAGGTAATGGCCAAGCTCATGGATGACCACCAACGGCCCGAGCAGCAGGATGAAGCCGAACACAGTGACCAGCAGGGGAACGGATTGGGGCACGGTTCAGGCAGGCTCCAGCAATTCACGCGCGCGGGCCCGCGCTTCGGCATCGACCGCGATGACATCGGCCAGCGAGGCCGGCGCGCGAGGGGCATAGCGGGTGAGCACCGATTCCACCTCTGCGGCAATCCGGGTGAACGCCAGCTTACCGGCAAGAAACGCGGCAACCGCGATTTCGTTCGCGGCATTAAGCACCGCCGGGGCCGCGCCGCCGGCATGGGCCGCTTCACGCGCGAGGCGGGTGGCGGGGAAGCGCACTTCATCCGCCGCGCGGAAGGTGAGTTCACCGATCGCGGCGAGATCGAGCGGGGCGCAGGGCGTATCCATCCGCGCCGGCCAGGCCAGCGCCGAGGCGATCGGCACGCGCATATCCGAGGGGCCGAGCTGCGCCAGGGTGGAGCCATCGCGGTATTCGACCATCGAATGCACCACCGATTGCGGATGGACGATGATCCGCAGCCGCTCCACCCCCACCGGGAACAAGTGGAAGGCCTCGATGAATTCGAGCCCCTTGTTCATCATCGTGGCCGAATCGACGCTGATCTTGGCCCCCATTGACCAGTTGGGATGCTTGACCGCCTGCGCCGGGGTGGCGTGAGCCAGCTGTTCGAGCGACCAATCGCGGAACGGGCCGCCGCTGGCGGTGAGCGTGATCCAGCGGACGTCGGCCAGATCGTTACCGGCGAGGCACTGGAAGATCGCGTTGTGCTCGCTGTCTACCGGCAGCAGCGTGGCCCCGGAGCGGGCAACCGCCGCGGTCATCACTGCCCCGGCGGAGACCAGCGCCTCCTTGTTGGCGAGCGCGACAGTGCGGCCCTGTTCGATCGCCGCCATGGTTGGCGCGAGCCCGGCGCAGCCGACGATCGCGGCGATGGTGAGATCGGCCGGGCGTGCCGCTGCCTCGACCAGCGAAGCCGCGCCGCCGGCGGCAGCAATGCCCGAACCGGCCAGCGCCTCGCGCAGCGCAGGGAGGCAGGCCTCGTCAGCGACAACCGCCACTTCAGCCGAAAACTCGCGGGCAAGCCGGGCGAGCTCGGCCGCGTTGCCGTTGGCCGTGAGCGCGACCACGCGCCAGCGGTCCGGCTGGCGGCGCACCAGATCAAGGGTGGAAGTGCCGATCGAGCCGGTCGCGCCGTGGATGGAGATGGTGCGCATCAGCAGGGCCTCAGGCCGGGCTCGGCAAGAGCGATTCGCCGTGGGCCAGCGCCAGCCCGGCCATGCCGAACATGATCAGGCCCAGCACGAACGTCAGCGCGAGCAGGCCATCGACCCGGTCAAACAATCCGCCGTGGCCGGGAATCAGGTTCGACGAATCTTTCACTCCGGCGCGGCGCTTCATCCAGCTTTCGAAGAAATCGCCGGTCTGGGCGATGACTGCGGCGAGCGTGCCGAAGCTAAGCGACCACACCGCGAGGTGCAGCGCGGCTGGGACCGAGCAGCCATCCTCGAACGGAAAGGTGCAGGCGAACCACTGACGGAAGGCGAACAGCACCAGCGCCGCGCCGAGCGCGCCGCCGAGCAGGCCAGCCCAGGTTTTCGACGGGCTGATCGCGGGGGCGATCTTGGGCCCGCCGAGCGTGCGGCCGGTAAAATAGGCGCCGACATCGATGCCGATGACCGTGCTGACAATCAGCGCCACCGCCGGGAACGAGCCGCCGTTGCCGCGCAGAATGATGAGCGTGGCGCAGGCGATACCGACATAGAACAGCCCGCCAAGGTGCCACACCAGCCGCGCGGACAGATGCGGGGTGAGCGCCAGCGCGAGCCGCGACCATTCGAGCAGCACGCCCGCCGCGACCAGCCCGACAAACAGCGCCCAGACCCCGCCACCCAAGAACAGCGCTGTCCCGGCCAGCGCGACCATCACCAGTGCAGAAACGGTGCGGACCGGGAGATCAGACTTAGGGGCGGCGAGTGCCGTCATGCGGACCTCCGCCAAGGCGTGCGGATAGACATGCTGTCTGAGAGGATTTCAGCGGCCGCCAAAGCGACGCTCCCGCCGGGCGAAATCGTCGAGCGCGGACGCGAGGTGAGCGGGGGTGAAATCGGGCCAGAGCATATCGAGGAACAGCATTTCGGCATATGCCGCCTGCCACAAGAGAAAATTCGACAGCCGCACCTCGCCCGAAGTGCGGATCAGCAGATCGAGCGGGGGGAGATCGGCGGTATCAAGGTGGGCGGAAATGCTCTCCGGCGTGATCGGACCCAGTGCGGCGGCTTGCGTGGCAGCACGCGCGATCTCGTCCTGCGAGCCATAGTTGAGCGCGACCACGAGCGTGGTGCCGGTGTTGGCGGCGGTGCGCGCAAGTGCGTGATCGATCAGTTCGACCACGTCGGGCGCGAACGCCCGGTAATCGCCAATGATCTTGAGGCGCACCCCGGCCTCGGCGAATTCCTCAAGGTCGGCGAGGATGAAGCGCTTCATCAGGCCCATCAGCGCCGAAATCTCGTCTTCCGGGCGGGTCCAGTTCTCGGTCGAGAAGGCATAGAGGGTGAGCGCCTCCAGCCCGAGTTCACGCGCGGCGCGGACGGTGCGGCGTACCGCCTCCACCCCGCGCTGGTGGCCGATTGCTCGCGGCAGGTGGCGCTTCTTGGCCCAGCGCCCGTTGCCATCCATGATGATGGCGACGTGGCGGGCGCGTTGGCTGCCATCGCCGCCGCCGCTCTTGATGGCCGGGGCGGCG
>CANGQZ010000097.1 GCA_947455865.1 Sphingomonadaceae bacterium
CGGCACCGGGCACGGACTCCCAGCGGATCAGCGAAAAAGTCTGCACCGCGACTTCGGCGCTCGCCTTGGGCGGCATCGGCGCACGTGCCAGCGAGGTCGCGGCGGCTATATTGAGCGCGGTGACTTTGGCGAGATAGGCGAAGTCCATCGCTTCGGCAGTGTCGCCATAAGCCACGCCGCCTTCGCTACGCACGTCCTGATGCTGACGCTGGTAGTTTTCGACCGCAACGGTGAAGCGGATCGCGGGATAGCCAGCCTCCTGAAACGGCAGGTGATCGCCGCCGCGCCCGACCCGGTCGGCCCGCCAGACCTGCCGCACCGCCAGTTCGGGCGCGGACAGCCCGGCGATGAACCGCGACAGATTGCGGCTCGGGCTGTCGTTCTCTCCGCCTTCATAGCGCTGCGCGGTGCGGCCTGCCGCATCGAGATCGGCGCGCGGGCCTTCGGAGAAGACGCGGACGTGGGCATCATCGACCAAACCGTCCGAACCGCGCGAATTGCCGACGATATCGTTGTTCAGCACGGCCTTGACTGTCCAGCCCTGAGCCTTGGCGTAATCGGCGAGCAGCTTGCCGCCATAGAGCCCCTGCTCCTCACCCTGCAGCACGGCATAGACGATCGTCGCGGGGAACTTCTGGCGCGACAGCTGCCGCGCGGCTTCCAGCACCAGCGCCACGCCCGATCCGTCATCATTGGCGCCGGGTGCATCGATGACGGCATTCATCGGATCGCTGGCCCGGCTGTCGAGATGAGCCTGAACAATCACAACCTCTTCCGGTCGCTCGCTGCCGCGCTGGACCGCGATCACATCGACGATATGCGCAGTGGCCGGGATGCGCTCGCCCGAAATGATCGACTCCGGCAGGGCCACTGTCAAACAGCCGCCGCACCCAGCTGCAGTGGCCCGCAGTTGCGCCTCGACCCAGCGCCGCGCCGCGCCGATGCCGCGCCGGGGATCAGTCTCGCTCGACAGGGTGTGGCGGGTGCCGAAGCTGACCAGCCGGGCGACGTCGGCCCGCAGCCGCTCCGGCTCTGCCGGCTGCGCTGCGCCCGCCGCTGGCAGGGCGAGGAGCATGAGAATTGAAAGATGGAGTCGCCGCATCGCAACATAGTCCGCGCGATGCCCTATAGATTCAACCCCGGACGAACGGTCAGGCCGGGTCCGGCTCCGGCCCGAACCGGTTGTCACCGGGGGTGGACTTGCGCACGCCGAGCACGATCACTGCGGCGAGAGCGCCCCAGCCTAGCAGCATCCAGCCGACCTGGCCCTGAAACTGGCCGATAAAGGCCTGCGGGTCCGAGCGGGTCTGCATCGCGATCATCGCCGATTGGGCCTGCGCCATCTGCACCGGCATGCGCGCAATGTTGACCAGATGGATGGCGACCGGCAGCGCCGCCCACCAGCCGCTCAGTCCGCTATCGTGCAGCCTTCGCACGAAGCTGGCGGCGAGCAGCAGGATCATGGCGATTCCCGAGATCACGCCAACCCACATGGTAATGCCGAGCATGGAACTCATCGAGGCGGCCATTGCCGCGTTGACCTCTTGCGGCGTGGCCCCGTGCGAGGCCATCCGGAAGCTGTCGGCCATGCTGCCGAAGGTCAGCGGCAGGGTCACGAGCAGCGACACGCCGTATTGCACCACGAACAGGAACAGCACGTAATACCAGAAGGACTGCCGGGCATCGCGGCCAGAGAAATTGAACAAGTTGGCGAGGCCATGTCGGATTGCATCAAACATCGCCTTGCCCCTGTTTCGGCCGCGTCAGTATGACCTTGCGACGTAAATCCGTTCCACCGCGGGCAGCCCGGTGAACAGACACTGCCCGCTTACCGCCGGGCCGTCCATCGGGGTGTTGCGGATGGTCAGCTTAAGCGCCTTGAGCGTGGCGACCACCGCCTCCAGCGCCGCCCCGGTAGGGCGCGACCAGCCGAGTTCGACCCAGCCGGGATACCGGTTTTCTTCGGAGAAATAATCCGCCAGCGCGTCAAGACTATCGATCCCGCGCTGGATCTGGCTATCGCGCCGCGCAGCGGCTTCGGCGTGAAGTGCGCGCTGGATTGCTTCGATCTCGCCCGGCGCAGCGGCGATGAAGGCATCGCGGCCCATGCCCACGAAATTGACCTTGCCATCCTCGCGCCACAGCCGGTCGCGCCGCAGCACCGATACCTGCCCGCCGGCGGCATCGCGCCCGCCGATTTCGAGTATCAGCGGCACCCCCTTCTTGACCCAGGCCCAACGCTTTTGGGTGGCTTTGCCCGGCCGCTTGTCCAGCAGTACGCGGAGACGCTCGCCCAACGCGCTTTCGGCAGCGAGCGCCGTGCGCAGGCCTTCGCAGTAGCTGAGCAGCTCGGCGTCGCCATCGTCCTCGCGCAGCATCGGCAGGATCACGATCTGCTGCGGGGCGATAGCCGGGGGCACGCGCAGCCCGTCATCATCGCCATGAACCATGATCACCCCGCCAATCAGCCGGGTTGAAACCCCCCAACTGGTGGTGTGGCAGAACTGCTGCGTGCCTTCGCGATCCTGATAGCGGATCCCGGCGGATTCGGCGAAGCCGGTGCCGAGATAGTGCGAAGTGCCGGCCTGCAGCGCCTTACCGTCCTGCATCATCGCCTCGATCGAATAGGTCGCAACCGCGCCGGGAAACCGCTCGTTCTCAGGCTTTTCGCCGGCGATCACTGGCATCGCAAGCACGTCCTCGGCAAACGAGCGATACATTTCGAGTGCACGGAGCGTTTCGGCCATCGCATCGGCGCGATCGGCGTGAGCGGTGTGGCCTTCCTGCCAGAGGAACTCGCTGGTGCGCAGGAACATCCGGGTGCGCATCTCCCAGCGCACCACGTTGGCCCACTGGTTGGTGAGCAGTGGCAAATCGCGCCACGACTGGATCCAGCGCGCCATTGCCGCACCGATCACCGTTTCCGAAGTGGGGCGGACCACCAACGGTTCTTCCAGCTTCGCTTCGGGATCGGGGACCAGCCCGCCCTTGCCATCGGCGATCAGGCGGTGATGGGTGACCACCGCCATTTCCTTGGCGAAGCCTTCGACGTGTTCGGCTTCCTTGGCGAAGTAGGACAGCGGGATAAACAGCGGAAAATAGCAGTTCTGGACCCCGGCGTCCTTGATCCGGGCATCCATCTGCTGCTGGATCCGTTCCCAGATGCCGTAGCCCCACGGCTTGATAACCATGCAGCCGCGCACGCCCGATTCTTCGGCCATATCGGCTTCAGCGATGACGTCCTGATACCACGCGGCGAAATCGGCTTCGCGGGTTACGGACAGGGCGTGCTTGATTTTGGCGGGCTGATTCATCCCCGCGCTGTTAGCGGCTCAAGGGCCCGGGTTCAAACCCGCAAAGCGCTGCACCAACAAAGCCGGCTTACTTGCCCAGCGCGTCGAGCTTCTTCTGCATCTCGGCCATTTGCGCCTTCAGGTTGGCAAGATCGTCACCCGCAGGTTCGGCCGACTTTTCACCTTCGGCGCCGGGGATGAACGCCGAAGCGGCAGCGTTGAACATTTCCATGTTCTGCTGTGCGATCTTGGCAAGCGGATTGTTGCCGAGGCTTTCCTCGAACGCCTTGCGCAGCTTCAGCTGGTTGTCGCGGAAGTGCTCCATCGAGGCTTCGAGATAATGCGGCAGCAGCGATTGCATCGAATTGCCGTACATGGCGATCAGCTGGCGCAGGAAGTTCACCGGGAGGATCTGCTCCCCGCCGCTGGCTTCTTCTTCCATGATGATCTGGGTCAGGATCGAATGAGTGATATCGGCGCCGGTCTTGGCGTCGACCACTTTGAACTCAATCCCTTCGCGCGTCATCTTCGAGAGATGATCGAGGGTGATGTAGCTTGACGAGCGGGTGTTATAGAGCCGCCGATTGGCGTACTTCTTGATGACGACAACGTCGCCTTCTTCGTTTGACTTGGCGGCCATGGTTAACGGTTCCCCCGCGTGCCCGATTCTGACATTACGGATTAGCACGGGCTTTGTGTGCAATGCAACAACCGTATGCTGCGCTGCGCAGCACAAGCGAGGTTCAGCGGGAAAAGCGCTTTCCCAGCAACGTAAGCAGTTCGTACTGCGAAAGTCCGCTAGCGGTTGCAGCGGCGGGAAGATCGTAAACGACATCAACCCAATCGCCTTCGCGCAAATCTGGTGCCGAAGAGAGATCGATCACGGTCATATCCATCGACACCCGCCCGAGCACCGCAAGTTCATGCCCGCCTGCGCGGACGGTTCCGACATCGGACCAGCAGCGCAAGTAACCGTCGGCATAGCCGAGTGCGATCACCCCTACCTGCATTGGGCGCGCCGCGGTGAAAGTAGCGTTGTAGCCGACGCTCTCGCCTGCCGCGATCGTCCGTGTCTGGAGCAGCGCGGCCTGCGGGGTGATCACCGGGCGGATCAGCGGGGCGAGCGCGGCGCAGGGCACGCCGCCGTAAAGCGCAAGGCCGGGACGGGTGAGATCGCTGTGATAGGCCGGGCCAAGCGCGATCCCGGCGCTGTTGGCCAGGCTGGCGCGGCGGTGCGGGAGGACCCGGCGCGCCGCCTCCCAGCGCAAGCGCTGGCGTTCGTTAAGCGGGCTATCCTCTTCGGCCGAAGCAAGGTGCGACATCAGCACTGCTATCTCCAGCCGGCCGATGAGCGGATCGCCGAGTTCGGCGAGCGGCAGGCCAAGCCGGTTGATCCCGGTATCGAGCATCAGATCGCATGGCCCGCCCCCGCCGGCGAGCCAGCGCGCGGCCTGGGGCAGCGAGTTGATGACCGGACGCACCCCGGTTGAGCGCGCCCAAGCCACGTCTGCGTCATCGAGCGGGCCGTGCAGCACCGCGATCGAGCCGGATGGCACCAGGTCGGCGATCTCGTCCGCCTCCTGCCAATGCGCGACGAAGAAATCGCGGCAGCCAGCGGCAACCAGTTCGGGCACGACCCGGCGCACGCCGACACCGTAGCCATCGGCTTTGACCGCCGCGCCGGCGGCGGCGCTGCCGGACATCCGGTCAAGCGTGCGCCAGTTGCCTGCCAGCGCAGCATGATCGAGCGCCAGCCGCAGCGGTGCGGCTGGGGGATGCGGGCCGTCAGGGCGCATCGTCACCGAAATCATGCGGCTGGAATTCGGTCGGCGCGCCGCCCTTGAGTCCCCAGACCGCGACGATCAGCGCCATCAGCACAACCCCCCAAGTGTACCACAGCCCGCTGTAGGGATCGCCGGTCTTGGCGACGATATAGCTCGAGATGAACGGGAGGAACCCGCCGAAATAGCCGGTTCCGATATGGTAGGGGATCGACATCGAGCTATAGCGTACCCGCGGTGGGAACATTTCGGCCAGAAGTGCGGCAACCGGGCCATAAGTCGCGCCCGACAGCGCCATCAGCAGGAGCAGTGCGGCGATGATCTGCAGCGACTGCGCGAATGTCGGGATGACCTTGGGGGCGGAGAACACCTTGACCCCGGCGAGCGACTCGATCTGGGCTTGACGCGCCTTGGCGTCAGACCAGTTGAGCGCCTCGACCGCGAGCGCCCGTTGGCCCAGCGTGAGCGACAGCGCCGGGCCTTCGGCCAGTGCATAGCGGATTCCTGCGCCGGTAAAATCGCCCATCAGCTTGCCGCACTGGGTCGGCTGCTCCTTGGCAAAGGCGCTGTAATGGCAATCGGGTCCGGCAATCGCCCAATTCTGCGCACCGCCGCGATCAAGGGTGCTGCCCAGCAACCAATAGGCCGGAAACAGCAGAAGCAGGGTGGCGACATAGCCAAGCACGATCGGCAGCTTACGCCCCCAGCGATCGGAGAGGTGGCCGAACAGGAGATAGAACCCCATCCCGCCCAGCGCGGCGATGCCCACCAGCACTTCGGCAATGGTATCGTCGAGATGCAACGTCGCCTTGATGAAGCCCAGCCCCGAAAACATCGCGGTGTACCAGATCACCGTCAGCCCGGCGGCAACGCCGAACAGCGCAACGAAGATCCGCTTGGTATTGCCGGGATAGGTAAAGCTTTCGATGAACGGATTGCCCGCGAGTTCGCCTTCTTCCTTCATCGCCTTGAACACCGGGCTCTCGGACAGCTTCAGGCGCATCCACAGCGATACCGCGAGCAGCGCGAGGCTGAGCACGAACGGCACGCGCCAGCCCCACTCAGCCCAGGTCTCCGCGCTCATCACCGCCTTGCAGCCCAGCACGACGATCAGGCTGAGCACGAACCCGCCGACCACGCTCGCCTGAATATAGCTTGTGAAATAGCCGCGCCGCGCGAACGGGGCATGTTCGGCAACATAGATTGCCGCGCCGCCATATTCGCCGCCCAGCGCAAGGCCCTGAGCGATGCGGAGCAGGATGACGATCGCCGGCGCGGCATAGCCGATTGATTCGGCCGAGGGCACTAGCCCGACCCCTGCGGTCGCCACGCCCATCAGCCCAACGGTGACCATGAAGGTATATTTGCGGCCGAAACGGTCCCCTAGATAGCCGAACAGCACCGCGCCGAGCGGGCGGAACCCGAACCCGACTGCGAACACCAGCCAGAACAGCAGCATTTCCAGCGTGGCGTTGCCGCTGGGAAAGAAGGTTTTGGAAAGGATGGCGCCGAGCGTGCCGTAAATGAAGAAATCGTACCATTCGAACACCGTCCCCGCCGACGATGCGGCGATGACCAGCCGCATTTCGGCAGCGGTCGGTTCGTGATGGTGGGGATGCGCGGCATCCTGCGGCATAGTTCAAATCCCTCGCGGCAACGAATTGAGCCGCTGTAGCGAGGGTTTCAGGTGCTTGGAAGGCCGCCCGGCGGACTATCCGGCAGGGCATCGAGCGCCGCCTGCCAGGCGAGCAAGATCGCGCCGTGCCGGGCGGGATAGGCCTGCGCCGCGGCAATCCCGGCCAGTCCCGGCCAGCCGGGCAGCGGGCCCTCACCGCGCAGCCATGCATCAAGGCCTTCAGAGGTAGCAGCGAGTTCGCTGCGGGTGCGCCCTGGGGCGGCCGCAGCGAACAGCGCGGCGCTGGCCTGACCGACCGCACAGGCCTGCGCGCGCAGGCCCAGCGCGGCGATCCGTCCGGCGCAATCGAGCGACAGCGACACCATGAGGGTGGAACCGCAGGCAGGCGAGCGGGCGCGGCCCTGAAACGGCATCGCCGGGTCGAGCGGCCAAGCCGCTAGGCTCGTCGCCAGTTCCAGCATTTCAGGCGTATAGAGCGCCGCGGCATTCGCCACGTCAATTATCCGCCTTTGATTTCTTGGCGCCTTTAACCCGGCGATCTTCCGCCGCGACCGCAGCGCGCCGGCGTTCGCCGATCATCTTGACCAGCCCATCGCTGCTGGCGTTGATAAGCGGATATGTACGCGACTGGGTGATCCAGTCCGGTCGGCCATTGACGCCCCAGACCGTATCGTAGCCCAGTACCACGATCGAAAAGCCAACAACCGCAATCAGCATGCCTTTAACCGCACCGAAGCCGAAGCCAATCACGCGGTCTACCGGGCCGAGGAGCGAGGCGCGGCTGGCGCGGCCGAGATGCCCGGCGATCGCCTTGACCAGAACATAGGGCACCAGCAGCAGCAGCGCGAAAGCGAGCACCGCCGAGGCGCCGAACCGGTCTCCGACATAGACGTCGAGCATCGCGGTGACGGCCCCGTGGGCATAGTGGATGGCAATCAGCGCGACCAGCCACGCGCACAGCGCGAGTATTTCCTGCACGAAACCGCGCAAGAATCCGGTTATCGCGCCCAACCCGACGAGCACGAATACCCCGATGTCAAATCCCGTCATCGACGAGAATCCTAGGACTCCTGCACGATCCGGTCAACGAGTCCGCCCAGTTTGCCGACTTCGTGCTGTCGCATGCCCGGCACCTCCGGTCCTGCCCCGGGCGGGACGAAGGCCTTGCCGAAGCCAAGCTTAGCCGCTTCGCGCAGACGCAGCCCGCCGTGGGCGACCGGACGCACCTCTCCCGCCAAAGAAACCTCGCCGAACCAGACCGACGCAGCCGGGAGCGGCCGGTCCGCCAGCGCAGAGACCAGTGCGGCGGCCACCGCAAGATCGGCGGCAGGATCGGACAGGCGGTAGCCGCCGGCAACATTGAGATAGACTTCGGCCGAGGAGAAGTTCAGCCCGCAACGCGCCTCCAGCACCGCCAGCAGCATCGCCATCCGCCCGCTGTCCCACCCCACCACTGCCCGGCGCGGAGTTGCCCCGCTCTGCAGGCGTACAATCAGTGCCTGAATCTCGACCAGCATTGGCCGCGTGCCTTCCATCGCCGGGAACACCGCGCTGCCCGCCAGAGGCTCTTCCCGGCCCGAGAGGAACAGCATCGACGGGTTGGCGACTTCCTCCAGCCCCTGCCCAGCCATCGCGAACACTCCGATCTCGTCGACCGGACCGAAGCGGTTCTTGAGGCTGCGCAGGATGCGATATTGGTGGCTGCGCTCGCCTTCGAACGCCATCACCACATCGACCATGTGTTCCAGTACGCGCGGGCCGGCGATCGCGCCATCCTTGGTTACATGGCCGACCAGCACCAGCGCCGCGCCGCTTTCCTTGGCGTGGCGGATCAGTTCGAACGCGCAGCCGCGCACTTGGCTGACCGTGCCCGGCGCCCCCTCGATCTGGTCGGAATACATCGTCTGGATCGAATCGATCACGATCAGCGCAGGCGGGTCCATCGCGCCCAGCGTGGTCAGGATATCGCGCACCGATGTGGCCGCAGCGAGCCGCACCGGCGCGCTGGCAAGGCCGAGCCGTTCAGCCCGCAAGCGGATCTGCCCGACCGCTTCCTCGCCGCTGATGTAAACCGCATCGCCCCCCGCCTGCGCAATGAGCGCGGCGGCCTGCATCAGCAGGGTCGATTTGCCGATCCCCGGATCGCCGCCCATCAGGATCGCCGAACCGGGCACGAACCCGCCGCCCAACGCACGGTCGAACTCGGCAAGGCCGGTGCTGCGCCGCGCAGGCATCGCGGTTTGCGATTCGAGCGGCTCGAACGCGATAGGCCGGCCGCCCGATGAGAGATCGTGTTTGGCCGAAAACACGGTTTGCGGCACGTCTTCCGCCAGCGTGTTCCATTCGCCGCAATCGGCGCATTGCCCCTGCCAGCGGGTGGCGACGCTGCCGCAGGCGGCGCAGACATAGCGGCGTTTGGGCTTGACCATCGCGTTCGATTTAACTGGAACGGAATAAGAACGCAATTGCCACGCACCGAATTCCCGGCCACACCGCCACCATGCGCCAGAAGGAACTGCGGATCGCGCTTGTCTGCTACGGCGGCATCAGCCTGGCAGTCTACATGCACGGCGTCACCAAGGAGCTGTGGAAACTCGCCTGCGCGAGCCGCTCGTTCCACGCCGACGAACCCGCGCCGGACGATTCGCAAGGGGTCTACCGCGAATTGCTCGATTACCTCGCGGCGCAGCACGGTCTCCGATTGCGCGTGCTGGCAGACATCGTTGCGGGGGCGAGCGCGGGCGGCATCAATGGGGTGTTTCTGGCGCAGGCGATCCATTCGGGCCAATCGCTCGAACCTCTCACCGCGCTGTGGCTCGAACGCGCCGATGTCGATGTGCTGCTCGATCCCTCGGCCAAGCCGTGGTCACGCTTCGCCAAGTTCTGGGCAGCGCCGATCGTACGGTTCGTCCTGACCCGGCCGGGCAACGTCGTCGCCGAAAGCGTCGCGCCGGAAACGCGCAGCGAAGTGCGCACAAAGCTATCACGCCTGATCCGCTCGCGTTGGTTCAATCCCCCGTTTGGCGGGCTTGGATTTTCGCGGCTGATTGCCGATGCACTGGCGGCGATGGCGCAAACGCCGGCGGGCAATCCGCTGCTGCCACCCGGCCATCCGCTCGACCTGTTCGTCACCGCGACCGATTTCAAAGGTCATGTCGAAACGCTCCGGCTGCACTCGCCCGAACTGGTCGAGGAGCCCGAGCATCGCCTGTCGATCGGGTTTCGTGCGGC
>CANGQZ010000098.1 GCA_947455865.1 Sphingomonadaceae bacterium
AGAAAGCGCTGCTTGCGGCAGACCCTGGGCTGATCGCGAGTGCCGTCGAAGAAATGCTGCGCTTCGAGGGGCCGACCGGGGCGGTGGTGCGGCTGGTGAAATCGCCGTTCGAACTCGGCGGCAAGACCCTGCGCGAAGGCGACCGGGTGTTTGCGATGGTCCATGCCGCCAACCATGATCCGCGGGTGTTCGACGCGCCCGAACAGTTCGATATCCGCCGCAGCCCCAACCGCCACCTGACTTTCAATCACGGCGCGCATTTCTGCCTTGGCGCCCCGCTGGCGCGGGCCGAGGCGCGCATTGCGATCAGCCGGCTGTTCGCGCGGTTTCCCAATGTGGCGATGGCGACCGATACGGTCACCTATATGGACACACTGACCATGCGCGGAGTGCGGGAGATGTGGATGGTGACGGAATGAGAGGCGGTTTGGCTAGCAGCGCTGGCTTGGGACAGGGCGATGATTGAGCCGCAAATCGCCAGCCTGACCGAGATCTGGGCCACCCACGCCCGCTTCGCCCCCGATCGCACCGCTGCGATCTGCGGCGAACGCCGCCTGAGCTGGGCGGAATTCGATTCGGGCACCAGCCGGGTGGCAAATGCGCTCATCGCTTTTGGTGCAGGACATGACGTGCCGGTGGCACTGGTCATGACCAATTCGCTCGAAATGCTGCAAGTGATGTTCGGCATCGTCAAGGCCGGGGCCTGCATGGTGCCGGTGAGTGGACTGCTGACGCCCGCGCAAGTGGCCGCGATGCTGGCCGACAGCGGCGCGCAGACGGTGTTCGTGTCACCCGCCAACCGCGCACTGGTCGAAAACGCGCAACTGCCCCCCTCCGTCCGGCGCATCGCCATCGGGTTCACGGCAGAGGGCTGGATCGATGGCGAGGGCCTGCTCGCCGCCGCGCCGGCCAACGATCCGGGGGTGCGCTGCAGGCCGGAAGATCGCTTCAACATCATCTACTCTTCGGGCACGACCGGCCTGCCCAAGGGCATCGTCCAGAGCCATGGCGCGCGCACCCATTTCGCATGGTCGAACGCGCTCGAACTCGGGCTGTCGCGCGACAGCGTGGCGCTGGTCACCACCGCGCTCTATTCCAACGGCACGATGTTCATGGTCCTGCCGCCGCTGCTGCTGGGCGGCACGGTGGTGATCATGGAACAGTTCAGCCCTGCCGGGGTACTCGCCCTAATCGAGCGGCACCGCGTGACCCATGCCTTCATGGTGCCGACCCAGTGCATCGTGACACTGGATGATCCGACCTGCGGGGCGCACGACATTTCCAGCTTGCAAGCCCTGCTCTCCGCCGGATCGCCGCTGCGCGAGGACACCCGCGAGGCAGTCACCGCCCGGCTGACCCCCAACCTTTACGAACTTTACGGGTTCAGCGAGGGCTTCGCCACGATGCGCAAGCCCGGCGACCATCCGGCGCGCGGCGGGGCAGTTGGCAGGCCGGTGATCGGTTTCGACCTGCGAATCGTTGGCGGCGACGACACCGAATGCGCGCGCGGCGAAGTGGGCGAAATCGCCGGGCGCGGCACCGGGGCGATGGCCGGCTATCATAACCGCCCCGATCTGGACGAAGCGATCATCTGGCGCGACACGGCGGGCCGCAACTTTCTGCGTAGCGGCGATCTGGGCTTCGTCGACGACCAAGGCTTTCTCCATATCGTCGACCGCAAGAAAGACATGATCATCTCGGGCGGGTTCAACATTTTCCCCGCCGATCTGGAAGCGGTGATCGGCGAGCATCCCGAAGTGCAGGATGTGACCGTGATCGGCATTCCGCATGCCAAATGGGGCGAGACGCCGCTGGCGCTGGTGATCCCGCGCGGCGCGCCCGATCCGGCCGAACTCCTCGCGTGGGCTAATGCCCGGCTGGCCCGCACCCAGCGGCTGGCGGCAGTGGAACTGCGCCGCGAATTCCCCCGCAACGCGCTGGGCAAAGTGCTCAAGCGCGAACTGCGGGCCGAGTGGTGGGAGCAGCCAAAATGAGCGATGTGTGGATCGTCGGCAGCTATTCAGCCGCGTTCGGCAAGCTGCCGCACCGCACCTACAAGGACCTGATCCGCGAGGTCTATCTGGGCGTCCTCGCCGATGCCGGGCTGGCAAACGGCAACGATATCGGCATGGCTTGGTTCGGCAATTGCGGGATGTGGACCGACGGCCAGGGCAGCATCCGCGGGCAAGTCTGCCTTTCCCCGCTGGTGCGTGAGGGGCTATTTCCCGAACGCGTGCCGGTGATCAATGTGGAAGGAGGCTGCGCCACCGCCTCGATCGCGCTCCACGGCGCGTGGAAGGACGTGCTGAGCGGCCAGACCGACTTGAGCATCGCCTTCGGGGTGGAAAAGACCTTCTCGCCCGAAGCGCCCGAAAAGACCGCGCAGATGTTCAACGGCGGGATCGACCAGTATGACCGCGACGAGTGGCTGACCTACTATGCTGCGGCCGGGGAGGCCGCGGGCAAGCCGTTTGAGACCGGCCCAGGGCGGACGATCTTCATGGACACATATGCCATGCAGGCGGCATGGCATATGCGCACTTATGGCACCACCGAACGCCAGATCGCGATTGCCTGCGCCAAGAACCACACCGCCGCCGCGGACAATCCCAAGGCGCAATACCGCTTCCCGCTGACACCCGACGAAGTGCTTGCCGACCGGCCGGTAAGCTGGCCGCTAACCCGGGCGATGTGTGCACCGATCGGGGACGGCGCGGCGGCGGCGCTGGTCTGCTCCGGCGCATGGCTGGCACGCCAGCCGGCGGCGGTGCGTGCGCGCGCGTTGCGCATTGCGGCGAGCACGATGAGCGCGGGCAAATATCGCCGACTCGAGGAACCGGGACTATCGCAGGTCGCGGCGGAGCGCGCCTACCGCGCGGCCGGACTGACCCCGGCGGACATCGATCTGGCCGAAGTCCACGATGCCACCTCGTTCTGCGAGCTTTATCAGTCGGAAATGCTCGGCTTCTGCGGGATAGGCGAAGGCGGGCGACTGGCCGAAAGTGGCGCGACGGCGCTGGGCGGTTCGATCCCGATCAACCTTTCGGGCGGGCTGGTCAGCAAGGGGCACCCGGTGGGGGCCACCGGGCTCTCCATGATTGACGAACTGGTGCTGCAACTGCGCGGCGAGGCCGGGGCACGGCAGGTGGCGGGCGCGCGGACGGCGCTGGCCGAGAACGGCGGCGGGGTGATGGGCTTCGACGAGGCGGCTTGCTCGATTATCATTTTGCAGCGCGGCCAGTAGCGCAGTAACCGGCCGGGCGTGACGACATTCGGGGCAAGATCTGCGGCGCAAACCAAGCCTGAAGCGCGCGGCGGGGAAAACCGGCGGCAGGCTGTGCTCGACATCGCAGCAGAGATGTTCGCTGCCAAAGGTTACGCCGGCACGTCCATCCGAAACATCACCAATGCAGTCGGGATGCTGCCTGGATCAATCTATTATCATTTCAAATCGAAGGAAGAACTGCTGCTGGCGGTGTACCGCGAAGGCGTGGCGCGGTTCGAAACGGCCCTCGAAACCGCACTGACCGAAGGCAGCGGCGATCCTTGGCAAGCGCTGGAAGCCGCCTGCGCCGCGCATCTTTCGATCCTGCTTAACGGCGGCGATTATGCCCGCATTGTCAGCCCGGAATTCATGCGCTCGTTCCCGCCCGCCATCCTGGTGACGCTCAATGCCGAGCGCGACCGGTATGAACTGCACTTCGAAACGCTGATTGCCGCGCTACCGCTGCCGCCGGGAACCGATCGCTGGCTGTTCAAGGCGGCGCTGTTCGGCAGCCTCAACTGGTCGCCAACGTGGTACCGCAAAGGGCGCTATGCGCCCGGCGATATCGCGCGGGGCTTTATTGGAATCCTGCGCGGGAACCCGGCGTAGCGCATCGGGACCTTCGGACAGGACGAGCAGCTTGGCCGGATGCTGCTCTATTCGGACAGCTACCGTGAAATCACCGAATGGCTGATGGCCGCGGCGGATGACATCTGCGGCGGGCGGCTGGTGATGTCGCACGAGGGCGGATACAGCGTGTTCTACGTGCCGTTCTGCGGGGTGGCGGTGATGGAAGCGCTGACCGGCAAGACCAGCGGGATAACCGACCCATTCGCCGACATGCCGCGCCACGCCACTTATCAGGAAATCCTGCCGCACCAGCGGGCCGTGCTCGACACGGTGCGGGCTTCGGCCGAGCGCTACTGGGATAGCTGGTAACAGCGGTACCGAGCCAGCGCTGAGCGGGCTCGCTCAGCGTTGGTATTCGTGGCGCTTCAGGCAAAGACGATGCGCAATTCGTGGATGAGCCCGTCCTGTATCTCGAACAGGTCGATTATCTGCACCGCAACCTCGGGTACGCTGCGCCGCGCCCAGCGATAATCGAAGTGCGCAATCCATCGGCTCGCATCGCAGGTTGCGCGGTAGATCGACCTGACCTTTACGTCCGCCGAAAGCGTATCGGCGAACAGGGTTTCATAGAATTTTCCAACAGGCATCGCGCCGTAAGTCGGCGAAACGACCATCCCGTCCGCCGCAAAGCACGCTGCGACCGCTGGAAGATCGGACCGCGCCATGGCTGCAAGATAGCGGCGGATCAGGCTTTCTTCTGGAGCTTCTGCAGATGGCCGATCAGCCATGGTGGTTGGGATCGTAAGCGACCGCCTTCATTTCGACCAAAAGCAGCGGATGGGGCAGCTGGTGCACGGCCACTGTTGTGCGCGTCGGGCCGGTTTCGTCGAAGTACTCACCCCAGACCGCGTTGAAGCCGCCAAAGTCGTTCATGTTGACGAGGAAGCAGGAGACTTCGACCAGATCGCCCAGACCGAGCCCGGCGCTCTCGAGGATGTCGCCGATGTTGTCGATCACGGCGCGGGTCTGTGTGCGGATGTCGAGCGTGGTGACGCCCAGTTCATCCACGGCTGCGCCTTCGAAGGTGTTGTCGGGCCGCCTTGCGCTTGTTCCGGAAACATAGACGAATGGCCCGGCGCGGCGGAAATGCGGGAATCGGCCGCGGGGCTTGGCCTTGTCGCCGACGACGCCGCTGAACACGTCGCCGGACGGCGCAGGGACCGCTGAAATCGAAGTTTTGCGGGTCATGCGTACTCCTGTGCGTTATGCCGCGACGCGAAACTGGACTTCGCCGAGCGCGCCCGCCACCAGCCGGACCTGCGCGCCGACAGCCAAGGCAACAGCTGCGGTGGCGCCACCCGCCATGATGATCTCTCCGGCGCGCAAGGGTTCGCCAGCGGCGGCGGCGAGCCTTGCGGCTTCGACCAGCGAAAGGATCGGATTGCCCAGGATTGCCGCGCTGGTGCCTTCCTCGCGCACTTGTCCATCCACCTCGAGCCGCATCGCGACAGCGGCAATGTCCGTCTCCGGGCTGAGCCAGTTCCCCACCACCAGTCCGGACGAAGAACTGTTGTCGGCAACCACGTCGGTCAGCGAGAACTTGAAGTTCTCGTAACGCGAATCGATGATTTCCAGGGCCGGGGCGATCCCGCTCACAGCGGCCAGCGCTTCTTCCGCCGTAACGCTGCCGCCAAGATCGGCGCCGAGGCGAAAGGCGATTTCGGGTTCGGTGCGGGGATGAACATAGCGCGCCCGCGAGATGCTGCCGCCGTTTTCGACCAGCATCGCATCGGAAAGCCGGCCCCATATCACTTCGCTGATCCCCATCTGCGCCATCTTGGCAAGGCTGGTGAAGCCCATCTTGATCCCGATCCGGCGCTCACCCCGGCCCAGTCGCCGCGCGAACGCCGCAGCCTGCACGGCATAGGCCTGCTCAAGCGACAGCGGCTGGTCGATCTGGGCAATCGCGGTCGCGTTGCGCATGGCGTCGTCCAACCGCTCGGCCAGATCTGCCACGGTCCCGCGGGCTGTCACAGCTTCACGCATACGTTCTTCGTCTCCGAATAGAAGTCGAGCGAATGGCGTCCGCCCTCCCGGCCGATCCCGGAAAGTTTAGCCCCGCCAAATGGCGTGCGCAGATCGCGCAGGAACCACGTGTTGAGCCAGACCAGTCCGACCTCGATGCGCCCCGCCATGCGGTGCCCCCGGGTGATGTTGCTGGTCCAGATCGAGCAAGCGAGCCCGTAGCTGCTGTCGTTGGCCAGCTCCAGCGCCTCGTCCTCGTCATCGAACGGGATCAGAGCACAGGCCGGCCCGAAAATCTCTTCGTGGAGGCAGCGCGCCGTCTGGGGCAGGTTGGTCCAGATGGTCGGCTCAATATACCAGCCTGAGGCGGCCTTGCCCGGCAGCACGGGGATGCCTCCGCCCGCCAGCACTTCGGCCCCTTCGTCGCGCGCGAGCTGATAGTAGGACAGCACCTTGTCGCGGTGATCGCGCGAAATCAGCGGGCCCATCTGGGTCCGCTCGTCCCACGGATCGCCGATCACCATGGCCCGCGCGCGCTCAGCCAGCGCCGCGGCGAAGCGATCGAAGATGGGGCGCTGGACATAGACCCGCTCGGTACACAGGCAGACCTGCCCGGTGTTGAGGAAGGTTGAGCGCGCCACCCCTTCCACCGCGCGGTCGAAATCACAGTCGGCGAACACCAGCGCGGCATTCTTGCCGCCGAGTTCGAAAGAAATCGGGCGCACCCCTTCGGCGGCTGCGCGCATGATGTGCGCGCCGGTGCCGGATTCTCCGGTGAAGGTGATAGCCTGCACCCCCTTCGAAGCGACAATCGCCTCGCCCGCCGAACCGGGGCCGAAGCCGTGGACAAGATTGAACACGCCGGCGGGGAGGCCGGCTTCCTCCATCACCTCGGCTAGCAAGGTGGCGGTGCCCGGGGTTTCTTCCGACGGCTTGGCGACGATGGTATTGCCGCAGGCGAGCGCCGGAGCCACCTTCCAGGTAAACAGCAGGAGCGGCAGGTTCCACGGGGAAATAACCCCGACCACCCCTAGCGGACGGCGGATGGAATAGTTGAGCGCGCCCAGACCATCGGGCGTCGGACTTTCGTAGACCTCACCCGAAGCCGAAGTGATCAGGTTGGCAAAGACCCGGAAATTCGCCGCACCGCGCGGGATGTCGAGCGACCGCGCCAGCGCGATCGGCTTGCCGGTATCGCCGACTTCGGCCTTTAGGAAATCTTCGGCGCGCCGGTCGATCCCGGCGGCGATGCGGCCCAGCATCGCCGCGCGGTCCTCGACCGCAGTCTCGCCCCAGCCCCGGCGCGCCTGCGAAGCTGCTGCAACCGCCTCTTCGACCAGCGCCGCGTCCGCTTCATGGACCAGCGCGCGCACCTCCCCGGTTGCGGGATCGATGTCCTCAAACTGCGCCGAGGTTTCGACGAAACGTCCGTCGATGAAGTTCCGGTACTGGATTGCCGGCATGTCGCGCCTTTTTTCCGGAAACCGGAATGTCAGAGGTGAAATTCGACCACGGCCGCGCCGGCCCCGTAAGTTGGGCCATAAGAATGGACGGTGGCCCCGGTGAACCCACCGGTCGCTCCCAGCACCCAGCCAAGGTGCTTCATCCCCATATCGCCCTTGGTCGCGCAGTTGAAGTCTGGCAGTGCGGCTTGCAGAGCGTCGGAGCCCTGCGTCATTGCGTCAAGCAGCGCGCGGTTGGCGGAGTCTGCGGCGTCATCGAAGATCCGGTCTTCGGCGATGTTGATATCGTGGTCGAAATAGCTGGCCGAGAGCCCGCCTACCGCGATCACAGCTGCCCGCTTGCCTTGGAGCGCGGCCTGTTCGGCCGCGATCCGGCCCAGATGCTCGGTTCCTGCAAAGTCATGATAGAGGTTGTTGGCGGCAATCACCGCAGGGATGCTGGCATCGGGATTGAGAAATCCGTTGGCGACGATCGTTCCGGAATCGATCGGGAACTGATCATAATCCACTGCCTTGGAGCGGATGCCGGCTGCGCTCGCGGCGGCAATGCAGGCCTTGGCCAGATCGACGTCCGCCCGCACGTTCATGGTCAGATCGCCGTATTCGTACCAGTTTTCATCGACATGCAGCCCGGTGCTGTGCGGGCGGGTCTGCCACAGTTCATCGAGCACGGCGATCCACTGCGTCGAGTAGATCAGCAGCACATCGGGCTTCGATGCGGCCAGCGCGGCCGCTGCCCGGTCAGCCCCGGCGGCGATCGCGCCCCATGGCGGATTGCCGCGCTGCAGAAACGGCAGGGGATTGCCCGGCATCAGAAAGGCGGAAACAATTGCCATGTCGCTTTCCTTTGTTGTCCCCAATGGGACCGGCTCAGGCCGCGAGACGCCATTCCATGACAGCGTTGCCGGTGCCGATGACGGTGCCGTAGCCATGCAGCTCGGCAGGGACATCTGGATAGCCCATGGCCGAGACCATCCACGGGAACGCGCCAGACTTGACCTCGGCGAACGCCTCTTCGACCCATTCCGGGAACAGCCGCATGACTTCGCGGATCTGGCCCTTCCGCATCAGCTCGATCATCCGCATGTCCCACTTGTAGCCGTGGTAGTTCTGCGGATGCTCCTTGCTCATGTCCTCGGGCGTGTCGGGCTCCTCGTGGAAGTGGTAGTGCGAGAAGGTGTTGGACGCGAGCAGCACTGCGCGCTTGCCGCTTTTCTCGATCGCGCGCCGAGTCGCTTCGCCCAGCGTTTCCATCTGGGCCGTGCCCTCGTCGATGTTGAGGTAATAGGGTGAGTTGTTGGCCGAGATGCCCACCACCGGAATATCCCACTGCGGACGAATCATGTGCAGCGTGGTGATGGTGCCGTAGTCGACCCGGAAATTGGGATTGCGCATCATCTTGGCGGTCAGGCCAAGGCCTTGCGCCTCGGCGCAGCAGGCCTCGGCCAGATCGACGTCGACCGCCATGTCGAAATCATAGCGGAACAGGTTGGGAAAGATCGGATCAACCGATTTGCCAGACAGCCGCGGAACGCCGAGGAAATGGTGGCCGACCAGGGTCATCCAGTGCGGCGAGTGTACCAGCAGCACGTCCGGCTTCAGTTCCTCGATACTCTTGCGCGCCTTTTCGTAGGCCCAGCGCAGTGGCTCCCAGCCGCCTTCTGCCTTGGGCTCGTTCTGGGGCGGGTTTTCGGCATAGACCAGATGGGGCGGATGAGGTGCGACGAACCCGGCTACGATCTTGCCCTGTGCCATTGGTTTCCTCCCAGATTATTCTCAGATACTGAGATTTACGAGTCTGTAAGAGAGAAGCTATCGGTGCTCCGGAAGCCTGTCAACCGACGCGGCAACGCGTTCAGGCCTCCACTTCGAACAGCGGGCGCCGCCGCAAGGCGATCGCCCGGACCATCAATCCCTGATGCGGATGGGGCAGTTCGTTGACACCCACAGTCGTGCGCGCCGGCCCGTCCGCCGGGAAATACTGCCGGTAGACTGTGTTGAACGCGTCGTAGTCCTTCATGTCGACCAGATAGGCCTGGATATCGACGAGATCCGCGAGGCTGCTGCCGATGTTCTGGAGCATGTCGGCGATCGCATCAAACACGAAGCTGGTCTGCTTGCCGATGGCGATCGAGACCGCGCCATTGGCGATGGTGGTGCCCTCGAAACTGTCGTCGGCCCGCCGGGCGCTGGTGCCGGAAATGAAAACGAAATCGCCGACCTGCTTGAGGTGCGGATAGTTGCCCCGCGGCCGGGCACGGGTCGGGAACGTGTGCGATTGAGTGAATAGCGAGCGCTCGACCTCGCTGACTTGCGCGCGGATCGCGTTGATCGCCCGCGTGCGGACCTCATCGGTCAAGCGCGAGATCGGTGCGGACATGGCGATCGCGGCCACGACCTTGCCCTTGGCGTTGTGCACCGGCACCGCGATCGAGGCGAGGCCCTCTTCCCATTCCTCATTCTCGATCGCAAAACCGAGCCGGCCAATCCGCCCCAGTTCTTCCTCAAGCTGCGGCGGATCGGTGATCGTCGCGGCGGTGAAACGCGGGAGCGTGAGCTTGGCGAGGAACGTGCGGCGGTTGGTGGGCGACATCGAGGCGAG
>CANGQZ010000099.1 GCA_947455865.1 Sphingomonadaceae bacterium
ATGGCGGGGGGCAGGCTGGGGGTGGCGGGAAGCGTGGCGCCACCGCGGGTGAGCGCGGCGAACACGCCGTGCGCCAGCCGCTTCGGCCCGCCCACCAGCAGCGGGAGCGCGGTGGCGACCACCGCATGTGGCGGCGTGCCCAGCCGCAGCCACTGCGCCAGCATCAGGCGCAGCACCGCGCGCGGCTTGGCATCGGCGGGCAGGACCTGCGGAGTAACCCCGTCAATCAGGGCATCGAGATCGGTCAGCCAGCGCAAGGTCTCGCCGGCGATGGCGCGGGCGAGGGCACGGTCGCTATCGGCGCTGATCCCCTGCACCGCGTTATGGCCGGCCTGATCGAGCGTTTCGCCCCGGCGCAGCACGGCATCGATCAGCTTGAGCGCCGCGCGCCGCGCGGGAAGACCAGGTACATCCATTGTCCGCCCCCTAAAGCATTGCGCGGAAAAGTGGGAACCGGTTTTCCGCATCAGGCAATGCGGCCGCAAACAACGCCCGATTGCATTGAAGGGCCAGTGGCCCCATGTTTCGGCCATGACACAGCGAGCCACACAGCGCCCGGCGGGGTTCACCAAGCCCGCGCACTGGAGTAACGATCCCGCGCCCAAGCCCGCGCCGGCCAAGGCCGAGCCCGACCCGCGCGGCCTTTCGCCGACGCGCTATGGCGATTGGGAGCAGAACGGGATCGCGGTGGATTTTTGAGGCGAATGCGGTGCAGATCGGCCGGTTTGCAGATAAGGACCTGAGTGCAGCGCGGGGGTGATTGTGCGGGGGGCAAGGTTTTGCTGAGACGTTTTCTTGTCGGGCTGACATTGCTTTGCTGTCTGTGCGCAATGCCTGTGCAGGCAGAGCCGACTCCACTCAGCGTTTACGGGCAGTTACCCGGCTTTGAACGGGCCGCGATATCCGCGTCGGGTGATCATGTGGCGATCGTTGGCACGATGGAGAGCGAGCGCCGTCTGGTGGTGGTCGACGGCGCCAAAAAGCTGATTATCTCTGCCGTGCTGGGCGATGCCAAAGTCCGGGGTATCGATTGGGCCGGCGATCAGTTTGTCCTGATCCGCACCAGCAAGACCGTCGGTCTGGACCCCGGCTTCACCACCACCAAGGCAGAACTGCAGTCGGTTCTGGTCGTACCGCTCGACAGGAGCAAGCCATGGGTGGTCTTTGCCGGCAACACCACCATCACCGGCGGAGTGTGGCATGCTTATGGAGTGGTTGCCCGCGGCGGGCGGTGGTTCGGCTATTTCGGCGGGGTCACCTTGCAGCGCAATTATGGCAGCGGCGGCTATCTCCCCGACGGGCAGATCCACCCGGATCTTTACGAAGTCGATCTGCAAA
Source organism: Sphingomonadaceae bacterium (assembly GCA_947455865.1). Taxonomy (GTDB): domain Bacteria; phylum Pseudomonadota; class Alphaproteobacteria; order Sphingomonadales; family Sphingomonadaceae; genus Novosphingobium. The sequence continues at coordinate 1,339 of CANGQZ010000099.1, forward strand.
CCAGGGCCACGCGGCGGATCGCGGAACGAGCCCAGGGCAACGCATCCCGCCAGTGGCTGCTCAACGCCGATGGCGCGGTGGGAGCTTCGCTCGATATCGACGACCGGACTGGCGATTGGACGATCTATAACGGCCAGCGCGTAAAACTCGCGTCGGGGACCGAACCGCTCGGCATGATCGATCTGAGCGGCTTCAGCGCCGATGGCCAGAGCGTGATCTATGGGGTTCAGGACCAGGCCGGCTGGCGCACGCGCTGGTTCACCGTGCCGCTGGCAGGCGGCGCCTCCGCCGCCTTTCTGGAGGATCAGGCGATTGAATCCTTCTTCCAGGATCACGGGCACCGTCTGATCGGTTACACGCGCGACAGCGCCGGGAAAGACAGCCATTTCTTCGACGAGCGGCAGGACAAGCTCTACCGCGCCAGTCTGCGCGCATTTCCCGGACGGAATATGCAGTTGATGGACATCAACGATGCGTTCGACCGGCTGGTGGTGCAAACCGACGGACCCGGCGATCCGGGAAGCTGGTGGCTGATCGATGCCCGAACGCGCCAGGCTTCCGATCTGGGGCTGTCCTATCCGCTGGGGCCGGACGATGTCGGGCCGATGCGGATGGTGACCTATGTGGCTGCCGACGGACTGGCTATGGAAGGCGTGCTCACGCTGCCGCCGAAGCAGCAACTGCCTGGCGGAGAGGAGAAAAACCTGCCCGCCATCATCCTGCCTCACGGCGGACCTTTCGGCATTTACGATACGGCCGGCTTCGACTGGATAGCGCAGGCCTTCGCCTCGCGCGGCTATGCCGTGTTCCAGCCCAACTATCGCGGATCGGGCGGCTATGGCGGGGCATTCGAGCGGGCCGGCCACGGCGAATATGGCGGGAAGATGCAGACCGACCTGTCCGATGGGCTGGCCGAACTGGTGAAGCAGGGCATCGTCGATCCGCGGCGCGTGTGCGTCGTGGGTGCCAGCTACGGCGGCTATGCGGCTTTGGCCGGAGTGACCGTGCAAAGCGGGATTTATCGCTGCGCGGTATCTTACGCAGGTATCGGCAATCTCGTCCGCTTGACCAATAACGCCATTGCCCAAAGCGACTATAACCGCATGACAGTGCGCAACATCAAGGAGGAAATCGGCACCGGGCGCGCGCTTAAGGATGTTTCGCCGATCGAACTGGTCGACAAGGTGTCCGTGCCGATCCTGCTGATCCACGGCCAGAACGACACCGTGGTCGATTTCGTGCAAAGCGCATCCATGGCCGATGCCCTGCGCCGGGCGAAGAAAGACGTGCAACTGGTCACCCTGCCGGGCGAGGATCACTGGCTTTCAAAAGGCGAAACCCGGCTCGCCATGCTGCAGGCTGCGGTGGATTTCGTGATCAAGCACAATCCGCCGGGCGCGGCAAAGTAGCGTACGCGTTACAGCCAGCCCATCAGTTCGCGGCGCACCATTGCCTCCAGCATCGCCATCCCGTCTTCACTGGCATTCAGGCACGCAAGCGCGGCGAACTGCTCGCCGCCGGCGGCGGTGAATTCCTCGCGGCCGCGGATCGCGAGTTCCTCCAGCGTTTCGAGGCAATCAGCCGAAAAGCCCGGGGCCGCAATGGCGAGGCGGCGGGTGCCGGCCTGACCTTCGCGGGCGAGCACGGCATCGGTGGCGGGTTCGAGCCACTTGGCCCGGCCGAAGCGCGACTGGAAGCTGACCTCCACCCGCAGATCGCCCCATTCGGCGGCGAGCGCCTCGCCCAGCAGGCGCGCGGTTTTCTGGCACTGACAGTGATAGGGATCGCCGAGGTGAAGCGTGCGTTCCGGCATGCCATGGAAGCTCAGCACCAGCACTTCGGGCCGGAACGGCAGCGCGGCCAGCTGGCGCGACAGATCGGCGCGCAGCGCTTCGATGTGAAGCGGATCGTCGTGATAGGGCGGCAGGGTGCGGATCGCCGGCTGCCAGCGCATTGCCTTGAGGCTGGCGCCGAGCGCATCGATCACGGTTGCGGTCGTGGCGCCGGAGTATTGCGGATAGAGCGGGGCGACGAGGATGCGGTCGCACCCTTCGTCTTTGAGCTGCCGGATCTGCGGCGCGATCGCCGGTTTGCCATAGCGCATGGCCCAGCGGACTTTAGCGGCGCTGCCCAGCCGCGCCTGAAGCGCCTCGGCCTGCGCCTTGGTGATCGTGGCCAGCGGCGAACCATCAGGCCCCCAGACCTGCTGATAGGCGTGCGCGCTTTGCCGGGGCCGGGTGCGCAGGACCATGCCGCGCAGGATCGGCTGCCAGATGATCGGCGGGATTTCCACCACCCGCCGGTCTGACAGGAATTCCCCCAGATAGCGCCGGACGGCGGCCGTGGTCGGTGCATCGGGGGTGCCGAGGTTGACCAGCAGCACGCCGATCGAGCCGACCGGGGCGGCGGGGTGATTGAGCGGGCGATCCATTGCTACACTTCCTCCGCGAACAGCGGCAATTTGCGAAACCGCAGCCCGGTTGCGGAATGAAGGGCGTTGGCGATGGCCGGGCCGACCGCGACCACGCCAAGATCGCCCGGATCGACGGGCGGCGCGCTGCTGTCAACAAAGCCGACCGCAATTTCTGGCGTATTGCCCAGCAGCGGCAAGCCGAGCCCGGCAAGGCGGCTGACCAGCGGCAGGCCGCGCGCATACCCGGTGCTGGCGCCGAGCGTGAGCCCGAGCCCGAACACCAGCCCGCCTTCGATCTGCTGGCGGGCGATATCGCGGTTCACGATCCGGCCGATATCAGCAACCGCGCTGATCTTCTCCACCCGCACCCCGGCCTCATCCCGCCGGGCAGTGGCGATCACGGCGATGCGGCCGGCACGATCTTCATTGTCGCCGATCCGGTGGCAGGCCAGTCCCTGCCCGCTGGCATCGTTACCGCCGTCCCATTCAGCCAACGCGGCGACCCGCTGGAGGCATTCGGCAAGGCGCAGATCGCTGCCGAGCATCTCGATCCGGTACGACAGCGGCTCGCGCCCGGCAGCCCGGGCGAGTTCATCGACAAAGCTTTCAGTGAAGAACGCGGCCATCGCATGACTGCCTCCGCGCATTCGGCCCGCCGGGATACCCGTCAACACGGGCACATGATCGACCGAAGCATGGGCGATCCCGTAAGGCGGGAGCGCCCCTTCGAGTGCGAGCGGATCGGCTTCACCGGCGCTGGCGGCGAGCGCAGCGCGCGGGGTCTGTTCGCCGAACAGCCGCCGCCCGAACTCCTGCGCGGCCGCGGGGGCGGCGATGCGCGCTTTCCACGCGAAAACTTCGCCGCCCTGCCCCCCGGTTTTCGCCCACAGTATCGCGGCGGCCGGTGCGCGCGGCGTGCCGGCGAGGTGTTCCTGCCAGCGCGGCCAAGTGAGCTGGACCGGCTTGCCGACCTCTTTGGCGATCAGCGCCGCCTCTACCGCGTGGGGGGTATCGAGCCGGGCATCGAAGCTGCCGCCCGCAGAGACCGGATAGAGCACGACATCGCGGGTGCTGAGGCCCAGCGCGCGGGCGGCGGCGCGGCGGGTGGCTTCGGGGGCCTGCGTGGCGACCCACAGTTCGAGCCGGCCATCAGCGAGGCGGGCGGTGGCGCTGGCGGTTTCGATGCCGGCATGCAGCGCGGGCGCGACATCGTAGCGCGCGACGAGCGAGGGCGCATCGCCGATCATGCCATCAGGATCGCCAACGGTGACGATGCGGTGCGTGACCGCCTTTTTCACCGCCTTGTCGAGCGCGGCATCGATCCGCACGCTATCGACCAGGCCTTCGGCGGCGAAGGCAGCGGCAACGTGGCGCAGCGCCTGTTCGGCAGCCCACCAAGTCGGGCCGACCGCCGCGAGCCAGTCCGGCCCAGCCACCAGCCGTACGCCGGCACCATCGGCCTTGAGCGGATCGAAGCGCCCGAGCTTGACCTTGGCCGCGACCGGGCCGTGGCGGATCGAGGCGAAGACCATGCCGGGCAAGCGGATATCGCCGGCGAAGTTGGCGGCGCCTTCGGCCTTGCTGGGCGAATCGAGCCGGGGAAGGGTCGGTGTTCTAACCGCTTCGCTAGCGCTCTCGGCGGCGAGGGGGCCGAACGGCAGATCGACAGGCGGGGAATAGCCGGCAGCGTCTTCGGCCAGCGCACCGAATGCAGCGCTGTTGCTGTCATGATGCACCGTGCCCGCAACCACCGTGCAATCGCGCCACGCCGCGCCCCACCGGGCCGCCGCCGCCTGCATCAGCAGCGTGCGCACGGTGCAAGCCGCCTCGCGCGCCGGGGCTTCATAGGCGGCCAGCGCGGTCCCTTCGGCGGTGGCGGTGAAGCGGCTGCGCTGGGCATATTCACGCGCCAGCCAGCTATCTTCGCCTTCGGCCAAGCCGGGCACCAACGGAAGCCACAGTGGCGCCCACTTTGCCGCGAGCGGGACATTGGCATAGGCCCCACTGACCGGCGCCGGGGCAACCGCGACCTGCTGCCAATCCGCGCCCAGTTCGTGTGCGACGATCTGCGGGAGCAGCGTGGTGATACCCTGCCCCATCTCCAGCTGGGGCACCGCGACGGTGACGATCCCGCTGCGATCGATGGTGAGCCAGGCGTTGAACGCCGTTTCCCCGGCATGCGGCGCCAGCGGCAACGGAAAGCGGCGCGGAGTGAGGCCCCAGGCGATGACCAGCCCGCCGCCGACGGCCGTGCCGATCAGCATGCCGCGCCGGGTCAGCCGCATTCAAGCCCCCGCATTCAGGCCTGATCCAGCCAATCGGCCACGCGCTGGGCTATGGCGCGAAAGGCGCGGCCATGGGCGGCATCGTGTGCCGCCGGCGGAGTGCCGCCATCGCTGTCCTGTCGGATCGACAGATCGAGCGGGACGTGGCCGAGGAACGGAATGTCCATGCTGAGCGCCACTGCTTCGGCCCCGCCGTGGCCGAACGGATCGCTTGCTTCCCCGCAATGCGGGCAGACATAGCCGGACATGTTCTCGACCATTCCGATCAGCGGCACGTGGGCCTGTTCGAAGAAGCTCATCGCGCGGGCCGCATCAATCAGCGCGAGATCCTGCGGGGTAGAGACGATCACCGCACCGACGGGCTTGTGCTTCTGGACCATCGTCAGCTGGATATCGCCGGTGCCGGGGGGCAGATCGATCACAATCAGTTCCGTCTCGCCCCAATCGGCATCGATCAGCTGGCCCAGCGCATTGCCGGCCATCGGCCCGCGCCAGGCGATCGCCTGACCCGGCTGGACGAGGTGACCCATCGACAGCATCGGCACGCCCCAGCGGCTGGGCACCGGGATCAGCTTGTTGTCTCGCGCCTCCGGGCGCTGGCCCTCGGTGGCCATCAGGCGCGGCTGCGAGGGACCGTAAACATCGGCATCGACCAGCCCGACCTTGCGGCCGAGCCGGGCCAGCGCCACCGCGAGATTGGCCGACAGCGTCGACTTGCCGACCCCACCCTTGCCCGAGCCAACCGCGATGATTCGCGGTGCGGGGCGGGCGGCGGGAGTATCCGCTGCGGCACCGCGCTCCGCCGTCATCGCCACGCGCACTTCGTTCACGCCCGCGACGCCGCGCAGCGCCGCGCGGACCGCGATTTCCAGCTTATCTGCCGCCAGTCGATCGAGCCCGGCGACATCGAGCACGACCGTTGCGACCCCTTCGGCGAAGCGCAAGGCACCGAGCCGCGCCGCGGCGGCAGCCGGCAAAGCCCGCTTCAAATCCGCAATCGCATCATCGTCCATCGCCGTCCGTCCTGCCTGCAAAGTCTGCCCGCGCCCTAGCAGGGAAACTGCGCGAGGGAAAATAAGGTACAGGGGCCTGTTTTTGTGCCCGGCTCGTTCCTATAAGTGCGGGCATGAAACCAATCAGCGATGCAATCGCGCGTGTCCGGCTGGCGATGGCCGGTGGCCGCAGTCCCTGGGGCGGCGGGAACAACGAAGGGTCCGGTGACGAACCGGGCAGCGACGACGCGGGCGAACCCAAGCCCGCGCCGCCCTCGCCCGGTCCGCGCAATCCGTGGCTGCCCGGCGGCGGCGGCAACACCGGCGGCGAGCCGCCGCGCCGTTCGGCGAGCATCGAGGACATCTTCCGCGGCCGCACCGGCGGGCCGGGGCGCGGCGGGCCGGGCGGCTTTCCCCGCTTGCCGCAGCGGCCCGACGGGCGCAGCTGGCTGCCGCTGATCATCGGCGGCATCGTGCTGATCTGGCTGGCGCTTTCGACCACACATATGATCGGGCCGAAGGAGCAGGGCATCGTCAGCACTTTCGGCAAATATTCGCGCACGATCCAAAGCGGCATCTCGGTGACCCTGCCCTGGCCGATCGAAAGCGTCGACATCGTCGATGTCACCTCGATCAAGCGCAATTCGATCCCCGAGGGCGACAGCGAGAAGCTGATGCTGACGAGCGACCAGAACCTGGTCGACATCAGCTATCTGGTCCGCTGGAACATCAAGGACCTCAAGCTTTACTCGTTCCAGCTTGCCAACCCCGACAAGACCGTGACCGAAGTGGCCGAAGCGGCGATGCGCGCATCGATCGCCGAAGTGCCGCTGACCGAGGCGATGGGCGGCACCGGCCGGGCGCTGATCGAGCAGAACGTGCGCGAGCGGATGCAGGCGGTGCTCGATGCCTATCGCTCGGGCGTGCTGATCCAGGGCGTCGAGATCAAGAAGGCCGATCCGCCGCAGAAGGTGATCGAGGCGTTCCAGAAGGTGACCGTGGCGCAGCAGGACGCACAGCGCGAGATTTCAAACGCGCAGGCGTGGGCCCAGCAGGTGACCGCGCAGGCGCAGGGTGCCGCGGCCGAGTTCAACAAGGTCTACGGCCAGTACAAGCTGGCCCCCGACGTGACCCGCCGCCGGCTCTACTACGAGACGATGGAACGGGTGCTGTCGAACAACGACAAGGTGATCGTCGCGGCGCCGGGGGTAACTTCGTATCTGCCGCTGCCCGAACTGGCGAAGAAGAAACCGGCGGCAGCGCCGGAAGCCGGGAGCCAGTGATGCGCGATAGCTTTCCCATGCGACTGTGGCAGGACAACAAGCTGGCAGTGATCGCGGCGGGCGTAGTCCTGCTGGGCCTGCTTTCGTGCGTGACCGTGGTGCCCGAGACCGAGCAGGCGGTGGTGGTCCGGCTGGGCGAGCCTGACCGGGTGATCAACCGCTTCCGCCCCAATACCGATTTCGGCAGCACCGGTGCCGGCCTGATCTGGCGCATCCCGTTCGTCGAGCGGCTGGTGCGGATCGATAAGCGCGTGCTTTCGGTCGACATGGAGCGCCAGCAGGTGCTCTCGACCGATCAGCAGCGGATCGAGGTTGATGCTTATGCGCGCTTCCGGATCATCGATCCGGTGCGGATGGTGCGTTCGGCCGGGACGACCGAGCGGGTGGAAGAGCAGCTTCAGCCGATCCTCTCCTCGGTGCTGCGCCAGGAACTGGGCAAGCGCACGTTCCAGTCGCTGCTGACCGCCGAGCGCGGACAGGCAATGCGCAATATCCGCGAGGGGCTGGATCGCGAGGCGCGGGAATATGGTGCGCAAGTGATCGACGTGCGGATCAAGCGCGCCGATCTGCCCGACGGCACCCCGCTGGAATCCGCGTTCGCGCGGATGAGTGCGGCGCGCGAGCAGGAGGCGATCACGATCATCTCGCAAGGGCGCAAGAACGCGCAGATCATCCGCGCCGAGGCGCAGGGCACCGCTTCGAAGATCTATGCCGACGCGTTCAATCAGGATCCGGCGTTCTACGATTTCTACCGCGCCATGCAGAGCTATGACGCGACCTTTTCCAACGCCAAGAACCCGGGACAGACGACGATCATCCTTTCGCCCGACAGCGATTACCTGCACCAGTTCCGTGGCAAGGTTGGCCCGTGAGCAGCGCGGCAGATGACAAACTGGCAATGAGCGTTGCCATTCAATGTGCGTTAAGGCCGGAAGCGGTGAATCCGCAGCGGACCTGACGACGCGCGTCCGCGCGCCAAGCAAAGGATAACAAAGGACGTGAAGCCCGTGCGATATGCTTATGGAGTGACCTCGGCACTGCTGCTCGGCGGAGCGGTGCTTTCGCTCGCGACCGGACTGCCCGCCGGAGCCCAGGTCGCGCAGAACGATGCGCAGCAGATGCAAGGGGTAGTGCCGCGCGGCGGCGCCCCGGCCAGCTTCGCCGACCTGACCCAGCAGCTGCAGCCGGCGGTGGTCAATATTTCGACCCGCCAGAAGGTGCGCGTGGCCACGAACAACCCGTTCGCCGGCACGCCGTTTGCCGACATGTTCGGCGGCGGCGGCGGCGGGGCCCAGACACGCGAGGCACAGTCGCTCGGCTCGGGGTTCATCATTTCGGCCGACGGCTATGTCGTCACCAACAATCACGTGATCACCGCCGACGGCAAGGGCGAGGTTGAATCGATCACCGTCACCACCACCGACGGGACCGAGTACCCGGCCAAGCTGATCGGCCGCGATGCCGCCTCCGATCTGGCGGTGCTCAAGATCACGGCCCCCAAGCCGCTGGCGTTCGTGCGCTTCGGCGACAGCCGCAGCGCACGCGTGGGGGAC
>CANGQZ010000100.1 GCA_947455865.1 Sphingomonadaceae bacterium
ATCGCCGGCCGTCTGGAAGCACCTGACCTTTACGAAGCCTCGCGCCGCCAGCTCGATGCCGGGCTGGGCCTGTTCAACACGCTGGTGCTGCTGACTTCCAGCCTCGTCATGGTTCGCGCCGTCGATGCGGTCCGCGCCGGCAGCAAGGATCTGGCGCGGCGCTATCTGCTGGGCACGGTGGCGGTTGCCTCGCTTTTCGTGGTGAGCAAGGCATTCGAATACGGCAGCAAGTTCAGCCACGGTATCGGACTGCTGACCAACGAGTTCTTCACCTATTATTTCATCCTGACCGGGGTGCATTTGCTGCACTTCACCATCGGGATCGTGGCGATCCTGGTGTGCCGTGCCAGGCTTGCCCGGCAGCCGCTCGACGCCAAGATGGTGGTGTGGACCGAGGCGACCGGATCCTATTGGCACCTCGTCGACCTCTTGTGGATCGTGCTGTTTCCAATGCTTTATCTGTTGAGGGCCGGCTGATGCCGCCGCTGACCCGTTCGCCTGCGTTCCATGCGTGGATCGTGCTGGTTGTCGTCACGCTGGCCAGCTGGTTCCTGACCGAGGAGACCAACGCGGCGCACATCGGTGCAACGCTGGTGGTGCTGATCGCGGGGGTCAAGGCCACGCTGGTGATCAGCCGCTTCATGGAAGTTGGCTGGCGCCCGGCGCCCTTGCGGCTGATCCTGACGGTGTGGACCATCGCCGTGGTGGTGCTGATCCTTGGCGGGTACTGGGCAACCGCGCTGGCGTGAACCGGCGTGGCCGCGTCTGCCAGAGCAGACGCGGCCCGATGCCTGATCAGAACGCCATGCTGATCGAGGCGCGGAAGCCGAGATCGGTCTTGCCGAACGTCTGCTGGGCATTGGCAGCGAACAGCAGCGTGTAATCGAACCCGCCGGTCAGCACACGGGCTTCGCCGATCCAGCCGCCCTTCAGTTCATCGGGGGTGATGGTGAAGGGATTGCCGCCGGCGTACGACGCGGTCGTCGCGCCAAGCTGACCCGACAGCTTGTTGCGCCGGCCACCTTCCACTTCGATCGTAAGCGGCCGTTCGTCGCGGCTGCTGGGGCCGTTGCTCCACCCCGCGGTGAGCGTGGTGGTGGCGGTGAACGCCCTGCTGGTGCGGGAATTGACGGTGAGATCGATCGGGGCCGCGCCGGTTTCGGCATAGCCCTTCTCGGTGAGGCGGGTATATTCGAGGATCGCCATCGGCTTGAGCGTGAAATTGCCGGGCAGGGCGAGCTTGTACGAGGCGCCGGCATTGCCGGATACCGCCCAGCCGTTCCAGCGGCCGGTGCTGACGTAGCCGAGCGTGGCCCCGTTCACCGCGCCGATGAAAGTGCGGGTGGATTTGGCGGTGAGGCGATCGCCCGAAATTCTGGCGAAGGCATAAAGCGGTCCCTTGCTGACCCGCCAGAATGCTCCGAATTCGAAGGCTTTGGTCTTGATGTTCTGCCACGTGCCATCGTTCACCTTGCCGCCGAAATAGGCGAGCGAGATGCCGACGTTGCCGATCCCCGACTTGCGTTCGAGCCCGGCCGAGATGCCGAAGCCGTTGTTGTTCCACGCCGCCGTGCCGGTGGCGTACTTGCTGCCCTTGAAATAGATCGGTTCGAGCCACCCGGCGACGTCGCTGATGTCGTACATGGCGGAATCGTCAGTCAGGTGGCGGGCAACGAGGCGGTTGCCGCGGGTGACGAATTCGAACACCCCGCCGCCATGATCGGGCAGCAGAGCATTGAACTGGCCCTGCAACGCAGCCGTATCGGCGACCTGCAGCAGGCTGGCGCCGAGGTTCGCGTTGTTCGCGGCATTGGCATAGATCGCGTCATAACCGGATGCCTGGGCGCTGGTCAGGCCGAGTTCGGCGGCGGACTTGCGGGCGATGGTCAGGAACAGTTCGTTGGCCTGGACCGCAAGCGAACCCTTGAACAGAACCGGCAGCACGGTGTCGGCCGTGCTGAACGTGGGAGATCCGGTCAACGTGCCGGCGCTCAGGACTTTGTAGACGCCGGTCGCATGGGCCAGTGCCGAGATCGTGGCCGAAAGCTTGGAGCCGGTGGCGAAGGTCGCGGTGGTCGCCTGGATCAGCGAACTGGTGCCGGCGGTGCCGTCGATATAGGCGTTTAGCGTCCCGGCCGCATTCACCGTCAGCGAATTGACGGAAAGCGTGGCAGCCTGGCTGGCTCCGAAACTGCCACCGTTGACCACTACCGCCAGCTGCGAGCCACCGGTGATGGCGCTGCCGCGGAATGCCGAGGTGCCGCCGATGGTCAGCGTGGCCGGCTGGCCGCCCAGCGCCAGCGCGCCGGTGAACTTGGAGCTGTCGGCCAGAGTGATCGTCGCGGAGCCGGTGCCGAAATTGAGATCCCCGGTCCAGCGGCCATCGCCCGACAGCGCCACGGTATCGGTGCCGCCGCCGAGATAGGCGTTGCCGGTGACGGTGCCCGACTTGATGGCAATGGTATCGTTGCCCGAGCCGGTGCGGATATCGCCGGCGATGGCATTGTAGACGGTGGCGGTTGCGGGATTGTAGCCGGAAGCGGCCTTCTCGGCATCCTGCTGCGCCTTCTGGTAGGCGCTGAGGCTTTGCGTGACGGTGACGCCCGAGGTGTTGACCGAAAGATCGATCGCGGTGTTGGTAGTGCCGCCGGTCGTCCCGATGCCGCCGTGGTTGGTGAAGCTGGTCAGCGTCCCCGACAGATCGCGCACGCCGTAAATCGCGGACGTGCTCGCCGGAGCTTGGGTCGACGTGGCGCGGATCGCGCCGCTGTTGGTCATGCTGGCCACGGTGGAGCCGGCATTGATGAGCACGGCAGTGGCATTGCTGTCGACCGTCGTGGCCGTGACCGTACCGGTTACGCCGATACCGCGGGGCATGGAAACCGTGCCGCCGCGCCCGCCGATCACCACGCCGAATGCATCGGTTGCGGTGTTGGTCGCGTTGGCGGCGACCGTGCCGTCGATAGCCAGCGAATAGGTGCTGCCATCGACCGAAGCCGCAGAGCCGCCGATCACGATGTTGTTGGCGCCGCCTATCTGCAGCCCGGGACTGCTGCCGATAGCGGTAATCGCGCCGGTGGTGGTGGCGGTGCCGGTGGAGGTGCACGAGTTGACGCTGGAGACGGTGGTGACGTTGCACGGCGCGTAGATCGCGATGCCGCCGGCAACGTTGCCGTTGACCTCGACTGCGGCTTTGCCGGTGCGCAGCGCTGCGGCTGACAATGTCTGGCTCGTATTGGAATCGGTGGTGTAGCCGGCGGACTGCAGCACCCCGCCCTGAATCAGCAGCTTGCCGCCGATATTGCCACCGGTGACGATTGCTTGCGCGCCCTGTCCGGCGACGCCCACCGATCCGCCCACGACTAGATCGCCGGTGAACGCCTGGGTTGAAATGCCGATCGCGTTATCGCCGCGGACGACGATGGTGCCGGTGTTGGTGACGGTGCCGGTATACGTGCCGTTGAGGCCGATGCCGACTGCGCCTAGGCCCTTGACGGAGATCCCGCCGCTGTTGGTGATCGAACCAGTCGCCGCGCCGTTCACCAGGATGCCATAGCGGCCGGTGGTGTTGGCGATCGGTCCGGCGGCGGTGGTCGTCGTGCCGACGACGCCCACGGTGTAGTTTTCCACCACCGAGATCGTGCCGGCGTTCGAGATTGTGCTGGTGGTGCCCGGGTTGACCAGGATGCCGCCGCCGTTGTTCCCCGCTGAAGAGGTCAGTGTGCCGCCGCTGGCGACGGTGACACGATTGTTCGAATCGACTTTCACCGCCGGCTGCCCGGTCACCGTTATCGTGCCGCCGCTGGCCACCGTGACGTCGCCCGCGGTGGAGGTGACTAGCGGGGTAGTGGTCGCGGTGCTGACAGTCGTGGCGGCAAGCACCGGAGGCGCCGACAGGATCAGCAGGGCCGGGGTGAGGAAGGTCGTGGAGCGAAGGCTATGCATCGGCGGGTCACCCATCCAGACTTTGAAGAGACAAAGGCGCGAAAAAACAAACGGCCCGGCCCCCGCTGTTGCAGCGGGGGCCGGGTTTCTTTGCATGCGTGCGCGGACGGGGGCAATGCCCTCGCACGCGTTGAGGGGTGGAGAAGATGCCGTCCGGGGGCTGGTTGAACAGCGCCGCCTCCACCAGCCATAACGTGCCAGCCGGCAATTCCCTTTGCCGTCCTGCGAAAAATTTTCTCCGGCCCAATCCCGCCGGTTCATAAATATGGGGTTCATGTTCAACCACCGATCTGTCTGGCGGACAGAGCCGGTTGCTGGCCAGATGCAGGGAGGCGCGAATGCGCTTGGAAACCGGGAGCACAGGCCGCGCAATACCACTGGGCCCAAGCTCGGCCAGAACGGTGCGCCAGAGCGACGAAGCGGCGATGGCGCGCGTCGCTATCGGAGATACTTCGGCCTTCACCGTGCTGGTGCGCCGCCATTCCCCCGCACTCTATCGTGTCAGCGTGCGCATGCTGGGTGATTCGCACGAAGCCGAGGACGTGGTGCAGGAATGTTTCGTGCGGCTGTGGCAGCATGCGCCGCGCTGGCGCCCCGCCGGGGCCGGGCTGTTTGGCTGGCTCCACCGGGCGGCGATGAACCTGTGTTTCGACCGGTTTCGCAAATTTCGCGTGGTCACCGCCGAAGCGCTGCCCGACCCTGCCGACAATGCTCCGCTGGCCGATGGTCTAATCGAGGCCGACGAGGCGCGGCTGGCGATCGTCCGCGCGCTCAACGACTTGTCCGAACGCTACCGCGCCGCGCTGGTGCTGTGTTATTACGAGGGCCTGTCCAACGCGGTGGCCGCCGAAGTTCTCGATCTCAACGTCAAAGCTATGGAATCGCTGCTCCACAGGGCGCGCAAGCAATTGCGGGCGCTGCTGGAGGCGCGGCAGTTCACAGCGCACGACTTGCCTTGTTGCTACACCGAGTGCGCAGCATGAGCCCGACCGACGACCGGGAACTCGACCGGGCGCTGGCGCAAGTGCCCGACCCGGCCATGCCCGCCGGGCTGGTTGAGCGCATTCTGGCGACCGTGCCGCATCTGCCGCAGGAGGGTGCCGTGCCTGCGGCGCATCCGGCCCCGCTCCCGCTGCGCCAGCGTCGGCAAGTCCGGCCCGCCGCACTGGCCATGATTGCCGCCGGTTTTGCCGCTCTAGCGGTGTTCATTGTCCCCGCCAGCGCGCCGATGCGCGGACCTGCCCAGCCTCGGGCCCCGGCACCGGCGGCCCAATTGGTCGCAGCCGCACCGGTTGTAATGCTGCCGAGCGCTGTGCAGGTTCAAGCAGACCTGACGCCAAGGGCACGCAAGGCGCCGCCGGCGCGTGTGGTTGCGGCACCTCAGCTTGCGCAGGTGGAGCAGCCTGTCGCCGCATCGCTTGCGCCTGCCGATGTCTTACCCGAACCGGTGCTGGCGGCTGCCGGAAACCTGCCGCACAAGCCGAAGCTTGGTCCGCCGGTGCCGGACGATCTGCGTCCGGGCGATGGCACAGGGCCGAGCGCCAACCCGCTGGCCCCCGCGCCGCAGACCGGGTTCGGCTTCCGTGGCGGTTCGGGCGACTAACCAGCGATGGCTTCGTCGATTACGCGGTAAACCAGATCCAATTCTGCTTCGGTGATACAATAGGGCGGCATCACGTAGACGGTGTTGCCAAGCGGGCGCAGCAGAAGCCCAGCCTCGCGCGCGGCGGCCATCAGGCGCGGTGCGGCGGCGGCGAGGTAGCCCGCTTCGCCCGGCAGGTCGCAGGCTGCGATGGTGCCACAAAGCCGCTTGTTTTCAGCGCCTGGCAATGCCTCCAGCCGCTCTGCCTGACGGGCTGCGAGAGTGGCGATCCGCGCCATGACGGGTTCTTCGCGCCAGACTGCGAGATTGGCATTGGCGGCGGCGCAGGCGAGCGGGTTGGCGGTGTAGCTGGAGGAGTGGAAGAACATCTTCGAGCGGTCTGGCGCATAGTGTGCCTGATAGACCGGCTCGCTCGCCATGGTTACGGCAAGCGGCAGCGATCCGCCGGTCAAGCCTTTGGAAAGGCACAGGATATCGGGCGAAACGGCAGCCTGTTCGCAGGCCAGCAGGGTGCCAGTGCGGCCCCAGCCGGTCATCACTTCGTCGGCAATGAACAGCACGTCGTGCGCGGCGCAGATGGCCCGCAGCTGAGCCAGAACGGCGGGCGGATACATCAGCATACCCCCGGCACCGAGCACCAACGGTTCGACGATGAACGCGGCTGCATCGGCCATGCAAGCGGTTTGCAACGCATCATAGCAGGCCTGCTCGCGGCCTGCGGCGGGGAAGGGTACGGTCACCACATCGAACAGCAGAGCCTCGTAAGCCTGGTTGAACACGCCGCGCGCCCCGACCGACATCGCCCCGATGGTATCGCCGTGGTAGGAATGCTCCATCACGATGATCTTGTGGCGCGGCGCGCCCCGGTGGGCCCAGTAGCCCAGCGCCATTTTGAGCGCGACTTCGACGCTGGTTGAACCCGAGTCCGAATAGAACACCCGGGTCAACGTGAGCGGCATCAGTGCCACCAGTTCGCGGGCGAGCGCTTCGGCCGGCTCGTGCGTCCAGCCAGCGAAGATCAACTGATCGAGCCGTTGCGCCTGAGCGGCGATCGCGGCCATGATGCGCGGGTGGCAGTGGCCGTGGGTGGTGACCCACCACGACGAGATCGCATCGACAATCGTCCGCCCGTCGGCGGTGTGCAGTAGCGCGCCGCTGGCATGGGTGACGAGCGGGATCGGCTCGCCGAGGCCGTGCTGGGTGAAGGGGTGCCAGACTGGGGAACTCACCGGAAATCCTCCACATCGAACGCGGCGGCGAAGGCGGCGGCGAGCGCGGCGGGGGTGAGGTCGGGCAGGAAGGGCAGGCGGCCGAGCCGCTTCGCCTTGCCAATGGCGGCGATGGTGGCCTCACTGTCTGCGTTGGCTTCGCCGATGAAGACGACCCCGCGCACCGGCACGCCGCGGGTGCGGAGCGCTTCGAGCGAGAGCAGGGTGTGATTGATCGTGCCGAGCGCGGTGCGCGCGACCAGCACCACTGGCGCCCCCCAGCGGGCGAACTGATCGGCATAGAGGCACTGCCGGGTGAGCGGGACGAGCACGCCGCCGGCGCCCTCGATCACCAGCGGTCCTTCGCCGGTGGGAAGCTCCAGGCAGGCGGGATCGATTGCAACGCCGTCCAGTTCGGCGGCGCGGTGGGGCGAGCAGGGGGTGTTCAGCCGGTAGGCCTCGGGATGGACCCGCTCCGCCGTCAGCTCGGCAAGGTGAGCGACGCGCAAGGAATCGCTGCCGCCATCATCGTCCAGCCCCGCTTGTACCGGTTTCCAGTAGCGCGCGCCGAGCGCGCCGGTTAGCGCGGCGGCGAAAACGGTCTTGCCGATGCCGGTATCGGTGCCGGTGACGACGAGCGTGGTCATGATGGCGAACTATCGCGCCGGACGAGCCCCGTCACCACCTCATAAGTGACATCTGCACCCTGCGCTTCAAACCGGGCCATCACCCGGCGCATCTTTGATGGCGACAGTGGGCGGTGGCCGGCAGCGGGGGTGCCCGCGCCGATCGCCTTGAGCGTGCGAAGGAAATCGCGGGCGCTAGGGTGGTGTTCGACCAGCGGTTCGACCGCAGCCGCGCCGGGGATGGCGGACACGTCTGAAAATTGCGGGGTGCCGGCGACAAGGCCTTCGGCGGCATGGGCGGCGCGCCATTCGCCGAACGTCCTGCCGGCGAGCGTGGTGAACGCAAGGGTGCCGCCCGGCGCGAGCCAGCCGGTGAGGCGGGCAACCGCGGCGGGGAGATCGGTGAACCACTGGAAGGTCAGGCTGGAAACGATCAGATCGAACGGCGCACCGGCCGGCTGCTGGCCATGCTCGCCATCCAGCACGGCAAATTGCCGGCCTTGGGCTTCGCCAATACGGGCCATGCAGCGCTTGACCATCTCGGACGCCAGATCAGTGACCAGCCATTCACCGCCGAAGCCTTGCGCGATCAGGGCCTCGGTGAGGAAGCCGGTGCCGCAGCCGATCTCCAGCACGCGGGGTGCGGGCGGCAGCGGCATCGCGGCAATCCGCTGCGCCAGCGCCTGCGCAACCCTGCGTTGAACCGCAGCGTGGCGGTCATACCTGCTGGCGCCTGCGAAGGCGGCGGCGATGCGCTGACGATAATCGGGCGGCATCTAGAGTTTGTCCAACACATCCCTGATCGCCGCCGCACAAGCGGCGGGCGCAGTCAGCGGCAGCAGGTGTCTGCCAGCGGGTTGCCTTAGCCGCAGCCGCTGTGGCGCGGAAGCGAACAAAGCATCGCGCATCTGGGGCGGCAAAAGCGGGTCGTCATCGGCTTCCAGCGTATGCAGCGGGGCCAGCCATGGACCCGCGTGGCAGTCCATGTTGCGCAGCATCAAAAGATCGCAGTGGAGCCTTAGCAGGTCAGGCACCCCGGCCGCTGGTGGCGAGCCGCAGCGCGCGCGAAATTCACCGACCACTGCGGCAGGCGCGGCGGCGAGACGCTGCAGCATCCGGTCCAGGACCCGCAGTGCCACGCCGGGAAAGTCTGGCGCGGCGGCGAACCGGTCAAAGCCGTTGATAGCGAGCATCCCCCGGCATTCCGGCGCAGGCGCCGCGAGAGCATGCAGCGTGCCGAGGCTGTGAGTCACCGCGAGATGCTCGCCCGCAATCGGTGCTTCCACGGAATCGCCGAAATAGCCGCGATCCTCACGCCGGCAATCGTGCTCGGGGAGCAGCGCGACAACTCTGTCCCACAGACTGCGGTCAAACCCCCAGCCATGCACGAAGCGGATGATCACGGCCGCGCCGCGAGCGCCGCCAGCAGCGCATCGATATCCGAGACCGAATGGGTCGCGCGCAGGGCGAGGCGCAAGCGGCTGGTGCCGGGCGGCACGGTGGGCGGGCGGATCGCAGCCGCGAGCATCCCGGCCTCGGCCAGCGTCCGGCTGAGCGCTAGCGCATCTTCCTCGGCGCCGATGATTGCCGGGACAATCTGGGTGGTCGAGTTGCCACTGGGCAGGCCAAGGTCGGCAAGTCCGGCGCGCAGGCGATCGCCGAGGTGGGCGAGGTGGGCACGTTCGGCGTCCATGCCCGGCACCAGATCGAGCGCGGCGTCGATTGCGCCAAGGACGGCGGGCGGCGGGGCGGTGGTGAAGATGAAGCCGCCGCAGGTGTTGATCAGATAATCGCGCAGCAGCGCCGATCCGGCGACATAGGCGCCGAAGCCGCCAAACGCCTTGCTGAAGGTGCCCATGACGAGATCGATCCCGGGGACCCCGGTAACGAGACCCGCACCGCTTGGGCCGAGCACGCCGGTGGCATGGGCCTCGTCGACAAACAGGAAGGCGTCATGTGCGCGTGCGAGCGCGGCGAGGGCGGGGAGATCGGCCTGGTCGCCGTCCATCGAGAACACACTCTCAGTCAGGATCATGCGGGCCGGTGCGCCGCGCCCGTGGATTTCGAGCAGTTCGGCAAGGTGGGCCAGATCGTTGTGGCGGAAGCGGTGCTGGCGGACCCCGGCGGCGGCAATGCCGGCGTGCATCGAGCCGTGAATCAGCCGGTCAGCAAACACCGCCGCCCCCGGCGCGGCGGCGAGGAGCGCGGGGATGACGGCAGCGTTGCATTGCCACCCTGAAGCGAACAGCAGCGCCGCCTCGGCATGTTTGAACGCGGCGATGCGGCTTTCGAGCGCGAGGTGGGCCTCGCTAGATCCGGTGACCAGCCGCGACGCGCCCGAGCCTGCGCCGAGTTCAGCGGCCCATGCCTGCGCGCGTTCGATCAGCAGGGGATTCTGGGCGAGGCCGA